>CALMZR010000001.1 GCA_937870845.1 uncultured Chloroflexota bacterium
CGGCTCCGGATAGCCGAGCGTGGTTCAGCGGCGAGTCGCCTCGGCGGAGCGATCGACCCGTTCGCGCGGCGTGGCGCGGCCGGGAAGCGGGAGGAGTCCCATGCCCCGCCAGCGCAACCCTGAACGCAAGCCCGACGCGCCGACGCCCGAGCCGACGGGGGGCCGCTGGCTGACGATCCACGAGGCGTGCGCCTTTCTCGGGGTGGACCAGAGCACGCTGCGGCGCTGGAGCGACAGCGGCAAGGTGCCGGTCTTTCGCACGCCGGGCGGGCACCGCCGGTACGCCGAAGCCGATCTGCGGGCGATGGTCGGCGAGGGGCCGCGCTTGCAGGAGCGGCCGCGGGTGTCGCGGCAGGCGCTGACCGATCGGTCGCTGTCCGGGTACGAGGACGAGTTCCTGCGCGCGGCGCGGGAGCGGCCCTGGTACCGGGCGTACGGCACGGCCAACCAGGAAGAGCACCGGCGGCTGGGGCGGCGATTGGTCGATCTGGCGATGCGCTTTGCGTCGGCGCCGGCCGTGGCCGGGGATCGGGCGTCGTTGCTCGATGAGGCGCGCGTTATCGGCGAGCACTATGGGCGCAACGGCGCCG
Organism: uncultured Chloroflexota bacterium; assembly: GCA_937870845.1. Taxonomy (GTDB): domain Bacteria; phylum Chloroflexota; class Chloroflexia; order Thermomicrobiales; family UBA6265; genus JACCXM01. Next base: position 591 of record CALMZR010000001.1, read on the forward strand.
CGCATGGCCTTTCGGCGGCGGAAACCGTCGAGGCGTTCATGTACTTTCGTTTCCCGGTGGCGCGGGCGGTGACCGGGCTCATCGCGGAGCAGGACCTGGCGGCGAATCGGGCGGTGCGCCTGTATGCGGAGATCAATCAGTTTCTCGACCAGGTCATGGTGGCCACGATCGAGGCGCACGAAGCCCACGACGCGGATCGGCGAGCGCGCCGGCCCTCCGATCGTCGCGATGACGGGTTGGTAGCCGGCGCCCCGCAAGCGTGACGGGTTAGCCAGGTACGCTGGCGTCCTCGTGCTGGTTCCGGGGACCTGCTGGGGCACGGTGAAGTTCGGGAAGTTCGGGAAGTTCGGGAAGTTTGGGAACTTCTCGGGGAGGGGCGCGCTGCCGACGCCGGTGCGCGGTCCGGTGGTCCAAGCGATCCTCTGAAGATGCACTCGGGCGACTCCGCATCGAGGAGTCGCCGGGCGGACGCGATCTGTGTAGGGGACAGGAATGTGCACGGGCACTGATGGACAAGGTCGCCACAACGGGGCGCGGCCGTCCTTCTCGGCGGTTATCTCCAATTGGTCTGGCTACGACGCGCCGTTCGGCGCCAAACTCCGCATGGCGGCCCGGAACCTGTGGCGCCGGGTAGTGTTGCGCCAGAACTGCTGCGGGAACCACGGCCAGCCCGGCTGCTGAGTCCCGTGACGAACGGGCCCGGTCGGGCTCGCACACAGTGCGCGGACGCTGACCCGCCACGATGCGGCCGGGGTGTAATGATCCGGCCGATCCGGGGAACCGTATCTCCAGTAACGGGACGCGCGAATCGTTCCGGCGTACCATTGCGGGAAGCCGCACTGCCCCGACGGGGCGCAATCTCCCGATGCATCCATAATCCGGAGGATCTTTCCTATGATGACTGCTCATGGCGATGACATCGATCGCGCCCGCGTGTATGGCCGCAGCGGGGCGCTGGCCGCGTTGCTGGTACTGTTCCTCGATCTGCTGTGGCGGGTCGTGGCGGCGCCGACGGGCGTAGTCTCGATCCCGGAGACGGTGGTGGGGGCCGTGGCGCGGCTGACGCCGACGGCGATCTTCGGCTGGGCCACGGAGACGTTCGGGAGCCTGGCGCAAAACACACTCTTCGCGGTGGTCCTCTTGAGCATCATCGGCGTCGGGGCGTGGGCTGGGCGGATCGCCGGGCTTGGGACGGCGTCCGGGCGGTTTGGAGCGGGCTCTGCCGGCCGGCTGGTCCCGGCTGGGATCATGGCGGGTGTGCTCTTTCTGATCATCGCCGCTGGCGTCTATCCGCTGGCGCGCGAGGGGTTCTTCGCCGCCGGCAGCCCAAACCAGGGCGTGTTGCTGGCGCAGGCGGCGCTCTTCTCGGCGGTCTGGGCGCTGGCCTGGGCTGCGCTCGCGACCGTGCCGGCAGTGGCAGCCTCGATGATGGAGCGGGCGGACGCGAAGCAGATCACGCGCCGCTCGGCCCTGCGCGGCATTGCCGCGGCGGGGCTGGGGGTTGGGGTGGCGGCGCTTGGCTGGCGGTTGGCGAAGGCGCCGGCAGCGGGGGACGTCGCGGCGCAGCAACAGGCGGCGGCGGAGATCGCCGCTCGCGCCCGCGTCGATGAGCCGTCCTTTGCCGCCGGGGGCGCGGTCCCCGCCGATTCCGCTGAGATAGCGGCGCTCGCGCCGGATGCGCCCGAAACCGCGGAGGGCGATGCCCCGCTGGCGCAGTGGGACCCGAGCCCGGAGGCCCCGTTCGCCGAGCTGGAGGCGGAGGGGAAACTGACCCCGGTGATCACCTCGGTGGCGGACTTCTATCGCGTCTCGAAGAACATCTCCGATCCGGTCGTCGACGGCGAGACGTGGCAATTGACGATCGGCGGCATGGTCGCGACGCCGCTGACTTTCTCGTACGAAGACATCGTGGCGCGGGCCACGACGCAGAACATCAGCACCCTCTCCTGCATCTCCAACGAGCTGAACGGCGATCTGGCCGGGACGGCGGAGTGGACCGGGTTGCCGCTGCGCGAGCTCTTGATGGAAGCGGGAGTCGACCTGGACGCGGTCGACATCGTCTTCCGCGCCGCGGACGGCTACGACGACTCGATCCCGCTGTTGCAGGCGATGGACCTGACGACGCTGCTGGTGACCGGGATGAACGGCGAGCCGCTGCCGCCGGACCACGGTTTCCCGGCGCGGCTGATCGTGCCGCCGATCTACGGCATGAAGAATGTCAAGTGGGTCGAGCAGATCGAGGCGGTCGACCACGACTACCAGGGCTACTGGCAGACGCGGGGTTGGAGCGACCCGGCGCCGTACCAGATCTGGGGCCGCATCGACACCCCGGCCTCCGGCGAGCAGATTTCGGCGGGGCCGGCGATCGCGGCCGGGGTGGCCGCGGCGGGCGACCGTGGCATCTTCCGGGTCGAGATCAGCCTTGACGAGGGGGCGACCTGGGCGGACGCGACGCTGGAGCCTTCCATCAATCCCGATTTCACCTGGGTGCGCTGGGTCTTCCCCTTCGAAGCGACCCCCGCCGTGGCCAAGCTCTGGATGCGCGCCACGGACGGCGAGGGGAACGTCGCGCCGCAAGAGCGCAACCCGCCCCTGCCGGACGGCGCGACGGGGTGGCCGGAGCGGGCGGTGCAAGTCGTCGAGGGGTGACGGGGTCGGGCGCCGGGCGCCAGGGTGACGGGGTGTCAGGGTGTCAGGGAGGACGAGCTAAGCGATGGGGCTTGAAGTCGCGAGTCAGTCTCCTGTCATCCCAACACCCCAGCACCCTAGCACCCTGTCACCCTGTCACCCGCGGAGCTACTTCGACCCCGCTCCCGGCCTCGTCTATCTCGATGCGGCGACCTACGGGCTGCCGCCGCGGCCGAGCGTGGAGGCGCTGACACGGGCGCTGGCGCGGTGGCAGAGCGGGGAGGCGGACTGGGTCGCGGAGTGGGACCGGAAGGGGGAGGAGTGCCGGCGGCACTTCGCGGCGCTGATCGGCGGGCACGTCGAAGAGATCGCGCTCGTGCCGACGGCGTCGGCCGGCGTTGGGTTGATCGCGGCGTCGTTGCCGGAGGGAATGGAGGTCGTCGTTCCCGACGACGAGTTTCCATCGGTGCTGTATCCGCTGCTGGTTGCGGAGGAGGCGCGGTCGATTCGCGTGCGGCGCGTCGCCTTTGGCGATTTGGCCGGGGCGATCGGGCCGGGGACGGGCATGGCCGCGTTCAGCCTGACCCGATCGCAGGACGGGGAGACGGCGGCGCTGGCCGATATCGTGGCGGCGGCGCGGCGGCACGGGGCGGAGTTGCTGGTCGATGCCACGCACGCGATCCCGTTCGTGCCGGTGCAGCCGTGGCTGGCCGACATCGACTACCTCGTCTGTCATGGGTACAAGCATTTGCTCTGCCCGCGTGGGGTAGGGTTTCTGCACCTGCGCCGGGAGCGATGGGAGCGAATCGAACCCTGGTTCGCCAATTGGCGCACGGGGGAGACGCTGTACGACAACGCCTATGGCGGGACCATCCAGGACCTGGCCA
>CALMZR010000002.1 GCA_937870845.1 uncultured Chloroflexota bacterium
CTTCGGCCGCGGCCGCGCGGCGCGCGGCCGATTCGCCGGCCAGATCCGCGGCCTCTGCCGCCCGGATCGCTTGCTCCTCCGCCGCCCGCTCGGCTTCGGCCTGCGCCTCCGCCCGCTCCATGACCCGCGCCTGCTCCTCGTCGGTCTCCGCCGCCGTCGTGGGGGTCCGCGCCGCGGACGCGAGTCCCTCGCTGGCCGCCGCGGCCGAATCCTCCGCCGAGGCGGGGCGGCGCATGATGTGGGCGACGTTCATCGCCGACTGCTGGGCGGTCTCCTCTCGCTCCCGGCGTTGGGCCAGCATGCGCTCCTGCATAGCGGAGCTGCGGCGCCGGTTCCAGAAGAAGAAGATCACCACGAACGCGATGAGCAGCAACGTCGTCGGGTTGCTGAAGAGCCCTCCCGATTGCTCCCCGGCCGGCGGTGTCTCCCCGCCGCCTTGCTCGCCGGGCCGCGGTGTCTGTGCCATGGTGGTCGTCCTTTCTCGCCCGCGCCATGCCGCCCCGGCGCGCCTGCGTGAGTCGCCCCATTCTACGGCGCCCTGCCGCCCGTCTCGTGCCGCGCTCGCGCCGAACCCGGTGCTACCCTTGTTCTCATGGACGCGCCCGCGCTTCCCGCCGCGAAATCGCCAGCGGCGGCTGCCCGCATCGCCACGCCACGCGCCTCACGCCCGCGCGGGTTGTACGACCTGACCCTGCCCGAGCTCGAAGCGCGCGTCGGGGAGCTGGGATTCCCCGCCTACCGCGCCCGCCAGGTCTGGGGCTGGGCCTACCGCCAGCTCGCCCGCGACTACGCGGCGATGCCCAACATCCCCGCCGCCGTGCGCGACGCGCTGACCGTCGCCGCTCCCATGACGACCCTGGACCCGGTGCGCACGCTGACCGCCGACGACGGGGAGACGATCAAGACGCTCTACCGCACGGCCGACGGCCAGTTGCTGGAAACCGTGCTCATGCTTTATCCAGACCGCGCCACCGTCTGCGTCTCCTGCCAGGTCGGCTGCGCGGTCGGCTGCGCCTTCTGCGCCACGGGGCTGATGGGGCTGGCGCGCAACCTGGGCGCTGGCGAGATGGTCGCCCAGGTGGTCGGAGCCGCCCGCGAAGCGCGGGAGCGGGGCCGGGCGCTGACCAACATCGTGATGATGGGCATGGGCGAGCCGCTGCAAAACTACGCCGAGACGATGCGATTCATCCGCATCGTCCACGACCCGGCCGGGCTCGACGTCGGCGCCCGCCGCATCACCGTCTCCACTTCCGGCATCGTACCCAAGATCGACGCCCTCGCCGCCGAGCCGCTCCAGCTCAACCTGGCCGTCTCGCTGCACGCCCCGAACGACGCGCTGCGCTCCGAGCTGGTCCCCATCAACCGGCGCTACCCGATCGCCGCGCTGATGGCCAGCGTCGACGGCTATATAAAGGAAACCGGCCGCCGCGTCTCCTTCGAGTATGCCCTGATGCGCGGCATCAACGACAGCGACGAGGTCGCCCACGAGCTGGCCGCTCTGCTGCGCGGCCGCCTCTGCCACGTCAACATCATCCCCCTCAATCCCGTCGACGTCCTTCCCTACGAGCGGCCCGACCCTGAAGGCATCGAGCGTTTCGCCGGCATCCTGCGCGCCGCCGGCATCCCAGCCACCGTCCGCTACTCCCGCGGTCTCGACATCGACGCCGCCTGCGGCCAGCTTCGGGCCAAGGAAGAGGCGATCCGCGCCGCGTCGTGATCCGAGCAGCAGTCCTGGCCGCGAACGTGTGTCTGGCGTGCGTGCTGGCCGCCCATGCGGGGGCAGCGACGCGGGCAACGCCCCAGCGGCCGGGCGCCACTCCTGGCGCGACACCCTCAGCGATCGGCCAGTTCGAAGTTCCGGGCGCCGTCCCCATTTCGCTGTTGGTTCAGAACGCGGGAGCGGATGACCGTCTGCTGGGCGGCAGCTCCCCGGTCGCGACGTCGGTCGAGGCGCATCAGACCCGGCTGATCGACGGCCGCCGCGTCATGGAAGCGGCACCGGACGGCATCGCCATCCCCGGCGGGAAAACTGTCATCCTCGAGCCGGCGGCGAACCATCTCATGCTCCTCGGTCTCACCGACGATCTGGTGCAAGGCGAGACCTTTCCCCTCACGCTTCGCTTCGAGCGGGCCGGCGAGGTCACGGTGACCGTGCGCGTGCGCCGCAGGGTCGATGCGGCGGGCGTCGCACCGATTTCGCCCGTCGCCGCGGGCGCTCTCCTGATTTCCCTCGCCTCCGCGCCGCCAGCTCCGGCGCAATGCGCCACGTGCCCCAGCGCAGGCGACGATTCATGAGCGATGGCGCCCCGAAGAAGGAGAATACGGTCATGAATGAACATCGACCCACGCGCTGGTTCCGCGTGCAGCCCATCGGCTATGTGCGGCGCCCCGGCGTGACCGATCCCGACCCGGAGGCGTTCTACGATCCCGCGGCCGAGACCGCCCTCGACATCCTCCCCCGCTGGTCCGAGGGTTTGCAGGGGATCGAGGGGTACAGCCATCTCTACGTCATTTTCTGGCTCGACCGGGCGCGGCGCGCGAGAAAACCCCGCGCCCACGTGCCGGAGGGGCGCGACGGCCTGCCCGAGGTCGGCCTCTTCGCCACCCGCACTCCGCGCCGCCCCAACCCGCTCGGCGTCGCCGCCCCGCGGCTGCTGCGCCGCGAGGGGGATACCCTGTGGGTGACCGGCATCGACGCCTGGCCGGGCACGCCCATCCTCGACATCAAGGGCTACGCCCCCCGCGACGACCTCCGCCCGGAAGCCTCCGTGCCGGCCTGGCTGGGAACCCTGTGGGCGTTCCACGACGCGGAGCGCGGCGATTGACCGATCCACCGCGATCACAAATCGAGCAGCACGCGGAGGCGATACGTAATCTCGTCCAAGGTGTTTTGCTCCAGGGCGCCGATACGAAACTGCATGCGATCTGTCGAAATCGAGCGGAGCATTTCGCACAGCGCGAAGCTACGGTGCTTGAGTCCTCCGTTCGGTGGCATCACCTCGACGTGGAATGGGCTGCCGCGATACGTCCGTGTGACAGCGACGACGGTCGCCAGCCGGGACGGTCCTTCATTGGGGCCATCAGCCGACACCACGACCACCGGCCTGGTCCCGCCCTGCTCGTGGCCAACGATGGGATCGAGATCGGCCTGCTACACATCGCCGAAGCGAGGGGGTCGTCGCGAATCCGTCACTCCTCATACCAGGGGCCGGACTCGTCCGGCAAGCCATCCAGGAGTGTGCCGTCCCACGCCGCGATTTCGGCGCGCCAGGAGGCGTCGGCAACCGGGTCGGCGGCAATCGCCGCATACACCGCATTCGCTTCCGCGCACATCTGTGCTCGGCGCTTTTCTTCGATGATGCGATCCAGGGCGTCCGGCAGCGATTCGTCATGCGCCTTGGCCATGTCGCGCAGAATCCGGTAGGTGTGTGGACGAATCCGCACGGTCGTGCTCACCATAAAGCCTCCTCTGGAAGAACCGGTAACCATGGTCGAAGGCAGGACCGCTATCGTAAGTGTATGCGTTTACGTACCTTCGTTTGCCCCTTCACGAATACCGGCGGCGCTTGGCGTGGCGGCTGGCGTAGAGGCTTCGGATGACGTCGGGGCTTTGAGCGGCGGCGCGATACCGAGTTCGGCATTGAAATCCCGATACTCCGTCACCACGTACTCGCGCGTGGAGACGATCGTCTCCCGCCGCACCTGGCCGCTGGCCAACCCTATCCACCAGGCGTACCAGGCCGGCTCGCGCCCGGAACCGCCCCCTGCCGGCGTCGAGAATGTGACGACCTGGGAAAGCTCCCCAGCGACGGCTTCGCGCGGGCCGAGCTGGAACCCAGCCGCCCCGGCGTAGATCTCGCCCCAGGCGGCGGGCGCCAGAAAGGGGATCGGCTCGGCGGCGACCCACGCGCCTTCCGCCAGCACCCAACGCCGGTTACCGACGACGATCTGTCGCTGCAGAACCTGCCCGTCCGCCCCGATGACGGTCTCCGCATACGCGGCGGGGCGTTCCCCGTCCGCTCCGGTGACAGCGACTTCGGTTCGGGTCAGCGTTCCGCTCCCGTCCCCCGCGCGCTGGCTGTAGCGCACCGCCTGCAACCCGGTGAGCGAGGCCAATCCTCGTGCGTAGAGCGCCTCCGCCTCCGCATCGCCGGCGGCGCTCGGGCCGGCGCCGGAGACGTTCGGATCGGGCACGACCAGCCAGAACCGGGCCCGCGAGGCGATCCCGCCGGGCGGGGTGATCGCCACGTCCGCCTGCTGCCACCCGGCGCCGAGCGTCGCCGCGCCGATGAAGATCGCTGCGGAGGGATCGTCCTGCAGCGCCACGGGTTCGGCCGGCCGGGACTCGCCAACAAGCGGCGTCCAGACCACCTCCGCCCGCGGCGTCGCGTCGGACGTCAGGGGCGTCCCGTCCGCGGCGGTGAGACGCACCAGCACCGTCTGCGCGCCGGGCATGGCCGGCTGCGTCAGCAGGTGGATGATTCCGAACTCGACGCCGAACGCTTCCCGGTCGAGCGGGACGACCTCGGCCAGCGCCACCCCCGCCAGTGTCGCCGGCGCCGCCGTTCCCGGCGGGGCCAGCAGCGCCAGCACCGCCGCCAGCAGCGCCGCCAGCCCCGCGCCCACGCCTTGCGCCCCCAGGAAGCGGCTGGCCTGCACCGCGTTCGCGCGCCCGGCCCCCAGCATCGCCACCCCGCCCAGCCCGGCGACAACGCCGACGACCAGGAGCTTGAGGGCGAGCGTCTGTCCCCATCGGCTGGCGACGAGATCGCTCAATGACGGAAGGACCGGAGCGGCGCGGGCGGCTCCGGTCGCGACCGCGATGGCCAACAGGGCGCCGCCCACCCAGCGCACCGTGCGGAACCGCGCCACATCGGTCCCCAGCCCCCGCCACGCGGCCAGAAAGAAGAGCAGACCCGAAACCCAGAGCGCCGCCGCCCAGAGATGGACCACCTCGACCACGAGCGCCCACGCGTCCACCGGCGGCGCGGGGCGGCCACCGAGCCCGAGACCGGCGAGCGCCGCGCCGCCCGCGGCCACGCCCACCGCATCGAGCGAACCACGTCTGGCCGCATCGCCGCTGACCATCACGGTCAGGCAGACAAGCACGAGCGCCGCCAATGAGGCGATCAGCAGCCGCCAGCCGAGCGGCATGGCGAGCAGCAGCCCCGCGAAGGAGACCGCCGCGCCATCGGCGGCGAGGCCCCAGGCGAGGAACGGCGCGGCCCCGGCCGCCAGGAGCGCGGCGCCTGCCGCGCCCGCCATGGCGCCCATGCGCAGCCGACGGGTGGGATCTCGCCGGCCCGGCCGCCAGAAGAGGAGGCGTCCCCAGGCAAACCCGCCGCCGGCTGTCGCCGTCCCCAGGAACACCACCCAGCGCAGCAGCGCCGCCCACGGCTGCGGCGACTGGCCGGGACCGGCGGCGCCCGGGGGACCGGCGACGCCAGCGGCGAACGGATAGGCGCCGGCCAGGGGCGTTCCGTCGGCCGCGGCCCGCGCCGACCAGACCACCGTGTAGTCGCCGCGCCCGAGTGGTGCGACGACCTTGGCCGTCATTCGCTCGGGCGCATCGGAATCGACTGTTGCCGCGTCGAGCGGAATTTCGACGCCGCCGGGCCCGAGCACACGCATCCGGGCGCTCTTGGGGTCAATCGGCGCCGCAAAGGTGAGGACGATCCGCTCCGGCGCGGCGGCCACGCGCGCATTCGGCATCGGTTCGGCGGCGACGAGCGGCCCGGCCGGGGACAGCGTCTGCGCCGAAGCATCCCAGCCCAGGAGAAGCCACGCCGCCAGCAGCGCGGCCAGGGCCAGCAGACTGGGCCAGACGCGGAACCCGACGGCGCCATGCACCTCAGCGTCGTCCTTTCCCCTCGGGCTGCCGAAGCGGCGGGCGCTTCATCGATGCCAAGCTGGATTGACGGCATCAGGGTAGCAACTTCCGCCCCTCGCCGCGGCGCCGGCACGCCCTCTCCGAGTCATGCCGAGGCACGAGGCATCTCGTTGCCGCACGTTCGCAACGGCGCCTGCCACGGCTAATGGCCGGCTAACGGCCCGCCCCGATGATCGTCGTGCAGGGGGCACGCACCCCACACGTCATTGCCCGTCGTGACCGTGCAGCCCTGAAAGAACGACGGGCCGGCAGCGAGGTTGACGAAGCATGAAGGAGCCGCCATGGTCACGCGCCCGCGCCACTCGGTTCTGAAGAAGATCGCCGCTCGCCGCGGCCGCACGCAGCGCCGGGACGGCCGAGCCGTCTGGGCCGCGATGCTCGTCGGCAGACCGTACGATGCCGCTTCGCACCCCCGGTCGATGGTTCCGCCGGGTCACCGCATCCTGACCCCGCGCGAGCTGGAGGTGCTGCGCCTGGTGGCGACGGGCGAGACCGACCGCGGCATCGCCGACGTGCTCTACGTCAGCCGGCGCACGGTGAGCAGCCACGTCTCCAACATCCTGGCCAAGCTCGACGTGCCGACGCGGCGCGCCGCCGTCGTCACCGCCGCGCGCATCGGCTTGTTGTAAAGCGGTCAGTGATGAGCGCCTACCGCCCTCCCGGCCGCCTGACGCCCGCCGCGCAACGCCTCGACCTGTTGCAGGCGTGGGCCGACCGCCGCCGGGAGTCCGGCGCCCGGACGCCGGGGCTCGGCGAAGGCGGCTGGCACTGGTCCGACCTCAAGGGACCGGCGGCAACGGCGTCCGGGGCGGCGGTGGATTGCCGTCGCTCGCGCCGCATCGATCGGCCCGCAAATGGCGCCGTCGCCTCCCGATGGCGCGCCTGATCGGACCTCGGATGTGCCACATCGCCACGATGCTCCAGGGAGAATCGCCATGCACCCGTTAGGTCTCGTCGTCCTGGCCGAATATTGGAGAAGCGAATCGCGGCATCGGGATTCCGGCCGGCTCACGGCCGACCAGGCTCTCCCGGACGCCCCCCATCCCTCGCGCTGGGCAGGAGTGAAGTCCCGCATCGCGGCTCTCGCGGGCCACGTCGGCGCGGTTCGGCAACGGTCAGCGACGACCGCGCCGCTTGGGACTCCGGCGACGAAGGGCGCTCCCGACCTCGCCTGACGCCAGCGAAGGACATTACCGGCGCCATTCATCGGCCAACGCGAAAGCGGCATCGCGCGCCTCGTCCAGCGGTAGCGTCGCGCCGTCCGACAGCGCCGTCTCGGCGCCGGGACCGGCGGCCCGCCTGGCCCGCTCGAGCCCTGCCGCCACCGGCGCCGCATCGACCGGCAGCGGCGTCAGGCCCCGAACCTCGCGCGCCGCGGCCGCCGCCGCAAAGAGCCGCAGCGCGGCCTCCGCGTGCGTCTCCGCCGCGGCCACCGCGAGCCATTCGATCGACTCGATGACTCCCAGCGGCGCCCGCACCGCGTCGAAGTGCCGCAATGCCTCGGCGTGGCGCCGCATCGCGACGCCGGGGCGCCCCGCCGCCTGCTCCAACAGTCCCCGCTGGTTGGCGACGACGCCCAGGCCGAAGCGGTCGCCCAGGCCGGCGTAGCGGCCGGCGCTCTCGTCGAAGCAGACGCTGGCGCGCTGCGCGTCCCCCGCGAGGCGGTAGGCGTCTCCCAGGTTGCTGGCGGTCACGGCGATCCAGTGCGCGTCGTCGAGACGCCGCCAGATCGTCATCGCCTCATCCAGGAGCGAGACGGCGCTGTCGAGATCGCCGGCTTCGCGGTCCAGCATGCCCACATTGTGCAGCGCCGCGGCCACGCCGCGCGCATCGTCCAGCTCCCGCGCGATGGCGAGCGCCTCCTGCAGCGCCGCCCGCGCCTCGGCGACGGCCCCGCCGTGGCTCCGGGAGACCGCCAGCGCGAAGAGTCCCTGGATCATCGTGCGGCGGTCGCCAAGCGTCATCCAGAGTCCGACGCTCTCCTCGAAGGCGCGATCGGCCAGAGCAAACTCCCCCAGATCGATCGCCAGCCCACCGAGCGCAGCGAGCGCCGCCGCGCGCTCCTCCGCCGGGGCCTCCGCGGCCAGCGCCACGGTCCGCTCCAGCCAATCCGCGCCCTCCCCGGCGAAGCCGCGCGCGCGCCAGAACGGGGCGATGGCCGTCGCCAGCGCCAGCGCCGCCTCGACGTCGCGGCGCTCCAGCGAGCTGCCCAGGGCGGCCCGGATGTTGTCGTGCTCGGCCCCCACGCGGTCCAGCCACGCGGTCTGCGCGGAACCGAGGAATCCCGACTCCGCCTCCTCCGCCAGCCGCATCAGATAGCCCATCAGCGCCCGCTGCGCATCCTCCGCTTCCCCGCAGGCCGCGAGACGCTCCGCCGCGAACTCGCGGATCGTGCCCAGCATCGCGTAGCGCGTCTCCCCGTCCTCACCAGGGCGCGCGATGACCAGGCTCTGGTCGACCAATCGGCCCAGGAGATCGAGCGGCGAGTCGGAAGTCGGAAGTCGGAAGTCGGAAGTGGTTCGGTCGGTCGTTCTTTCGACTATCGACTCTCGACTTCCGACTACTTCGGCCATCTCCAACGTGCAGCCACCGGGGCAGACGCTCAACCGCCGAAACAGCCGCTGCTCCCCCGGCGAGAGGAGGTCGTAACTCCAGGCGATGGTGTCGCGCAGGGTTCGCTGTCGCTCCGGCAGGTCGGCCGCGGACTCGCCTAGCGCGTCGAGCGGCCGCCCCAGCTTCCCGAGCAACTCCTCGGGCGCCAGCATGCGCACCCGCGCCGCCGCCAACTCGATGGCCAACGGCAACCCATCCAGCCGGCGGCAGATCGCCGCGACCGCCTCGGCATTGCCGGGGGTGAGCGCAAAACCGGGCCGCGCCGCCGTGGCGCGCAGGACGAAGAGGGTGACCGCCGGCGACGCCGCGAGCCGTGAAACCCAATCTGTGCCGGCATCCGGCGCCGGATCGGGGAGCGGCAGCGGCGCCACCGGGTACTCCTGCTCCCCCCGCACGCGCAGCCGGACGCGGCTCGTCGCCAGGAGCGTCAGATGGGGGCACGCCGCCAGCAGCGCGGCGATCTCGACGGCGGCGGAAACGATCTGCTCCAGGTTGTCGAGCACCACGAGCACGCGCCGCTCGCCGATGGCCGCGGCCACCAGGTCGGCGACGGGCTGACCACCGGACGTGTCGACGCCGAGGGCGCGGGCCAGCGTGGGCAGCACCAGCGCCGGGTCGCGCAGGGCCGCCAGGTCGACGAGTGTCGCGCCGTCCGGGAAGCGCCTCCGCGCCGCCCGCGCCGCTTCCAGCGCCAGGCGCGTCTTGCCGATGCCGCCGGGTCCGGTCAACGTCACCAGCCGCGAGGCGGCCGACAATCGGCCCAGTTCGGCCAGCTCTCGCTCGCGGCCGACCAGGGCATCGACCGCGGCCGGCAGGGGCGCCGCGATGGCCAGCGTCGTTGCGCTGGGCGGCGGCTGCGCCGGCGGTTGGACGACGGGGATGCGGCCCGCTTTGACGGCTGCCGCCAGCTCCCGCGTCTCCCGCTCCGGCTCGGCGCCCAGCTCGCGCTGGAGGAGGGCCGCGAACCGCGCGTAGTGGGTGAGGGCGGCCTGCCGCTGCCCCATGGCGGCGTGCAGGCGCACGAGCGCGGCGTTCGTCGCTTCGTCGAGGGGGTCGACGGCCAGCGCACGTTCCCTGGCGGCGACCGCCCGCGGAAGGTCTCCCCGCTGCTCGTGCAACCCCGACAGCCGCGCCAGCAGCGACAGGTAGCTGGCGCGAATGGCCTCCCGCCGCGACGCGGCCCACTCCTCGTAGGGGTCGTCCGGGAGCAGCTCGCCGCGATAGAGCGCCGCGGCGTCCTCGGCGGCTCCCGGCTCGGCGCCCTGCCAGGCGCGGGCCGCGGCTTGCGCGAAGGCGTCGACATCGACGTGGACCGCATCGCGGGGGCCGAGGAGCAGGGCATCGCCTTCGCGCACGAGAAAGCGGTTCGCCGGCGCCCCGGCGTTTTCGAGACCGCGCCGCGCGTGGTGCAGCGCGACGCGCAGGTTGTTGGCCGCGCTGTCGGGATCGAGCTCCGGCCAGAGCAGATCGATGACCTGCTCGCGGTGCAGGCGATGCCCCGGCTCCAGCGCCAGCAGCTTGACGATGGCCGCGGCGCGGCGCTGCCCCCAGACGGCGGCGGGGACCAGCCGTTCGGCGACGCGCACCTCGAACCCGCCCAGGAGCCGCACCTCGAGCATGGGATGCCTGTCCATGCGCGTTCCGTCCATGCGCCGCATCGCTTCGGATTCCCGTGAAGCGTAGGAATCGCCCTGCTTACCGTCAAGCCGAGTCGAGCGCGTGCCATTCCGGCGAAGGCGCCGCGCCGCCCTCGCGCCACTTCGGCCCACGGGCAACCGTGTCCCTCCGAGTGATGCGAGGGATGTCGGCGTTATGGGACGGCGCTGGCGTCGATGCCGAGATTCCTCCTGCGTCGGAATGACACGATTGCCCGTGGGCCGGAATGACACGGTTGCTTCTGCGCAGCGGCCACTAATGGCCGGCTAACGGCCCCGGCCCAGGATGGACGTGCTGCCGAGGCGGAGCGATGGACGCCCTGCCGCCGCGGCGCCAGAGAGCGCGGCGCGCGACCCGCGTCGGAGGAGCAACGCCATGTCCTTCCATCCCAATCCGATGTCGATGGCGGCGCACGTCGAGCACCACCGCCAACGGCTGCTGGAGCAAGCGCACCAGGAACGTCTGGCCAAGGAAGCGATCGCCGGCCGCGCCCACGCCAGGAGCAGCACCGGGTTGGCCGAGGCGAGCGCGGCGGCCGTCGGCCGCGCCCGGTCGCTCTTCGGCCGGCTGCGCCCGGCGCTGGCCAAGCCGATCGAACTGCCGCAATCGAGCCCAGGAGACGCGTAATGCCCCGCCCGCATCCCCTGACGGCCACGATGACGTCGCTCCTGCTGGCCGTGACGCTGGCAGCGGCGAGCCGCCCCGGCCCCGAGGCATCGTCCTCGGGGCCGTGGGGATCGTCCCTCGCCATGCGCGACCCGGACCCCGGCTACTGGCGCGCCCAACCCGGCGAGCTGACCGCCGGGACGCGGCCCTACTCGGCCGGGATGTCGTCCCTGGCGGCCGTGACGCCTATCAGGGCAGCGGCCAGCCCTCACCCCCAACCCCCTCTCCCGGCTCCGACGGGAGAGGGGGCTTTCCCGCCCGAGCATCGAACAGGAGGTGTTCGGCCGGAATCCGTATGACTCCTAGCGCCGCGCCAGACATTCGGCTGGTGCGGCATGGAGGACGGGCGTTGTCGCACGACGGCGCCTGCCGCGAAGTTCCTGAACTTCCTGAACTTCCTGAACTTCCGGGGAGGCGGGCCGCGTCGCCCGCGAGGAGCCGCATGGCCCAATCACTCCCCCATTGATGCACTCGGAGGTCCGCCGCCATGACCCTCACCGACGCCGCCATCGGCGCGGCTGCGCTCTGGCTCCTCTTTGTCCTCTGCGGGCTGCCGGGGCAGCGCGGGGAGCGTGCGGCCGGCGTTGCCGAGTCAAGCGCGCTCTTCGCCGTCGCGCCGGAGACGCGCCTCGTCCCCGCGCCCTATTCGGTGTGGCACGAGGAGGCGCCGCTGCCCCGGCACGTGACGCCGCCGCCGCCCGGCGACGCCGCGACAGCCGCGGGCGTCACCTACAACCCGCTGGGCTCGGCGCCCGTCCGCGCCCTCGGGCTGCCCCAGATGCTCTCGCTGACGGAAGTCACCATCGCGCCGGGCGGCGAGCTCGCCCTGGCCAACCTGGGCGGCTCCGGCATGATCGTCCTGCAGAGCGGCTGGCTGGAGCTGGCCGAGCAGGAGGGCGACGCCCGCCTGACCCGCTCGCCGCTGGCCGAGTCCCCGGCGTCGCGGGAGGACGAAGGACCGCCGACTCTCTCTCCTGGCGACCGCCTGACCTTTGGTCCGGGTGCGACGATCGTCCTGCGCAACCGCGGGGAGCACCCGGCCCAGCTCCTGACCGCATTCGTGCTGGCCAGACCAGGGTTTCCCGCCTAGAGCGCCATGCGCAATGGGTGTCATTCCGAGCGGAGCGAGGACTTCCAAGACTCATCTCGGCCCAACGGCAACGAGGTTTCGCCAGAGCCAAGATTCCTCCTTCGTCGGAATGACACGGATTTCGAGCGGCACTGGAGCCGAGTCTACCCAGGCCCCTCGCACGCCACTCCGTCCCGGTTGCCGTCGAACCCATGCGGGTCGGGGGGGAGGACGCGAAACCGCGCGTGCGGCACGTCGCGGCAGGAGAGGTCCGGCGGTGGCGGGGGGATGCAGACGTCGGGGTAGGCCGCGTCGCAGCCGCCCTGCGGCCGCGGGATAGGGGCGCTCATGGGCGGGCTCATCGGCGGCGCGTCGAAGACGGGGAGGAACCCGGTCTCGCAAAAGCCCCAGAGGCCGAGGCCGTAGAACTGGGCGAACTCTTCGGCGTCGACCAGCTCCTCGACGTAGCGGCGGTTAGGGGTATTGCGGAACCGCTCGCCATGCCCGGCGCGCAGCACCGCCTCGTTGAGGAGGTAGACCTCGCCGTCGCCGACATCGAGCCAGGCCCAGCGCAGCAGCCGCCCGTACTGGTCCCGGTCTTCTACGTCCCGCTCGACGTAGAGCTGGCCCGCGACCGCCAGCAGCCACTCCAGAAACGCGGTCCCTTCCGGACCGAAGCATTCGATGTCCCGGTACGGTCCTCCGGTCTCCGGCGCGTCGACCCCGACCAGCCGCACCGACTCCAGCCGGCCATCCAGCACGACGTTGATCGTGTCGCCGTCGGTAACGCTGGCCAGCGCAACCGGGACCGCGCCGGGCGGGACCGCTTCGGTCCAGAGCGCCGGCGCGGCCCCAAGGGGCAGGTCTTCGCAAGCGAGATCGTCCCGGTCGGGGTCGAGCGCGGCGTTGGCGGCCGGATCGTCGTCGAAGACCGTCTGCGCCCAGATGCGGCTGTCGAACTCGGCGCAGGGGGGTTCGGGCTGAGATGCCTGGGCGGCTGGGATCGTTGGCGGCGGGAACGGCACGAGCGCCACGGCGAGGACGAAGCAGCGCAGGAGATGCCAGGAACGGACGGCGATCATGGCTGGTGGCCGTCCGGCAAAACGCCCTCACCCCCCGGCCCCCTCTCCCGTCGAGCCGGGAGAGGGGGGGACAGGCGGAGCATCCTCTCGCCCAAACGCCGCGTCGTTGGCAGCGCCAGGCGCATGCCGTTCGCGGTGACCGCCAGCGATGTCCCCATGTCGGCCGCCACGGCGACCCACAGATTGACGATGCCGAAGGCGGCCAGCACCAACGCGATCCCCTTCGTCGCCAGCGAGAGGGCGATGTTCTGGCGGATGACCGCGCTCGTGCGGCGCGAGAGGGCCAGGGCTTCGGCCACGCCGTTCAGATCGTCCCCCATGAGCGCGATGTCCGCCGTCTCCAGCGCGACGTCGGTCCCCGCGGCGCCCATGGCGATGCCGACGTCGGCGACCGCCAGCGCCGGCGCGTCGTTGACGCCGTCGCCGACCATCACTACCGGCCCGAATTGCGCTCGCAGCTCGCGCACGGCGGCCGCTTTCTCCCCCGGCAACAGATCGGCCAGCACGCTGTCGGCGCCCGCTGCCTGGGCGATGGCCTCGCCCACCGCGCGGGTATCGCCGGTGAGCACGGCCACGTGGACGATCCCCGCCTCGCGCATGCGCCGCACGGCATCGGCGGCGTGCGGCCGCAGCCGGTCGGCGACGGCGATGACGCCCAAAGGCAGCGGCGATTCATCCACCTCGGCAACCACGACGAGCGGGGTGGCGCCGCCTTCCGCCATTCGATGCATCGTCGCTGCCAGCGGGCTCGGGCGCTCTTCGCTGCCCATGAGTCCCCGCTCGCGCGCCAGCCGCATCCCCCTGACGCCGATCGTCTGCCCGGCGATGACGGCCGACGCGCCCCGGCCCGGATCGGCGCGGAACGCTGCGGCTGGGGGGACGGCGATCCCCTCCTCGCGCGCCCGCTGCGCGATCGCCCGCGCCAACGGATGCTCCGAGTGGGCCTCAACCGCCGCCGCCGTCGCCAGCAGCGACCGCGAGTTCATCTCCGCATGCAGCGGCTCGATGGACACGACCTCGGGACGGCCGATGGTGAGGGTTCCCGTCTTGTCGATGGCGACGACGCGGGCCGACCCCGCGGCTTCGAGCGCCGCGCCGCCCTTGACCAGGATGCCGCGCCTCGTCGCCGCGCCGATGGCCGAGACGATGGAGACCGGCGTCGAGATCACCAGCGCGCAGGGGCAGGCGATGACCAGCAGCGTCAGCGCCCGGTAGACCCAGGTTCGAGGATCGCCGCTGAGCGCCGCGCCGCCCAGCGCCAGCGCGATCGCCCCGGCGATGACGGCGGGGGTATAGACGGCCGCGAAGCGGTCGACCGTCTGCTGCGCCGGCGCTTTGCTCCCCTGCGCCTCTTCCACCAGATGGATGACGCGGGCCAGCGTCGAGTCGGACGCTTCCTTCGACACGCGCAGGGTCAGCGCGCCGGGGCCATTGACCGTGCCGGCGAAGCACTCGTCGCCCGCGCCCTTGTCCACCGGGATCGACTCTCCCGTGATCGGGCTCTGGTCGACCGCCGAAAACCCCGCCACGACGACCCCATCGGCCGGCAGGCGCTCGCCCGGCCGCACCCGGATGAGATCCCCGATCCCCAAGTCCTCCACCGGAACGTGCGTTTCGGCTCCGGCGGCGTCGATGCGGGAGGCCGTCGCCGGCGAGAGCGCCATCAAGCCGCGGATGGCTCCCCGCGTCCGCTCCAGCGTGCGCGCCTGCAACGCGCCCCCCAACGCGAAGAGGACGACGACCGCCGCCCCCTCGCCCCACTCGCCCAGGACAGCCGCGCCGAGCGCGGAGACGGTCATCAGTACGTTCATGTCGAGCCGCCGCGCCAGCATCGACTGCCATCCGGCGCGGGCGAACGGCCACCCCCCGAGGACGATGGCCCCCGCGAAGAGCCCCGTCACCCATGGCGATGCGTCCCCCGCCAGGCCGATGAGGCTTCCGCCGACCCACAGCGCGGCCGCGAGCAGCACCCAGCGCAGCCGCGTGTCGCGCCACCAGGGCGCCTCGTCGAGCACGGCGCCCCGCCGTGCGACGTCCGGGACCGCGTGATACCCGGCCCGCGCCACCGTCGCCGCGATTTCCTCCCCCGGCGACGGCGCTCCGGCGCCGGGCACGACCGTCAGCGTCGCTGCCCCGAAATTGACGCGCGCGCTCTCGACCCCCGGCATCGCCGAGACCGCCTTCTGGACGCTCAGCGCGCAATCGGCGCAGTCCATGCCGGAGACGCGGAATCGCAACGGCGCATCCGCTCTCGCTGCCGGGGCGACGGCGGTCATCGCTTTGTCTCCGCGGCATGGGCGCCGCCCATCGCCAGCACCGCGGCTTCGGTCTGCTCCGCGGTGAAGCGGGAGGGATTGAGGCTCCACCAGAGCTCGATCAGTTGCCCGGTTGGCTGGCCATCGCTGTCGCGCACCACATGACCGCCAGTTGGCGGGGTGTACGTTTCGTCGATGCCCCAACGTTGCAAGGCCAGTGAGTTGGCGATGGTCACATGGGCCCCGGCACGGATCGCCGCCGGATGGTCGGGAACCGCCGCGTCCATCTCCGCCAGGGTGGGAAAGCGTTCCTCGGCAAGTTTTTCGGCGAGCATGAACGAGCCCTGGCCGATCACCCACTCTCCAGGAGGGGTTG
>CALMZR010000003.1 GCA_937870845.1 uncultured Chloroflexota bacterium
GTCTCGTTTGTCCACTGTGTCTGCTGTGCGTGCTGCGCGTTGGCCTCCTTCACGCGATAACTCTCCAGCCCCATCAGGTCGAGGATCACCGCGTGGTGGACGACGCGGTCGATCGCCGCCATCGTCGTCATCGGATCTTTGAAAATCCGGGTCCACTCCGAGAAGACCAGGTTCGTCGTGATCACCACACTGCGCCGCTCGTAGCGTTCGGCCAGGAGCGTGAAGAGCACCTCCATCTCGTCGCGGTCGTGCTGCACATAGCCGATGTCGTCGAGGATCAGACAGGCGAAGCGATCAAGTTGGGCCAGCAGGTGGGGTAACCGCAGATCACGTTTGGCGGCCAGCAACTGCTGCACCAACTGGGCGGTGGTGCTCCACCGCACCGATTGCCCCTGCACGACGAGGGTGTGGCCGAGTGCCGCGGCCAAATGGCTCTTGCCGGTCCCCGGCCGGCCGACGGCGATGACGTTGATCGCCTCGTCGACGAAGGCGCCGTCCTGTAACCGTTCGAGCTGCTGGCGGGCGGGCAAGGGAAAGCAGTCGAGCGCCAGGGTGGCGAAGGTCTTCTCCTGGGGCAGTCCCGAGCGGTGCAAGAGCCGGGCGATCCGGCGCTCGTCGCGCTGGACGCACTCGCACTGGACGAGGTCATACAGAAAGGCCTCGTGCGTCTGCCCGCTCTTGGCCGCCTTGAGGGCCAGATCAGGGAAGGCGGCGGCCATCGCCGGCAGCTTCAGCGTCCGCAACATCGCCAAGAGGTCGCCGTGTCGGTTAGCCACGTCCCACCTCCCCGGCGAGGAGGTCGTCGTAGACCCCGAAGTCGAGCACCGCTGCGGCCAGGTCCGGCAGCGGCGACGCCACCGGCAGCCGCAGCCGATCGCGGACGAGGTCGAAGGCCGGCACTTGGTGCTGCCCAAGGAACTCGGTCAGCACCGCCTCCACCGCCGCCTCGCTGGTGCCCGCGGCCAGATGGAGCAGGCGGACATAGTCGCGATCGGCGCGGTGCGGCACCGCCTGCACCAGCGCGTCGTACGCTCGCCGGAAGACGAGTGTTGGGAAGAGGTCGTCGCGGTAGCGGTACTGGGCGAAGGCCCCCGGCTTGCGCACCAGCGAGGCGCTGATGTGCCGATAGTCGATCCGGTGTTGCCGTTCCCCGAGGAGCCGGGGAATGGTCAGCAGGTGGGTCGTGCCCTGGTAGACCTCCAGCGTCTCGGCGCGCACCCGCACCAGGACTCGCGCCCCAATCAACCGCGAGGGGAGGGAGTAGGTGTTGCGCAACACCTGGATTGTGCTGCCCCGACTGACCGGCACCCGCAGCTCGCGGCACAGATCGAGCGGGGCACGTGGCAAGGGGCGCAAGGCCGCTTGCTCCTCGGCAAAGCGGGCCTGCCGGGTCAGGTTCCGCTGCCGCACTAACTCCTGCAGAAACCGACCGTAGGCCGCCCGATCCGGGAACTCCCGGCTGCCGCGCACCCGCAGTGCCTGATCGACCGCCTGCTTGAAGCGGAAGTGGGCCTGCTCGACATCGCCGTTCTCGTGCGCGGCGCCGAGGCTGTTCGTCGTCGGCTCCATCCCGTAGTGGGCCATGAGCGCGGCGTACCGTGCCGTCGCCTGGCTGCGTCCCGCGCCGTCGAGTGGGCGCATGGCGGCGCTGAGGTGGTCGGTGCGATGCTGCCGCGGCACCCCACCGAGCTGCCACAGACAGACTTCGACCCCCTCCGCCAGCGCCTCGAAACTCTCCGACAGCACCAGATGGACCGCTTCGACATTCGAATAGACCAACACGAGATGGAAGAGCAGGTGCGGGAAAGGCACCCCACCGAGGGTGACGCCGAGGTCGGTCATGTGCGTGAAGTCGGATTGGGCGACGATGCCGGGTTGATGGACTTGCGTGAAAAACACTTCCTGCGCCGGCCCGTGCTGCGCCCGCCAGGCGGCGATCTGCCGCTGGAGGGTGCGGAGTTGGGCGGCCTGGTAGTGCTCCGGCCGGCGTTGGCAGAGCAGGGCGAACAGCGTCGTCGCCTGCAGGGCCGGGTCGCGGGTGAGGTGCTCCTCGACCCACGGCCAGTCGGCGGCAAACGGATTGGGGCGCGTGCGGTAGCGACGCGGCGGCTGCAGTTGGCTCGGCAGCGTGCCGCGGTGTTCGTAGTTACGAACCGTGCGGACGCTCATCCCCGCCCGCGCACCGGCCTGTTCTTGCGTCTTCCCTTTGGCGCGTTCCCGGAACATGATCCTGACCTCCCCGTCGGTCTTCATGACGCCCTCCTTCGAGGGTGTCATGCGCGATCCAGGGCGGCAGCGGGGTCAGGCAACCGGCAACTTTAGTTGTCGCCACCGGCAGCTCTAATTGTCGTTGAACATGCCGGGAGACATCAACCACGACAAGGTCTGGCGGGCGTTCGCACACTCCAACAACCGCGATCGTCAGACTATCAATAGCTGGGGTTTCAGCCTGAAGGATGCGCGCGAGGACGCCGACTATGAGGCGCTGTTCCCGGGCGCCCTGGACAAGAAGTCCGTCGAGTCCGTGCGTCTGGCGCGACGGCTCATCACAACCCTGGATCGCATCTGGCAGGATCCCTGGTGATCCACGCCCCTCGCAAAACCGGCGCCGCAATCCCATACCGGCGTAGCTTCCATGACTGGACGCACGTCGACCTTTGGCGTGCGTCGAGGTGCTGAATCCCGACCAAGCGGCGCCCGGATGCCGGATGCCGACCCAAGCGCCGGACGTTTCCTGGCTCGAACGACGATGCGGCGGCGACGAATCGGCTATCTCACTCCGGCCCGTTCCGCATTGAGCGCCAGCAACCGCCCCAAAATCACGTCTTCCGCCACCGCTCCCGGCTCGTCGTCCGCCCACCCGTACGCGGCCCACACCGCCCGGTCGAGCCGGACGTGCGTCTGCGCCAGCCGGCTCGGCGGTACTTATCGGTAAGGATCGCTTTCGGCGCGACGATCAACTGCTCGAGCATGCTGGTCCTCAGCTACCGCGCCATGATTGGTGGCGGAGTCGCGGGTCCTGAGACGCGGGTGGGGACGAGAACCTGATACGCGAATGATCCGAATCAGGTTCGTTTCCGGTCACACGGAAGCACCCAGCGAAGGGAAAGCAACATACAACAGGACGTTTCGGCTGCCATCCGCATCGACGTGCGGCTGGTAATTGGGCACGGGAGTGAGGTATTTCTGCCAAAAGCGTATGGCGCGCTCATTGCGACTGTCAACGAATGCGCTGAATCCTTCGAGTCCCTCCTCGATGGCCATCCCGGTAAGCTCGGCCATCATGTTGTCCGCATGCTTTCCGCCTGGTTGATTGCCCTGGTGACCTTCGGCGACCGCAAACCAGGCGATGTGCATGGTGCGGATCTGTCCCGCCTCTCCGTCTTCCTCCACGGTCGCGATCGTCTTCTTACCCACGGTGGCGAAGCCGATGACCTCTCCATCTCCACCGTCGGCACAGTAAAGGTGGGTCTTGGTGCTCCGTTGCTTCCGTTCCAACCAAACTCGGCCGGAACGCAACTCGTCTGCGACCTTGTCGGCCCAAGGCTCCTCTCCGCAGCGAAAGTTGACAACATCGGGGCGCGAAAGATCAGCCGCGACCATGCGCCTAAACTGCGGTGGCTCATCTTCAGGCATTCCGCAGCCCTATTGGAACTTTAGTCGGGAGTTTGACGCTTGCGGCGAGCCAGGGCGTTCCGAAACCAATCAGGTGGCTTGGCATTTGCCATGCGCCGAAACGCCGCCGTCTGTTCGGCATCGAGGCGAATTGGCTGGCCGAATGCATACGGATGCGCTTCGTCGTTGGGCATCTCAGGCAAGGCGTCATCCTCTAATGACGCCTGCTCATCTGTCGACGTGGCGGACAACTGTCCCGAGACCCCGAGCCCCTCAGGACCGGCTTGGTTCGATAGCTCGATGGTCGAAGATCGCAACACCGGCGCGATGTGGGGTTGTTGCGAGGAGGTAAGAGACACGTACGTGCTCATTGCCAGTTCGTCCGCTCGGACAAGCGTCCGGATTGGGTCATCGTGGGGATCGAGGTGGACCACGATGTAACGGTAACTCGCGGCAGGGACCAGAGCCTGACGGAGCAACCTATCCAACTCACCGCCCCCGGGCCACGTCGTCCCAGTGGTGGGTAGCGCGAAGCATTCTCCCGCCAGGGAGAATCGAATCTCTCTCGCCCCGCCTTGGCGCTGGACCATAAGCCATTGGGGCATCGTCGCTGAATCCTGCTCGAAAGTACCCGAGAGCCCGGCCAATTCTGCTTGTCGCAAAGGGTGCTGCGCTCTGTGCTCGGTGATGCTCACGGCGTCTCCCCCCCAAACGCCTGGCCGCTGCATCAACAGCGGCGAGGTTCGCATCCAGCACGACCGTCGCCACGTGCTTCGTCACCTCAAATTCCTTGCCTTCGTTGAAGGCATACCGAGAGTTGAAATCGCCCAAGATTTCCACGCCCCGTTCGACGGCCTGACGACGGGACAGCCGCATGGTTCCAATCTGGGGAAGTCCGATGTTCCACATGCGATACATCTGCATCGTCAGGTTGCTGAAGAAGGTATCGTCGACGACATTGGTAACCTTGATGAACACGTCATGACACGTGTCGGGATCACCATAGGGGGCAAATGACTTCGCAAAGAACCTTCCTAAGTCCTCGTCGGACGCCGTGGTGGCAAGCCTCACCCGCGTTACGGACCCGCAATAGAGCGGTGGTTCAGCCTCGATTTCCTCCAAGATATCGAACAAGAGGTGGGCACGCTCCTCCACGTAGGCGCGGCCGTCACTGACCTTCGTTTGCCAGTCCGGGGAATACACGACGTTGAGCGTCGCGGACGTCGGCTCAATCACGAAATGACTATGGCCGTGCTGCGACTGGTACACCATCTGACCGCCTTGGTCCGGATCACCTTGGGTAATGACGGCAGCAGGGAAGTATCTCCCACGGAGCAGATCGTAGATTGGTTTTTCCCGTTGCAAGATATCCCGATAATTGGGGAAGACCACGCTGAATGTGCTTTGAAGGTACCGTGGATTCTCGAACACGCGGAGCCGTCCCCCCTGCCGATTGCCACCAAGCACGCACTCCCCAGTATGCCCTTCAGGTGCGAATTATGCCTCAAAACTCCCAGCGAATGCAGCCATTGGCTGGGAGCGCAGTACCAACCGGCCGCAAGGCGAACCTACCCCCTACCGCGCGAATGATCCGCGACTCGTTGCAGGTTCACAGTCAACAGCCTACCGAGGATGATGTCCTCTTTCACGATCGCCGGATCGAGGTCATCCCACCCGTACGCGGCCCAGACCGCCCGGTCGAGCCGCGCGTGCGCCTGCGCCAGCCAGGACGGCCGCGTGTTGTAGAGGTTCGTCAGCGTCCGCTTTTTCAGGTCCTCGGGATTCGCGCCGGGCGGATCGAGCCAGGCCCGGCGCTTCTCGTCCAGGTCCTTCGCCGCCGCCGCGATCGCCGCGACGCGCGGGTCGTCCGTCGGTTCTTGCCCAGGCGGCCACGGTAGCGGGAAGGTCTCGAAGCAGGTCGTCGGCGTGTAGCGCGGATCGTTGCCCACCCCGAGCCATGTCCCCATCCG
>CALMZR010000004.1 GCA_937870845.1 uncultured Chloroflexota bacterium
GTCGCTGGCGTCGTCGGGAATCGAGGACGGGGCCGTCGCGGCGGCGCGGGGGGCGCCGGGGATGCCATCGAACATCGTCGCGGCGCGGGCGCCTTCCGTCCCGGTCACCTCCAGGCGGTGGCGGCCGATCGGCACGTCGCCCGGCACGGTGAAGGTCAGCGCGGCGGAGCCGGCCGTGGTGACCGGCGCCGTGTCCAGGGTGATGACCCGCGGGGCCGATTGCGAACGGCGCTTGCCCTTCTTGCCCTTCTTGCCTTTCTTGCCTTTCTTCGCCTTCTTGGGCGTCTCCTGGTCGTGGGTGAGGGTGGCGGTGACGGTGTCGCCGGAGACGAAGCCGGTGGCGGTGATCTGCACCGCTTCACCGCGCGCGCCGTCCGGAGACGAGAGCTCGATGGCGGCGGGAGCGCACGCAAAGCGCTTGGAGACGAGCCGGGTGGGGGCGTCGAACAGGTTGCCGGCGTTGTCGACGGCGCGCAGGGCAAGCTCGACATCGCCGTCCGGGACGCCCGCTTCGCAAAGATCCCACTGGAACCCGACCGGTGAATGGGCGTAGCGGATCGTTTGCAGGACGCGCCATTCGCCGTCCCAGCGCCCGCGGAAGACGATCTCCTTCAGACCGCTGCCGCCGGTTTCGGCGAAGCTCGCCCCCAGACTGACCGTGCGCGTGGTGAGGACCGCGCCCGCGGCTGGCGAGACCCAGGCGGCAGTGGGCGGCTCCGTGTCCGGGGGCGGGACGACGCGGATGACAACCTGGTCGTCGTCGCGGTTGCCGAGGCTGTCGGTGACGGAGAGGGTGACGGCGTGCGTGCCGAGCCCCAGGGTGGCCGCGATCTGCGTGCCGGCGCCGAGGGAGGCTGGCGCGCGGTTGTCCCAGCGGTCTTCCCAGGCGTACGTCGCGGTGCGCTGGGGATCGTGCGTGCTGGCGGCGGCGTCCAGCAGCACCAGTTCGGCGCCCGATTCGTCGGCGTCGACGATCGTCCGGTCGGGGCCGGCGTCGGCGACGGGCAGCTCGTCGACATTGTCGACGGTGACCGCGACCCGGCCGGAGACCGTGCCGAGACCGCCGCTGTCGGTGGCGCGGGCGCGCAGGTCGTGCGGGCCATCGGCGACGCCGCCGGTGTCCCAGGAGACGAGGAAGCGGCCGCTTTGGGCGTCGTACGCGGTGTCGATCCAGGGCCCGTCGTCGATGCGAAGCTCGACGCGCATCTCCTGCGGCGCGTCGTAGGAGTCGGCGGCGACAATCTCGGCGGCGATGGTCCCCGTGGCCCGCGCGGCGTCGGCCGGGGAGACGATGCGCGGCGTGTCCGGCGGCAGGTTCGGGGCGCAGTTGACCCGCTTGACCACGCCGATCGTTTCGACCGATTCGTTGCCGGCGCGGTCGAGGGCGCGGAGGCGCAGATCGACGGGGCCGTCGGAGACGCCCGCGGCGCAGATGTTCCAGGTGTGGCGGAAGGGCGGCTCGGTCAGGGTCGCGAGGTCGCGCCATTCGCCGTTCCAGCGGCCGCGCAGCACGACGCGGTCGATGCCGCTCCCGCCATCCGCGGCTGACGCTTCCAGAGGCACGGAGGGTTGGCGGATCGTGGCGCCGTCGACCGGGGAGAGCCAGTCGGCGGCAGGCGGCATGGTGTCGCAGGGCGGGGTGGTGGCCGTGGCCACGCTGCTGGCCGCCGATTCGTGGCTTGCTCGCTGCCCGCGCACGGTGAAGGGGTGGCTGGCGCCTCCCGCCACGTCGCGGGCCATGAAGGCGGTTTCGTCCGCGCCGGTTTGGCCGATGAGGGCGCCGTCGCGGTAGACGCGGTAGCCCTCCTCGCTGGCGGAGTTGTCCCGCCACGTGATGCGGACTTCGGTACAGGAGAGGGCTGCCGCCTGGACGTCGGTCGGCGTGGCCAGGCGCACGGTGAAGTCGCGCGGCTCGCTCCAGGGGCCGTCGCCGCCGGGGCCGCGGGCCCGGACGCGCCAGGTGTAGTCGTAGCCGGCGGGGAGGGGGCCGATCTCGCGGGAGGAGGCGCCTTGGGGGCCGAACGAGCCGGAGCCGGACGGCCCCCCGTCGACCTCGGCGATGTACTCGACGCCGGAGCCCGCCTCGGTCCAGTCGAGCCCGATGGGCGCGCCCTCCGGGACGACGACGCCATCGTCGGGGGCGGTCAGGACCGGGGCCGGGGGCGGCGGGATCGGCGTTGGGGTGGGCGTGGGCGGGATAGGCGTTGGCGTCGGCGGCACGGGCGTTGGCGTGGCGGTTGGCGGCACTGGCGTTAGCGACGGGGTGCTGGTCGGGGTGGGCGGGACGGGAGTTGGCGTCGCGGTTGGCGCCGGGGTGGGGGTTGGCGTCGGCGGGACCGGCGTCGGGGTGGGCGTCGGCGTGCTGGTCGGCGTCGGTGGGACCGGGGTTGCGGTCGCTGTCGGGGTCGGCGGCGCCGGCGTTGGCGACGATGTTGCCGTGGGCGGGATCGGCGTGGCGGTCGGGGACGGCGTGACCGTGGGAGGAACCGGCGTCGCCGTTGGGGTTGCTGTCGGGGAAGGTGTCGGCGACGGGGTTGGGGTGGGCGTCGCCCCGCTCCCGCTGGCGCCGTCGTTGAGGACGAGGCCGTTGGAGGCACAGGCCCGCGTGGCCCCCTTGACCAGGCAGCCCTGGTAGTCGCTGGCCCCTTCCTCCACGGTCCAGCCGCCGATGTCGCGGCCATTGATCTCCTGGTGGACGCCGTTGCGCAGCAGGGTGAAATGGACGTGCGGCCCGCTGGACCAGCCGCCGCAGTCGGTGGCGCCGCTGGCCTGGCCGAGGAGTTGGCCGCGAGTGACGGGCTGGTTATTGCTCACGGTGATGCCGGTCAGGTGGTAGTAGCCGGTCTGCCAGCCGTCGGCGTGGTTGATGCGCACGAAGTTCTGGCAGGGGACGAAGGCGATGCCGTCGGCGGCGGCGCGGACGTCCTTGGGGTCGCCGGAGCGGGCGCTGAAATCGAGCGCGCTGCGGGGCCGCGTGTTGTTCCCCTGGTTGCTGTGCGGCCCTCCCCCCATGTACCACGATTTTCCGACGTCCCAGGGCAGGCTCAGTTGGGCGGCGCCGTCCCCTTCGATGGAAACGCCGCCGGCGGGGGCGAAGAGCACGCGCACGTTGGCGGGCACGAGGCTCCTGGGGGAGCGGGCGAGGAGGCGCCCAAACGTCGCCGTCCCCTCCACGCCGGCGTCCCAGCGTTGACCGCGCTTGCGGGCGACGAAGAGAAACGCCTCCGGGCTGCGGTCGTGGACCGTCTCCGGCGCCCGCACCGCGACGGTCCCGTAGCGCCACTTGTCCACCTCTTTGAAAAGGGAGACCTCGATGCCGGCCGGGGGCGGGGCGCCCATCTTGCCGGTCACCGCCTGGGTAATGGCGCGCTGCAGGCTCGCCCTGGCGGCGGCCTCGGCGTCCGCCGCCGGCAGGATGGGGACGAACCCCAGAGGCAGCACGAGGCTGGAGACGCAGAGCCAGCAGAGGAGGCGGGCCGCGGCGGACAGCCGTCCTGGGGAGCTTCGCGGTGGCCGAAGGGGCATCCTCATTGACGGCACTCGACAACCGGGGCAACACAGCCAACGGGCTCGGCATCAGCCTCCCGTTGGCGACAGCCTACCATGCTGCGACGCCATTGGGCGCATCTGCAAGCTTCGATTACGCGGTGTCTGCGTCGGGCGAGTGGCGATCAGGACAGCGGAATCGGTTCTGCGGCTAAAAGTTTGCCAATGGTTCTGCGGGTCATCGCGTTAACGTTACCGCGGCGGTAATGGCTTATGTGACGGCCGCTATGGGTTCGCTTTCGCCCCGATGCGGGTGGCGGTCACGGTTCCGGAGACGGAGCCGAGCGCGGAGCCATCCGTCCCGGCGATGGCGATGGTGAAGGGGCCGCTCCAGCCGTCGTCTCTGGCGGTGACGGTGGCCGTGATCGCGTGCGTGCCGATGGCGGTCCCGTTCTCGTCGACGCCGAGGGCGACAAAGGTCATGGCCGCGTCCTGGGCGCCCTCTGCCTCCCAAGAGCCAATTGCCGGCGTCCAATACTCGAGGCGGTGGCTGGAACCGGGAGGAGCCGAGGTCGGCGAGGGGAAGGCGACCAGCGCCGTGCCGTCCGCGGAGAGCGTGGCCAGATTGGTCGGGCCGTGCATGTGCCCGACGTCGACGGCGACCCGCCACGATCCGACCACTGGATGCTGCCCGCTCACGATCTGCCCTCCCGTGCCGGCCGGAAACGCCCGTGGCCGGCCGACTTCAGAAACCTGCCCGGCGCGTCCGTCGTGCCCCGCGTCAGCATAGTCGAATCCGGGACGCCCCCGGACTCGCGCGGTGCATTTGCGAGGTAAATAGTTTGCGAAGTAAAATGAAGACCGGCGCCTGCGTGCCAGGGAGCGACGGCGATGAGCGACACCGGCATCGGTCGACATCCGGAAGAGGAGGCGACGGCCTGCGCCAGGCAGGTCCTTGTGCTGCTGCCGAGCTTGCGCCGGTTCGTCACCTCGCGCGTACAGGCAGCGGGGTCCGATCTGGAGCTGAGCCTGCGCCAGTTCGCCGCCCTGCGCGGCATCCACGAGGGGGCATCGTCCCCAGGGGAGCTGGCGCGCCTCTGGCGGGTGACGCCGGCCGTCATCACCGGCATCGTCGATCGCCTGGAGAGCCGCGGGCTCGTGCGCCGCGAGCTCGATCCGGGGGACCGCCGCCGCCTGCGCCTGGTCCTGACCGATGCCGGGCGGCGGGCCAGCGAGGAGGTCGAGGCGGCGCTGAGCGGCGATCTCGCCGCCCAACTCGCTTCCGCGACGGCCGAAGAGCTTGCCGAGCTTGGCCGCGCCATCGTCCTGTTGCAGCGCACGTTCGCCGCGCTCGAGGAGGGGGCGCCGAGCAGCGCGCCGCCGCACAGCGAGGACGACATGCCCGTTTGGGACGACGACGCTGGCGAGGACCGCGCGGCGGGAGGCGTCGGAACCAGCGCTTCCGTCTGCGGCTGGGAGCTCCGGCACGAAACAGACAGCCGCCGGACGGACCGGCGGCCGACGGTGAATGGGAACCTCTGACGGAGGATCATCGCGATGGCGACGACTTCAACCGATACCGAGACGACGGCCAAAGACAAGATGCCGAACGCCGCCGGCGAGCCCGAGCAGGGTCTGGTCGAGCTCAACATCACCGACCCGCACTTCATGGCCACCGCGTACGAGACGTACGACGCGCTGCGCGAGCAAGGGCCGGTGGCGCGCGTGAAGTTCAGCACCGGCGGCCAGGAAACGGAAGAGACCAACACGCCCCGCGACCGCTTGTTCAACAGCACGGCGTACTTCGTCACCGACTACGACGACGTGGTGGCGACGCTGCTCGACGACCGCCTCGCGGTCGATCCTCGGACGCTGATGACGCCGGAGGAGCGGGCCCAGGCGCCGGAGCCGCCGGAGGAGTTTCGGCCGCTGGCGCGCAGCCTGCTCAACATCGATCCCCCCGACCACACCCGCATCCGCAAGCTGGTGCAGCCGAGCTTCACCGGGCGCGGCATGGACGCGATGCGCCCGAGCATCCAGCGGATCGTCGATGCGCTCCTCGATCGCGCCGAGCAGGAGGCCGACGCGCGCGGTGAGGAAGCGCCGAACCGATCGATGGAGCTGATCGAGGCGCTGGCCTACCCCTTCCCGGTGGCGGTCATCAGCGACATGCTCGGCATTCCGCGGGAGGACCGGCCGCAAATCCGGGGCTGGACGCAGAACCTGCTGCGCGTCGACCGCGCCGGCGACCCGGAGGCGCAAGAGGAGGTCCGCGCCGGGCTGCGTGACTTCACGGCCTACCTGACCGAGTTGTTCGCGCGCAAGCGGCAGAGCCCGACTGACGACATGATCAGCCGCATGGTCCACATCACGGAGGATGACGACGTTCTCACCGAAGAAGAGATGCTGGCGACGGTCTTCCTGATGTACATCGCCGGCCACGTCACCACGGTCAATCTGGTCGGGAACGGCGTGGTGGCCTTGCTCTCCCATCCGGAGCAACTGGCGAAGATGCAGGCGGACCCCACCCTGGCCAGGAACATGGTCGAGGAGACGCTGCGCTATTGGGGGCCGGTCGACTTCATCGCCCGCCGCCTGGCCAAGGAAGATCTGGAGATCGCCGGCACGCCGATCGCGCGGGGCGGCCACGTGGCCGTCGGCCTGGCCAGCGCCAACCGGGATCCGGGGCGCTTCGCCGACCCGGACGCGTTCGATGTCACCCGCGAGGAGGCCAACCGCCACGTTGCCTTCGGCCGCGGCATCCACGTCTGCCTGGGGGCGCCGCTGGCCCGCGTCGAGGGGCAGGTCGCCTTTGAGACCCTCATGCGCCGCTATCCGGACTTGAGGCTGGCTGTTCCCGCCGACGAGATCGCATGGGGCGGGAGCTTCCTGCGCGGGTTCCGGCAGGTGCCGTTGCTGTTCTGAACGGAGCCGATGGCTGCTAGCTCTTGGCTTCTGGCGGTTGGCTCCTGGCCGGTCGCGTGATTGGTCTGCGGACCCGGTCAGGAGTCAGAACTCCGAAGCCAACAGCCCACAGCCCGCAGCCGATAGCGCGGCCGGCGCCGTTCATCGCACAATAGGCGGCGCAGCAGAGCAACGGCAGCGCATGGCGCGGCAGGGTCGCCGCGGCATGGTCTGCCGCAGGAGAGTCGTGTTGAACTTGCCCGCGGAGAGTGGAGTTTCGCAGCATCGCGACGAACGGGCGCGGAGGCGGACGGCCAGGTGGGCGGCGGGCGTCGGAGTGAGCATCGTCGTCCTCCTGGCGTCGCTGGAGTTCCTGCAACGGCAGGGGCTGGATGCGCGGACGTGGTTCGCCGAGGTCTGGGTGCTGATCGCGGCCATCCCGCTGCCCTTCGTGATCGTGGCGCTGTCGTTGAAGGCGTCGGAAGTGAGTCTCAACGCTTTCGCCTGGCGCACGGTGCTGCGCGCGGCGTACCCGGACGAGTCGTTCACGTTTCGCCAGGTGCTCGGCGTGGTTCAGGGCGGCGTCGGCATCCTGTCGGTGATCCCCCCCAAGTTCGGCGGGTTCGCGGTGCTCGGGCTCTACCGCGTGGCGTTTCCGACGTTGAGCGTCACCGGCGCGCTGGCCACGCGGGTTGTGCAGGGGATCTCCTCGACCATCCTGGGGACGGTGCTGCTGCTCTTTGGGGCGGTGACCGCCGGCATCGGCGACCAGGAAGGATTCGCCGCGCGCGTGGCGACGTTCTACTCGGAGCAGACGCCCCTGGCCGTGGCGGCGACGCTGGCCGCGCTGGCCCTCATCGCCGCGCTGGTGCGGCGGGGCCGGGAGTGGCTGCGCGGGTTCGTGGCGGAGATGGCGCTGGGCGGGGCGATCCTGCGCTCGCCGCGGCGCTATTGTGCGCTGGTCGTGTTTCCCACGCTGCTCGCCTTCGCCCTGCGCTGGGGGGTGACGGGGACGCTGCTGGCGGCCTTCGGCATCCCGGTGACGCTGGAGACGCTGCTGCGGGTGAACGTTTCGCACGGCATCGCGCGCTCGCTGCAGGTGACGCCGGGCGGGTTCGGCACGACGCAGGCCTTCGATCTGGTCGCCTTGCGCGGCATCGCCTCGCCCGAGGTGATCACCGCCTACTCGCTGTCGCAGGCGGCGATCCTGCTCGTCTTCAATATCGCCTTCGGCCTGGTGGCGCTGACCTGGGCCTTCGGCTGGGAGCGGACAGCCCGCCTCATCCGGCTGCCGGGGCGCAATGCCGAGCCGGCGCCGGTCCCGGCCGGCTAGTCGTGAGTCGTGAGTCGTGAGCTGATTGCCAATCGTCGCGGCAAACCGACTAGCAGTTTCACTCACGACTCACGACTCACGACTCACGACTCCGTATCGAAAGGACTCCCCGTGCCCCGTCCCCTCTCCCTGCTCGATCTGACGCCGATCGTCGCCGGCTCGTCCTCGACGGAGGCGGTGCAGACGTCGGTCGAGCTGGCGATGCTGGCGGATCGGCTCGGCTATCGTCGGGTCTGGTACGCCGAGCACCACAACTCGCCGGGGCTGGCCAGTGGCGCGCCGGAGATCATGATCGAGCACGTGGCCAGCCGCACCAGCCGCATCCGGGTCGGGGCCGGCGGCGTGATGCTGCCTAACCACGCGCCATTGAAGATCGCCGAGACGTTTCGCCTCCTGGAGGCGCTGCACCCCGGGCGGATCGATCTCGGTCTGGGCCGCGCGCCCGGCACGGACACCATCACCGCCTTCGCCATGCGCCGCTCCGCCGAAGCGATGAGCGCCGATGACTACCCGGAGCAACTCGCCGAGCTGCTCGCCTTCGACGATGGCGCTTTCCCGCCCGACCATCCCTTCCGCACGATCCGGCCGGTCCCGGTCGATACGCGGCTCCCGCCTGTCTGGCTGCTGGGGTCGAGCGATTTCAGCGCCCGGCTGGCGGCGCAGGCGGGGCTGGGGTACGCCTTCGCCGCGCACATCAACGGCCGGGGCGCCGTGTCGGCCTTGCGTGATTACCGGGCCTCGTTCGTCCCCTCGGACCGCTACCCCGAACCGCGGTCGATCCTGACCGTCTCGGTCACGGTCGGCGAGACGGCGGAGCACGCGCGCGAGCTTTCTTTGATCAACGATCTGCTCTTGATCCGGCTGCGCAGCGGCCAGCTCGGGGCGTACCCGACGCTGGAGGAGGCGAAGGCCTACCCCTTCACCGCCGCCGAGCGGCAGACGATCGCCTCCATGCCGCTGCGCTCGCTGGTGGGCGACGCGGAGGAGGTCCACCGCCAGGTCGCCGATCTGGCCGAGCGCGGGGAAGCGGACGAGGTCATGATCACGACGTTTCTGCCGGAGCCGGAGGACCGCCGTCGCGCCATCATCGAGATGGCGCGCATGTTCGAGCCGCGCGAGGGGTGGTCGCCGGCGGTGAACGCGGAGCCGATCGCCTCCTGACAGAAGCCCGCCGGGGAAAAGCAGCGACCCCGGCCGGGCGGCCGGGGCCACTTTGGGATGGTGTGGGCGTCACGCGCCCTGGGTTTTGGGTTACCGGTTGGAGAATCTGAACCGTACTGCCAGCGTCCCCATGACGGCGGCGATAAGGGTGGAGAGAATCGCCAACCAGCTACCCGTCATTATAGCAAGATCCGTGCCAACACCCGTGTGCGGCATCGTATGCACCGCCTCGCCCGTAGCATCCATCCCGGCCGCCTCCTGCGCGTCGGTCGCCGCGGGCAGCGCCGCGCCGACGCCGGACGCCGAAGCAGTCAGCGGCAGGGCTTGCAGCGTGCCGTCGGCCAGCGTGCCGATGGCGAAGACGTCGTAGACCGTGCCGGCCTCGAGGTCGTAGGTCCCGGCGTCGACCTCGGCGAAGCCGGTCGCGTCCGGGAAGGCGACGTTCGAGAAGAGGACGGGGCCGCCAGCGACCGCCACGTCGACGGCCGGGGCATCGGGCGAGTTGTGGACGACGCGCACCTGGGCGTCCTCCTCCTGCGCCGAGGCAGGGCCGACCGAGCCGCCGAGCAGCAGCGCCCCTACCGCGAGGGCCGCCGCGAACCGAAACCGTCTCATGGGTTGCTCCTTTCCCCTGGGTGACATCGCCACGCCGGCGAAATCGATGCCGCGTTGCACCTGTTGGCGGCTTGCGCGGCCGGCGGGGCCAGCGAGCGCGCGCGCTGGCGGCTATTGTTGGCCGAACGGGCGAACGGTTCGGTAGTGCGTGGTGCGCGATGTCGGGACACGTCGTAACGGTCGCTATGTCACCGCGCCACGCGGAAGGGGTTGAGCGGGATGGTCGAGGCGGACGGACAACGGCATCGGGCAGGATGGCGCGGGTTCGGGGTGGCGGGGGCGCTGCCGCACGAGATCATCCGCGCGCTGGCCCCGGCCGCGGAGGCGGCGGGCTACCACACCTTCTGGGTCAACGACACGCCGCACGGCGACGGGCTGGCGGCGCTGCGGGTCGCGGCCGACGCCACGGCCGAGATCGGGTTGGGCGTCGGCGTCATCCCGCTCGATCGGCAACCGGCCGACGAGGTCGCCCGCCGCGTCGCGGAGCTGAAACTGCCGCAGGAGCGGCTGCTGCTCGGGATCGGGTCCGGGAATCCGCAAGGCGGGCTGGACCGGGTGCGGGAGGGGGCGCTTCTGCTGGAGGAGCGGGTGCAGGCCCCGGTCGTGATCGGCGCGTTGGGCCCGCGCATGTGCGCCCTGGCCGGGGCGGCCGCCGACGGCGTGCTGCTGAACTGGTTGACCGCCGGCTACGTGGCGCCCTCGGCGGCCATCACCGACGAGGCGGCGCGGGAGGCCGGCCGGCCGCGGCCATTGATCCTGGGGTACGTGCGCACGGTCCACGGGCCGGGGGCGCGTGAGGTTTTCGCCGAAGAGGCAGGCCGGTATGCCGGCTACCCGGCCTACGCCGCCAACTTCGCCCGCATGGGGACCCCGGCCGAGGAGACGGCGGTCGTGGGGGACTCCCGAGAGGAGATTCAGGCGGGCCTGGCGCCGTTCGGCGCCGTGCTGGACGAGACGGTGGTGCGGGCGATCGTGGGAGAGGAGACCGCCGCGGCGTATCTGGCGCTGCTGGAGGCGGCCGCGCCGGCATGATTCGAGCGCAGGAGCGGGGACCGGGTCCCGAGATCTTCGGCATCTTTGGCATCTTTGGCATCTTCCGACGACCGCGCCAATTCCTCGGACCGTGGACGAGCCGCGTCCCCTGCCCCGCGGCGGTCATCTCCCGGATGTCGGGTAAGGGTTAAACTCTGCGCTACAGCATCCAGACGAGGGACGGCGCATGTGGCAGGCGTGACGGTGGGGCGGGCGAGCGCAGCGATCGCTCAGGCGTCGGTGGTCGACGTCATCCAGCGGGCGTGGGAAGAGATCCTGGGCGTCGAGCGGGTCGCGCCGGATGACGATTTCTTCGATCTGGGCGGGCACTCGCTGCTGGTCCCCGCCGCCGTTGCGCTCCTGGGGGAGCGGGTCGGGCATGAGCTGGCACCGCGGGCGCTGTTCGAGGCGCCAACGCCGGCCGAGATGGCGGAGCTGATCGCCGAGCTGCGCGCCGCGCCGGCCCCGCCCGCGCTCCATGGGACGACGCCGTTCCTGCCGGACTGGGTCGTGCCGCTGCAGCCCGAAGGCTCCGGGCGGCCGGTCTTCGTCTTTCCGGGCGGGCTGGGCGGCAAGTGGATTCTCCACCGCGACGCGCAGATCGCCGCTCTCGTGGGACGGGAGCGGCCGTTCTATGGATTTCGCCGGGATCCGCAGCCGTCCCCCCGCGTGGGGAGAAGCGTGCCGGCCATGGCTGCCGCGTACGTCGCGCAGATACGCACGGTGCAGGGGTCAGGGCCATATCTGCTCTACGGGGTGTGCAGCGGGGGAGCGCTGGCCTGGGAGACGGCGGCGCAGCTCCTGGCGACGGGGGAGGCGGTCGCAGGGGTGCTCCTGTTCGAGTCGCCTCTGTGGAAGACGCAGGTGGGCATTACGCCCGCGGCGCGGGAAGCTCCATCCCATTTGCCGGGACTCGTGCCGCCATATGCGCCTGAGCCGCTGCCGATCGACGTCACGCTGTTGATGACGGAGATGTGGCACGCGCGGGGGCGTTCGGACGGGTGGCCGCTGGTGACGCGGGGGCGGCTGGAGCGCGTGCTGATGCCGGGCGATTCGCCGGGGGCGCACAACCTCTACGCGGGCCGGGAAGCGACGATCGCCGCGCACGTGCGGGAGTGGATCGCCCGCGCCGAGGAGGGGGCGGCGACGCCGTGAACGCGGCGGCGATTCCCGAGGGTGTTGGGCAAGGCGCGGCCATGAGCAGGTCCCGGGAAGTTCGGGAAGTTCGGGAAGTTCGGGAAGTTCGGGAACTTCCGGACACGATCGAGACGATCCCCGAGGGGTTGGCCTTCTGGGCTAAACGGACCCCGGCGGCGCCGGCGATCCGTTCCGTGACCGGGCGTGAACTGACCCACGCCGAGGTAGAGGAAGCCGTCGCTCGGGTCGTGGCTCGCCTTGGATCGCTCGGTATTGGGCGCGAGGCTCGCGTCGCCACGTCGCTGCGTGGCGGGATCGAGGCGTGCGTGGCGCTGCTGGGGGTGATGACGATCGGGGCCGCCGTGCCTTTCAACCCGGCGGCGACGAAGCACGAGTTGACCCGCGACCTGGGCCGGTTGCGGGTCGATCTGCTGGTGACGGAAGGCGCGGCCGATGGTCCATCGGTCCACGCGGCCGAGCTTGGCATTCCGACGGTCTCGATCGGCGAGTTGCTGCCCGGCGACGGCGCGTCGGGCGCCAGCGTAGCTCGGGCGTATCCCGAGACCATCGCCGCGATCCTGCACACGTCGGGGACGACCGGGTTGCCGAAGCGCGTGCCCAGGGATCACCGCTCGTTCGTCGTCGCCGCGCGGGCCGCGCGGCTGACGACCGGGCTGGCGGCGGACGACGTGGCGATCCGCTGGCTGCAGTGGGCGCTGCAACCGGAGCGCCTGAAGGGCACGCTGACCCTGCTGGCAGAGCCGCTCGATCCGGCGCAGACGCCGCCCGAAGCCTGGCGGCAACAGACCTCGCAGC
>CALMZR010000005.1 GCA_937870845.1 uncultured Chloroflexota bacterium
CTCCGCCGAGTGGACGGGCCAGAACACGCTCGCGATCCACGCGAAGGAGCTGCGCCCCGCGGAGCTCGACCGCGAGCTCTCGAAGCGCATCCGCGGCTCCATCCTGCTCGCCGGCCCGCTGCTCGGCCGGTGCGGACGCCTGACGCTGCCCCCGCCGGGCGGCGACGTGAGCCGGGTCTTCAGCGGCACCTACGTGCCCCGCATCCTGGAGTTCGAGGTGACCGGGATCTTCCAGACCGGGATGTTCGAGTACGACAACGCCTACCTGTTCGTCCTGAGCGACAACGGATTTCTCCTGGGACATCACCGCCACGTAGGAAAGACAACGCCCTACGATCACGCCACCCGCGTCTCCATGCTCGCCTGTGGCCCCCGATTCTCCCCGGGTTCCACAGACACGCGGCTGGCCTCGATCGTCGACCTGGCGCCGACGATTGCCGATGCGGCGGGGCTCGACCTGGCGGACATGGACGGCGTCTCGCTGCTGCACCCTGACTCCCGTGACGAAACGCTCCTGGAATGGCTTGGTCACAATGAGACGAAGCGGGGCGGCCTCGTCTCCAGCCACAGCCCCGATTTCACCGCGCTACGAACCCGCACGCACCTCTACGTCGAGTACGAAAGCGGCGAGCGGGAGCTTTACGACTACCAGAGCGACCCGGATGAGCTCGACAACCTGCTCGCCGACTGGGAGGGGCGCGCGCCGACTCCCGACGCCGAGGCTTGGGCGGCGACGCTTGCCGCTCGCCTGGATGAGCTTCGCGATTGCGCCGGAGAAGCCTGTCGATGACTGTGCTGCACACCCTGTCCCGGTTCATGGGTCATTCCAGCGATGACCGTCGCCTCCAGAGCGACATCGGCGCCGAGGGGACTGACACCGGCGCCGACCGCCCGAATATCGTCATCGTCCTCACCGACGACATGCGCGACTCCGACTGGCAGGCGCTGCCCCGGACGCAGGAGCTGATCAACGAGCAGGGCACGGTCTTTCCGAACTTCTTCCTCACCACGGCCGTCTGCTCCCCGTCGCGCGCCTCGATCCTGACGGGGCTGTACGCCCACAATCACGGCGTGACCCGCAATTCCGGCAAGAACGGCGGGGCGGACCAGTACAAGCAGCGCAACCTGGCCGAGCGCTCGCTCCCGAATGCGCTCAAGCAGGTGGGCTACCGCAACGGGCTGTTTGGCAAGTTCATGAACGGCATGTCCGAAAAGGGCGGCATCCCCGGCGCCTGGGACCGCTGGATGGCCTCGGCCGAGCTGGCCTACTACAGCCCGCTGATGAACGACAACGGCAAGCCGCGCGATTTTCAGCAGAAGAGCCAATACTCGACCGACCTCATCGCCGGTCGCGCCGTCGAGTTCATCCGCGACACGGCGGCTGAGACCCCCCTGTTCCTTCTCTTCGCCCCGAAGGCCCCCCACGGACCCTCGATCCCCGCGCGCCGCCACCGCGGCACGTTCGGCGGCGCCCAGCGCGAGCGCTCCCCCGATGTCAACGAGGCCGACGTCAGCGACAAGCCGGCGGTCGTGCGCGGCGGCAAGGACGTCGGCCTCGGCAAGCTGGACGGCCTCGAGCGGAAGCGCCTCGAAACCCTCGTCTCCGTGGACGAGGCCGTCGAGCGCGTCGTCGGCACGCTCGACGAGGAAGGGCGGCTGGACAACACCTACATCTTCGTCCTCTCGGACAACGGCTACATGATGGGCAGCCACCGCCTGATGCAAAAGGGGTTGGCGTACCGGGAATCGACCCAGGTGCGCATGGCGGTGCGCGGACCCGCCTTCCCGTCGGGGATCGACGAGCGCGTGACCGCCAACATCGACATCGCGCCGACGATCGTCGATCTCGCGGGGGCGGCCCTGCCCAACCCCGACGGCCTCTCCCTCGCCGGTGCCTTCGCTCGCGACGCCGTTCTGCTGGAGGGCTTTGGCGGCAATGACGCCTACCAGGCGGTGCGCACCGCCCGACACCTGTACGTCGAATACACCAAAGGCGGCCGTGAGCTCTACGACTACGAGGTCGACCCCTACGAGCTGGACAATCTGCTGCCGGCCGATGAAGCGGCCGCGGCTCCCCTCGTCGCCCGGCTCAACGCGTTGCGGGGGTGCATCGGATCGGGCTGTTCCTGAAGCCCGGGGGCGAATAGGAAGGGGAAGCAAGCGTCGATGCAGCGAACTGCGTCCATTGCACGGCGGAGCCGCACCGGAGATTCACGCATGAGTCCCTCGGCGAAGTTTTCGACCCGCGCTCGTCCACGTCTGGTGGCTGGACTGGCCTCGGCCGCGGCTTCCGCGTTCCAGTCGCGCCGCGCGACACGGGCGGCGGACCAGCCGGA
Source organism: uncultured Chloroflexota bacterium (assembly GCA_937870845.1). GTDB lineage: Bacteria > Chloroflexota > Chloroflexia > Thermomicrobiales > UBA6265 > JACCXM01. Next base: position 2,337 of record CALMZR010000005.1, read on the forward strand.
CATTATCGTGCTGCTCACGAGCGACGTTCGCGCTGGCGACGAGATCGCGTTGCCTCAGACATTGGCGCGAATAGCCGACAACGGCACGACGTTCCCGAATTTCTTCCTTACCACCTCGCTGTGCTGTCCCTCTCGAGCGAGCATCTTTACCGGACTCTATTCGCATAATCACGGCGTGCATGACAACCGTGTCGGCTGGGAAGGGTTCGCCAAACGTGGCAATCGAGGCCGAACCACAGGCGTAATGCTGCAAGCCGCAGGGTATCGGACTGCGGCAATCGGAGCCTACCTCAACGGCCCACAACCGGGGCGAGGCAAGGAGCCGGGATGGGATATCGGGCCCATTGCCGGCGGTCGCCGCAAGAAGAATCGCAGCAAGAATGGCGGGGGCAGCGAGAAGAGGAACGGCAGGCGCGACCGTGATCGCAACGCGGCCGCCGGCAGGAATGACGCGGATCGGATCGATAAGGCGGTAAGCGTGATTGTGGAAACGGCGGTGGATCAACCGCTGTACTTGCACTTGGGGTTTAGCACGGCCCACATCCCGGTTCGTCCCAGACCGCCGTACGCGGGCCAGTTTGCCGGGACTCGAGTCGACCGAGACCCGTCGTTCGATGAGCACGATGTCAGCGACAAGCCGAGGTACATCCGTGATTTGCCGCGGCTGAACGCGGGCGACGAGGCGTGGCTGGACCGGCTACACCGCGGCCGGCTGGAAACGTTGCTCGAGCTCGATGACGGCATCGCAGAGTTATGGGACGCGCTCGAGGCGCGGGGCCGGCTCGAAAACACCTATGTCTTCCTGCTCTCGGACAACGCCTTCTCCCTCGGCCATCATCGCTGGGCGGGCAAGATCGCGCCGTACGACCAATCGGTACGGGCTCCCATGTTCGCGTTTGGTCCGGGGTTTTCGGCCGGAGCAGTCCACAATCGACTCGTCGGCAACATCGACATTGCTCCAACGCTGGTCGAGATTGCCGAAGCCGGCGGCCCCGCAATGGACGGAGTTTCACTCCTCGCTTACGAATTGAGGGATGCGATCCTCTTGGAGATGCGCGCACCGAATAACCGCTCCATGCAATGGCCCGGACCGAGAACCGAGATTCCACGCTTCAGCGCGTTGCGCACGTCGACGCATCTCTACGCCGAGTACCGAACCGGCGAGCGCGAGTTGTACGATTACGGCTCCGATCCCTACGAGCTGGACAACCTGCTCGCCAACTGGAATGGTCACACGCCGTCGTCTCAGGCTGAAACGATGGCCGTGCAGCTCGCCGGGCGGCTTTCCGCGCTTCGGGACTGCGCCGGTACGTCTTGCCTCTAAAGGCGTCGCACCGCCCGGGTCATCCCGTCTTGACCAGCACCAACGCCGTCCGCCGATACGACGCCAGGACTTCCCACTCCTCCACGCCAAGCTCGCGCAACGTCTGCGCGATCGGCTCGTGGAAGGCGACGTTCGGGCTCCATTTGCGGGTCGGGCGGTGCTTGGCAAACCCGTTCATCACCGCCGCGGCGCGGCTGGCTCCGAGCAGCGCCCGCACGAACGCGCGGTACGTCTCGCGGTCGTGCTGGTGGATCAGCACGTCGAGGCATACCACCAGATCGGCGTGGAGATCCTCGGTTTCCGCCAGCGCTACGAAGTCTCCGGCCACGAAGCTCCACTCTCGCCGGAGCCGGCGATTGCGTTCGATGACGAACGGAGAGACGTCGATGCCGGCGTAGGCGCCATCGAACGCCAGCTCGCGCATCACCTCCAGATCGCCGCAGCCGACGTCGAGGATGGAGCGAGGCCGCACTCGATCGACAATGCCCTGCATCAGCTCGCGCTTGTACGCCAGAAACTCCCCGCGCGACCCGGCGCCGGAGCCTAGCTCGATATTGGTGCGATACCGTTCGTCCCAGAACGACGCGTTGTCGAACCCCAAACCGTTATCTCCTCGCGTCTTCGGCCGCCCAGGCCGGGCGTCGGTCTCCGTTTCCCCCGCTCCAGGCCACCGTCGTGTTCCGCCGAACGACGTGAAGCATCTCGGCTCAATGCGACGACGGTTTACCACTGCCGAGATGATGCGACCCGCGGGCGTGTCAATATGCAATTTTGGCGCCCCGCGGCTCCAATCGCCCGTGTGGCATTCTGCCGCGCCGATGGCTCAGGCCGCCCGGTCCTTACCGGCTCGCGCGATCGTCCGCGGCGTCTCGGACAGCGCGTTTCTCCGCGCGGCTGCAAAAGTTGACGGCCGTCGCGGACCACGTGTCGCGCGCCTGAACGCGAAACACCAGTGCGAACTTATCTTCGGAGACGAGCGACGAGCTGCCCAGGATGAAATTCTGCAACTTCAAGACGCGCCCTTTCGGCCGGGAGAGCGAAACGTTGTCAAAGCCCCAGCGGTTCCAATGACTGCGCGAAAGGATCAGCCATCCCCCTTGGGCGTTTGCGAGGGAGCCGCACATCTGCGCCTGGGTCGTCAGCGCCGGGACGCCCAGCCAGTAATCGGTGGGGCCGCCGTCCGCCGTGCCCCGTGTGTAGCGCAGGGTGCGCGGGCTCGCCTCGCCGCCTGGCAGGAAGACCAGATCCTGCTCGCTGCCAAGGAGCAGCGCGGACATCGGCGGAGGAAAGCTCGCGATCACGATGTCTCCGGGCTGCCGCTCCCGCGCCAGGGCGCGCAGCGCCGCCGTCGCGTCCTGCTTCCCGGACGCCGAGTCGGCATGGATCTCGGCCGTCCCGGCGATGCCGTGCAGGAGCAGGAGCGCGCCCAGGCCCAGGCTCGCCACGGCCCCGCGCGAAAACGTCGCGGGGGCGTGGGGCGGCCAGGAGCTCAGGACCGTGGGCAACGCCTGGAGGGCCAGGGCGGTCAGCGCATAGGCGAAGGGAACGAGGAACAGACCGTACCGCGTCGACGTATCCCCGGCCAGCAATGCGAAGAGCGCGACCGGGATCCAATGCAGCGCCAGCAGCACCCAGATGCGACGACGAGCAACCGACGGCCAAATCTCGACCGCGGGATTGATCAGGAGCGTCGCGATCAGCAATGCGGAACCGAACACGGCGATGAAGGGGAGAACGTCGTCCAGTGGGCCCGGCCCGAAGAGGGAAGTCCACACCCCCGGATCGGGGTAGAGCATCTGCCCAAACTGCACCTTGTCGTCGCCGAGGAACGAGATGCCAGGGATGCCTTCCCGCGCGGAGACTTTCGTCCCCGCCTCG
>CALMZR010000006.1 GCA_937870845.1 uncultured Chloroflexota bacterium
CAACCCGAAAACGAGCGCCCCCAACCCGGCCGTGGCCAGGACCGCGCCGGGGATGTCGAGCTGACCCGCCTCCTCGTCCCGGCTCTCGGGCACGCCGCGCAGCGCGACGAGCACGACGACGGCCGCCAGCGGCAAATTGATGAAGAAAACCCAGCGCCAGGAGGCGTTCTCGGTCAGCCACCCGCCCAGCACCGGCCCGAACGCCGAGGTGATCGCCGTGAACCCCGACCAGGTCCCGATCGCCCTGCCGCGCTCCGTCTGATCGGCGAACGCCGCGCTGATGATGGCCAGGCTGGCCGGCGTCAGCAGCGCCCCCGCCACCCCCTGCGCCGCCCGCGCCGCGATCAGCATCTCGATGCTGGGCGAGAGGCCGCACCAGATCGAGGTCGCGGCGAAGAGGACCGTGCCGATGAGGAAGATGCGCTTCCGCCCGTACCGATCCCCCAGCACCCCGCCGAGCAGCAGCAGCGCGGACAGAAACAGGGCGTAGCTCTCCACCACCCACTGCGCCTGCGCCGCCGTCGCCCCGAACTCGCGCTGCAGCGCCGGCAGCGCCACGTTGACCGCCGAGCTGTCGATGAAGACCATGCTGGACGCCAGGATGGTGGCGATCAGCACCGCCCGCCCGACGTTTTCCGGGCAGGGGATTGCGCGCGTCGGTTCCTTGTGGGCGATGGTTTGTTCGTCGCAGGGCGGCTTGAGGAAGGTTACCATGGGCGGACGGTATTCCCGCATCGAACCGGACGGATCGCTGCCGGGCGATGCTACTCGCTTCGGCCAATCAACGCATCGACCGCCCCGGCGTGAGACTCCCCAATCTGTCGTTCAGGAGACCGCATGACCGACGCCGACGCCCACATCAGATTCGTTCAGGCTTGGCACGGCGCCCTCAACCTCGGCGACCTCGACCGCCTCGTGACCCTGATGCACGACGACGTCGCCTTCGCCGGCCCCCGCGGCGAGGGGCACGGCGCGGCCGAGGTGCGGGAATGGGCCGAACGCTCCGGCATCCGCCTGGAGCCCGATCAATGGTTCGCCAGGGACGATTGGGTCGTCACTTCGCAGCGGGCGCGCTGGCCGACCCCGAAACCGGCGGCCTGACCGCGCCAGAGCCGATCGCCTCCGCCTTCCAGCTCGCGGACACCAAGGTCCAGCGCGTCGTCCGCCTCGGCAGCCTCCAGGAAGCCCTCGCCGCGACGGGCATGGATGCCGCCAACGGCATCGCCAGGCCCCAGATCGTCGCCATGAACGAGTTGCCAACATCCGGCTGGTCCTCGGATTTCGAAGGCTACCTCTACGGCGGCGCCCCGGTCTCCATCATCTTCGTCGATGTCCCGCCCGGCGGCGGCCCGCGCCTGCACCGCCACCCTTACCTGGCGCTCTTCATCGTCCACAAGGGGTCGGCCACGTTCACCGTCGGCGACGCCACGTACAAAGTGGGCGCCGGCCATATCGTCATCGGTCCCGCCCATGTCCCGCACACCTTCGTCAACACCGGACCCGGCCCGCTCCGCCAGACCGACATCCACTGCCAAGACCGCTTCGTGACCGAATGGCTGGAAGTCTGACGCCGCAGCTGGCGCACGTTTCACCTGCCCGCAAACGTGGCGGCCTCGTCGGACGGGGCGGGCCGCGGGGGTGGCGGGCGTCCGCATTCGGGACGGACGGCAAGCCCGACCTGGCGAGCCGGGCGTCGAAGCAATTCCCGCGTTTCGCCGTCGGGAGCGGGGAGCCGAACGCCGCGCCGTTCAGCGAGGGGCCGGCGGGCTGGCGGGCTGGCGGGGGACGGGGTGACAGGGAGCACGCCTCCCCCGACACCCCGACACCCTCGTTACATTCCGCCCAGGATTTCCAGCAGCCGATCCTCGTGTCCGGCGTCGTCCTCCGTCCGTAGCGGGTTGACCATCAGGACGTCGAAGCCGAGGTCGAGGCGGCGGCGGAGCTGGGCGGCGATCTCGTCCGGGGCGCCGCTGACGACGAGGTCGTCGATCAGCTCGGGGGTGACGGAGCCGTCCGCTTTGAGCGGGTAGCCGGCGTCGGCGAACATGCGGGCGTAGAAGGGGGCCGCGGCGTAGTAGCGGAGCTGCTCGCCGGCTTTGCGGTGGACCTCGTCGCGGTCGGTGGTGACCATGACCGGGACGTGGACCATCAGGCGCGGGCGGTCGCGGCCGGCGCTGTCGGCGCCTTCCTGCAACGCGGGCATGGCGACCTTTTCGATATAGGCGGTCGGGCAGTTCCAGCTCATGGCCCCGTCCGCCAGCCTTCCCGCCAGGCGGAAGGCGGGGGCGCGCAACGCGGCGATGGGAACCGGGGTGGCGGGGGCGTGGGGAAAGGAGCAGTCGGCCTGGTAGTACTCGCCCTGGAAGTGGACGGCGCCGGTCTTTAGCGCCGGTTGCACGACTTCGAGGTACTCCTTCAGGCGGCGCAGCGGGTGGTCGAAGTCGACGTGGTAGACGTCGACCATGGTGCGGGCGTGGGCCGTGCCGATGCCGAGGTCAAAGCGGCCCGGCGCGAGGCCCTCGAGGGCCAGCGCCTGCATGACGAAGGCGAGCGGGTGCCGGGTGAAGGCCGGCACGATCGACGTGCCGAGGGTAATGCGCTCGGTTCTCACGGCCGCGGCGGCGAGCAGCGTCAGGGTGTCGAGCGCGGTGGCGGGCATGACGCTCCAGGCGTGCGCAACGCCGGCGCGCTCGGCCCGCACGCACAGGTCGACGACGGCGTCGGAGCTGCGGGGGAAGAAGGCGATGCCGACGCGGTCGCGGTGGGTGGGGTCAGGCATGGGGCGGTCCTTTCAGTGCGTGGGTGACAGGGTGTCGGGGTGACAGGGTGACAGGAGGGACGGGTGGTGGTCTGGGGTTAGGGGAGTAGGCACGCGCCGTTTGGTTCGGCGTCCGCAATCCCTGACACCCTGACACCCTGACACCCTGACACCCTGTCACCCTCGCTCAGTCGGCTGCGCCGCGCAGCGGGATGCCGTGCTCTTTGCGGGCTTCGTTGCCTTCGAACTGGAAGGAGGTCTTGAAGGGCTCGTGCTGGCCGGCCCAGGCGTGGTGGAAGACCTTGTCGACGACCGCCCACTGCTCCTCGTCGGTCATGGGAGTGAAGTCGCGGGCGACGCGCAAGTCCTGCTCCAGAACCTCGAAGGAGTCGATGCCGCAGCAGAGGGAGGCGATGGGCTGGGAGAGGGCGTAGCGGATCGCTTCCTCGGCGGTGACGTCGATGCCGGGGTCGTCGAAGAGGTGGCCGGCGGCCAGGCTCTTCATGCCGATGACGCCGATGCCCTGCTCCTGGGCGATGGGGATGATCTCGCGGGCGAAGGAGTTGAAGCTGGCGTCGAGGACGGAGACGGGCATCTGCACGGTGTCCCAGGGGAAGCCCTGGGCGAGCATGCGGCGGAAGATGGCGGGGCTCTTGTGGCCGGTGAAGCCGATGAAGCGGACCTTGCCCTCTTCCTTGGCCTTGAGCATCGCCTCGGCGGCGCCGCCGGGGGCGAAGATGCGGTCGGGGTCGTCGGGGAAAGTGACCTCGTGGATCTGCCAGAGGTCGAGATGGTCGGTTTGCAGGCGGCGCAGACTTTCTTCCAGCTTGACCATGGAGTTGGCGTAGGTGCGGTCGTGGGCGCAGTTCTTGGACATGAGGAAGACCTTGTCGCGGTAGCCGTCTTGCGCGAGCGCGATGCCCATGCGCCGCTCGGACTCGTTGTCGGCGTACTCCCAGGCGTTGTCCATGAACGTGATTCCGTTGTCGATGGCGGCGTGGATGAGGCGGAAGGCCTCGTCCTCGGGCGGGACGCTGATGTGGTAGCCGCCGAGGCAGAGCATCGAGACGTTGACCCCGGTCGCGCCGAGGGGCCGGGTCGAGATGCGGCCGCCGTCACTCGTCGTCATGGAATCTCCTCGTGTGGCATCGCGCCGTGGCAGCGGTCCACCCCAGCCGCGCCACGCTTCCGTACAGGTACGATAGCGGGGGTATGCCATGGGGGCAACAGGGCCCCTTCATATAAGGAAGAGATCGATGGGGGCGCGACGGCAACTGGTCAGCTCGGGTGGGCCGTTGGAGGGGAAGTTCGGGTACAGCCGGGCGGTGCGGGTGGGGGATTTCGTCGCGGTGGCGGGGACGGCGGCGATCAAGGACGGGGCGCCGTTCGCGCCGGGTGATGCGGGGGCGCAGACGCGCTACATCCTGGAAGTGATCGGGCGGGCGCTGGCGGAGGCGGGGGCGTCATTGTCAGACGTGATCCGGTATCGGGTGTTTGTGACGGACATCGCGGACTACGAGGCGGTTGGGCTGGAGTTGGGGCGGGTCTTTGGGGAGATTCGGCCGGCGGGGACGCTGGTGGGGAACAGCACGCTGGTGTTGCCGGGGCTGGTGGTGGAGATCGAGGTGGATGCGATGGTTGGGGGTGGAACGGGTGAGCAACATGGCGCGCACGATGCCGTTTCGCTGGATCAGATGAGCTCGTAGCTCAACTGATCTTGTGCGGATTCCGGCGCGACGGTGACGGTGGAAGCGAGGTATCGATGCCTCCGCTGGAGGTGCGCCACTACGAGTCGTCGAGTGGCCGCGATGTGATCGCCCAGTTTCTCGATGAACTGCCGGCAAGCG
>CALMZR010000007.1 GCA_937870845.1 uncultured Chloroflexota bacterium
GCTGCGCATCCTCGATGCCCTTGACCGCGAGCTTCAGAACCCCGAGGCTTGGGACTGGAATACCCCGGTCGAGCTGACGGCAGCCCCAAACCGCACCCTCACGCTGACGGTGCGACTCAGCCGCGACGACGCTCGGCTGTTGGGCCTCGGCGCCGAGAACGCCGGCATGCAGCTCTCCGAATACCTCGTGTGGGCGTCCAAACTGGTCACCCGTATCCGGCTCCAACTCGACTGATCCCAGGCGTGAACGTCGATAGCGAGTAGGACCGCTCGCTACCCCGCCGGTTGGTAACTGCCCGGCACGGTTCGGAACGCCGCGTTGAGGCGGTTGAAGCCGTTGATGGCGACGACGGCCACCGTCAGGCACGCCAGCTCGTCGTCGCTGAAGACCTGCCGCGCCTCGTCGTAAACGGCGTCGGGCACGGACCCGCCGGTGACGAGCGTCAGCGCCTCGGTCCAGAGGAGGGCTGCCCGCTCCCGGTCGCTGTAGAGCGGCGTTTCGCGCCACGCCTGGAGGAGATAGAGGCGCTGCTCGCTCTCGCCGCGGGCGCGGGCGTCCTTGGTGTGCATGTCGATGCAGAAGGCGCAACCGTTGAGCTGCGACGCCCGCAGCCTCACCAGCTCCAGCAGCGGCTGCTCGAGCCCGGATCGGGCGACGACCCCGCTCAGGCCAAGCATGGCCTTCACCACCCCATCCATCATGGCGGGGCTGAGTTCGGCGCCGCGTTCCATGTGCACCCGCATGGTTCCTGAACCTTTCTCCTGGCTTTCGACGTGGCGCGGGGAACCGGCCTTCAAGAGAGGAGACGATGCTGGTTCGCCAACCGTGACAGACCAGCGCTATGCCGCGCGACCCTCCGCTATCGAGCCGGGTCTCTCGCCGATCTCGCGGCCCGCCCCGGCGCCCGTCATCGCCCCGGGCAGATGGCTGACGCCGGGTCGTGTGCGGCATTTGGCAAGAAGCTCAGGTTGCCGAGCTGATCGACCGAGCGCACGCGGCCGGTGCTCCCGTCCAGATCGAACACGTGCCAGGTCACCTCGTCGATGCTCCCCGTCGTGGGGCCGGTCCACGCGCGGACGGCCCGGCCGTTCTTATCGCGCAGCGTCACCTGCAAGTCGCCTGGCGGCGAGTCGGTGTAGACCTCCATCCAGTACTCGTACGTGCCAGGAAGGAGCCGGCGGATCGTGGTGACCTCTCCTGGCGGTCCATCGGCATCCTGGCTGACGCAGGCGAAGGGATAGACATCGTCCTCGCAATCGGAGTTCGTCGGGTTGCAGTTGTCTTTGATGTACGGCGCAGGGGACGCATCCCCGGCAGCGTTGGGCACGAAGAGGTACGACTCGTGGTCGGTCCCCGTCTGCGTCCATATGGCCTCGATAGAGAGCGGCGCGCCAAGACAGAACTTGGGTTTGCACGCAGGTTTTTTCCTCTTGCAGGGTCTCCCATCGGGGCGACAGCAGTTCTCACACCGTTTCTTTCTTCGGGACCCTTTCCTGGCAACGCCCGTGAAACGCTCCGCGAGGGCCGCAAAGCCGGCCGAGGCGAGCAGGCGCCGCCGCGTTCTGGGCGCCGCTGCCCATCCCGTCAGTCGATCGAAGCGCCCATTGTCCACCAGGTCCTCCTCAATCGCTTTCGCCGCCGTGCGGCCGAGATCGCTCCCCGGCCACGCGGTCGGCGGCTACGCGCTCGAGGCTAGCGGACCCGTCTGACAATGGTCTGACACAGAAGTGTTACTGCCTCGCGTCGACGCAAGCGAAGTACGCGTCTCCGTTGCAGCTCTTGAGGGATTCGCAGCACCCGTGGAAGTACGCCCGGCATTCGTCGTCCTCGTCGCAGAAGCCGGTCCAGTACTCCTTGCACGGCGCGACCTGCTTTTCGCATTTTTCCCTGCACTTCTTGCCGCACGATTTCTTGGCCTCACCGGCCAGCGGACGCGCGGCGGCCAGCGCCGCCACGGAGCCGCCGAGCAGCTTGAGCGATGTCTTGCGGCCGAGTCGCCTCGTCTGACGAGTGAGTGCGTCGAAACGGATACCGTCCACATGGCCCTCCTTGGCGTCCAGCGCGCTCCCATCCGGGAGCCTGGACGCATCCTGGCAGGCCCTTCTTCCCAAACTCTTCCCACGCTGCTGCACCCCGCGGCATCCGGCTGCGAACGCCCCGCCGGCGCCACGAGCGAGGCGGCTTGACAGCATGCTTTGGCGACGTATGGTGACTCGTCGATGGCAGGCCCCGCAGAGGACAAGATGCCTGACGATCAATCACACGGCCATGGAATCGAGACGGTGGTTCCCCTGCGCTGGCGGGACATGGACGCCTACGGGCACGTCAACCACGCCGTTTATCTCACCTACCTGGAGCAGGGCCGCGACGCGGCGCTGATGCGGGTGTTGCGCGACGCTCTGGGCGAGGCCGGCTATGTGGTGGCGCGGGTGGAGATCGACTACCGGCGGGAGCTGCGGCTGGAGGATGGGCCGGTCGTCGTCTCGTGCCGGTTCGCTACGATCGGCGGGTCGAGCGCGCGCACGCGCGAGTCGATCGTGACGCGAGACGGCGTGCTCGCGGCGGAGGCGCAAGCGGTGATCGTCAGCTTCGACCGGGACACGCGGCGCGGACAGCCGTGGACCGCAGGGCAGCGGGCGGCCTTCGCGGCAGCCGGGGCGCAGGAGCGCCGTTGAGACCCGGCATCGGCGAGAATCGTGTCTTTCCGGGGGACTGTGGAGAGCGGGGACAGAGGTAACAACCGTTCGGGGACATGGGTGACACCTGATGCGGCATGCTGGCGCTCGAAAGGAGGGCGCCGGGATGCCGTGGCAGGAGCGCTCGATCATGTCGGAACGCCAGGAGTTCGTGGCCTTTGCCGGCCAGGAGGGGGCCAAC
>CALMZR010000008.1 GCA_937870845.1 uncultured Chloroflexota bacterium
TATGCCGCCGAGAGCTCGACTTGGCGCAATGCCTATCTGTTCGGCGCGCAGGAGTTGCGGCAGGGCATGCCGAAGGCGCCGCCGCGCCCGGCGATGCCGCGCGAGACGTTGGCCGCACTGCGCACGGAGCAGCTTTGGGACGTCCTTGGCGTTCGTCTCAACGGACCGAAGGCGGAAGGCAAGCGCATCGTGCTGAACTGGAATTTCACTGACACCAACGAGAACTTTATTCTCAATCTGGAAAATTGCGCGCTGACCTATGCCGCCGGCGCCCAGGCGTCCGATGCCGACGCCAGCTTCACGCTGGCACGCGGCGTGCTCGACGAAGTGATCGCGAAGCTGACGACGTTTCAGGAAGCGGTTGGCTCCGGCAAGATCAAGCTCAGCGGCAATCCGGTGCGGCTCGGCGAATTGATGATGCTGATGGATGAGTTTCCGCGCGTGTTCGAGATCGTGGAGCCGAAGCGGACCGCGATAAGCTGAAGAATGGGTAGGGTGGGCACGCTGTCGCTGTGCCCACCCTGCGACTTTCATCGCAACGTTGCGGAAAACTACTCCGCGCTGCTCACCAGCTTGATCCGCGGCCCGGCCTGCTCCATCAGGCTGCGATAGGCAGCGAGATAGTCCAGCGCCATGCGGCGCGCGGTGAAGCGGGCTTCGAACTGCTTGCGGATGGCGGCGCGGTCCAGTGCGGCAAGGCGGTCGACCACGGCCACCGCGCTGGTCTCGATTTGCTTGCGCAGCGCGCTCGCGAGCTGCTCGCCGCTGCCGCCAATGACGATGGGCGGGTAGGGTTTCTGGATCGGCTTCGGCTCGAGGCGGGCTTCCTGCAATTGGTAGTAGCGCCCGTCGAAGTCGGTGAGATGCTGCGTCCAGAGCCGTTTCGTGATCTCGCATGCCTCGCCGAGGCGGCGGATGCGCTCGCCCGGCGCGTAGAGCGGGATGCCCATGCTCTCGTGCTCGTATTCGTTCCAGCCGGCGCCCACGCCGAAATCGAGACGGCCGCCGGAGATGACATCCACCGTCGCCGCCATGTGGGCATGCACCGCCGGGTGGCGGTAGGTGTTGCCCGCCACCATCAGCCCCAGGCGCACGCGCTCCGTCTGGGCGGCCAGCGCCGAGAGGAGCGTCCACCCCTCGAAGCAGGGGCCGTCGAGGCTCCCCTGGATCGGGTTGAAGTGGTCGAAAAGCCAGGCGTGCTCGAACACCGGCGTGCGGTCGGCCTCCTGCCACACGTCGAGCATCGCCTCGTACGTCGTGTGCTGCGGGGCCGTCTTGATCCCCCAGCGCAGTCTGGCCATTGTTCGCTCTCCTCTCCGTGAACGCGGGCGCGACTCCTCCCAGCCTCCGGCCAAAGATAGCGTCCTCTCTGGACGCGGCCTTCGCTGCCCGCGAGGTGGTCAAGGCCACGCTGATCCGGATCACGCTGCACGCCGTCCACATGGACGACTATCGCGTCTTCCGAGAGGCGATGGACCCGACGCTGCGCGCCGCCCGGCTCGACGCCCGCTTCCGCGCCTCCGGCCTCGCCCCCGCCGACGCCGACGCGCTGATCCCGGATCTGCTGGCGCACATGACGCAAACGACGTCCGCGTCGGAGATGGAGGCGTGGCTCGCGCAGCGAGTTGGCTCCCCCCTGCACCCAGGCGCGAGGCGGGGTTTCCGAGGCTATGCACCGCTGCTGCACGCGCCAACCGGCGGGCCGTGGTCGTTCGGCTCCCACAATGCCTACGTCGCCGCGTCTCCGCGCCCGGCATTGGCCGACGACGAGGCGTCGGGGGCGGGCTTGCAAACCCTGGTCGTGCGCTACCGGGAAGGGTTCGGGCCGGCCTCGATCGCGGACGTGGTGCAGTTCGCCCACGTGCCGCGGGCGCGGGTCAAGCAGGCGGTGCAGGCCCTCGGCGGCGCCCTGGAGCGGTTGGAGGACCCGAACGGCGAGCCGTTGTTCGACATCCCCGGCGCGCCATGCCCCGCCGAGGAGACGCCGGCCCCACCCCGGCTCATGCCGATGTGGGACAGCATCCTGCTGGCCTACTGGGACCGGGGCCGCATCATTCCCCCTGGGTACCGCGCCCTCGTGACCCGGTCCAATGGCGACGTGCTGCCGACGCTGCTGGTCGACGGGTACGTCGCCGGCGTCTGGCGCCCGGCCGCGGGCGGCATCGAGACGACCGCCTTCCACCCCCTGCCAGATGATGCGTGGGACGGGCTCGCCACCGAGGCGCGGTCGCTGACCGCCTTCCTCGCCGAGCGCGAACCGGAGATCTACCGGCGGTATGGCCACTGGTGGAGCAAGCTGCCGGAAGGTGAGACGCGGCTCCTTCCTGATGGCTGAATCGGATCGGCCGCATTCAGTTCTTTGACTCGTGTCGTTCGCCAATGAGACATGGCATTCGTGGTACGATGGCGGAAAGTATGACTTTCGGAGGTCAAGAGATGGCTGCTGAACTCAAGCTGGTGCGCGTGCAGGAGAAAGGGCAGGTCACCTTACCCGCCGACATTCGGAAACAGCTGGGACTCAAGAAGGGCGACTTGGTCGCTGTCGAGGCGACGCCGGATGGCGTGTTGATCACTCCGCAAGCCGTCCTGGCCCTCAAAGCGCTTGACGAAATGGGGGCGATCCTGCGCGCGAAAGGCGTGACCTTGGACGGCTGGATGGAGAGCGGGCGAGCCATCCGCGAGGAGTTGGTGCGCGAACAGTATGGTCTCGAATCTTCCGATCAGCACGAGTAGAATCTTCGTCGATGCCAGTGTGCTCTTTGCCGCTACCCACTCCCCACGAGGGTCTGCCCGCGACCTGATCGAAGCGGGCATTCGCGGGCACGTCACCCTCGTCCTCAGCCCCTTTGTCATCCAGGAGATACGGCGCAATCTGTTGAGCAAAGCCCCCGAAGCGCTGTCGCTTTTCGAAGCCTTTCTCGCACCCGGCCTCCTGCTCATTGTGCAGCCGTCTTCGGCTCTGGTGCAGCACGTCGCCGCCGTTATCGTCCTCAAGGACGCTCCCGTCGTGGCGGGAGCAATCGACGCCGGGGCGACAGTGGTCGCCACCTACGACCGTAAGCATCTGCTCACCAAGCGCGGCGAAATCTTCGCGGCATTCGGCGTCACCATGGCGACGCCTGGGGAAATCCTTGCCGGCCTCTGACTACAGGGATGCTTAGCGAACCGGGGCCGGCGCCGGAGCGGCCCCGGCGGCCACCGATATCTCCGCCACCCGCCGCTGCGGCAATGTCCGCCGCGCGCCATCCGCCAAAGCGGCGAACAGGAGCGCCATCAGCGCCGCGTGCAGCAGCGTACTGGCCAGACTCAGACGCGAGAGGACGACGAAGCCGCCGACCAGCGCCTGCGCCACGATGAAGACCGAGGCCCACACGCCGATGCGGTAGAGGTCCGGCCGCTGCGCCTTGAACCGCCGCGACCAGACCTCCAGCCAGGCCACCAGCGCCAGCGCCACCACGGCGGCCAGGCGGTGCCCCCAGGCTGCGGCGATGCCGGGGCTGCTCAGATCGGGGAAAAGCGAGCCGTTGCACAGCGGCCACGTGTAGCAGGCCAACTCCGCGCCGGACTGGCGCATGTACGCCCCGACGTAGGCGACGACCACGCTCCACAGCAGCGCCGCCCAGGCGAGCGTGCGGTAGCCGGAGGGGACCGCCCGCGCCGCCGCCGCCGTCACCGGCGTCGTCTCCCACAGCACCCGCATCACCAGGAAAACGGAGGCGAAGCAGATCAGCGAGATGCCGAAGTGGCTGGCCATCACCGGCGGCGTCTGCGGCGATTTCACCGCCCACGCGCCCATCCCCGATTGCAGCAGCAGCGTGAAGATCATGACGGGGATCAGCAGCTTCAATTCCGGGTAGCGGCGGCGCAGCGGAAACGCGGTGATCGACAGCCCCAGGATGAGCAACCCCTCGACGCCGGTGACGAGGCGGTGCGAATACTCCACCATCGTCTCGAAGGCGTACTCGGGGATGAACTCGCCGTGGCACAGCGGCCACGACGTGCCGCACCCCTCGCCGGAGCCGGTACTGGTAACGGTGGCGCCCATCAGCAGCACGATGAACATGCCGACCGTGGCCGCGATTGCCAGGGGCTTGGCCGCTCGTTCCATGACGGGAAGTGTAGTCAGTCGCGCCAGGGGAACGCAGGTCATTGAGCGGGACGCCGTGTGCATAAGGCCGCGCCGCATCATCGACCGCGGACGTGGACGATACCGGACGCAGCCACGAAGAGCAGCCGACGCGCGAGGAAAATGGACGCCCGGCCGAGCCTGGGACGGGGCGTGAGGCTCCCCTCGGGCCGGCGCGATCGCCGGCGAACCTCGTCACGTGGCAGCTGGCGCTGTATGCGCTGGTCCTGGGGATTCTGTGCGTGTTTCTCATCCCGCTCACCACCCTGTGGTGGATCGTCCCGCTGCTGGGCGTGGCGGGGCTGCTCCTCCTGGCGTTCGGCGGCGGCGGGCCGGGCGCCGGACAGAACGATCGCGCGTCGCCGGCATTGTCGCGTCGCGACGCCTCCCTGGCCGGGGAGGCGATGGGCGCAAAACCCGACCCGCTCGACGACTCGTTGAGCGAACGGGAGCGCGAGGTGCTGGCGGTGCTGGCTTCCGGCCGCACGACCTCCGAGGCGGCGCGCGACCTGTTCGTCTCGGTGGGAACGGTCAAGAGCCATATCGCCAACATCTACCGCCAGCTCGGGGCGAAGAACCGCGCCCAGGCGGTCGCCCGGGCGCGGGAGCTGGGCCTGCTGCAATAGCCTCTCCGTGCGCGGGCCCTGGCGCCCCCGGAACCTTCGGATTCTTCGAACTCTTCGAATTCTTCGAATTCTTCGGCATCGTCCGGCGCGATCGTTTCCTCCCCTCAGGATCCCCGGCCGCGCGATGAACCGCGCTAAACCACCTGAACTGGCCGTTCGGCCGATGGCGGCCGGGACGGGTCATCCCTACGGTGGGCGGATCGGAGACGAGCGGCGCGGGGAGACCTGGCGGCGCGTGCCCCGCCGCCAATCGCCGTCGCTCCGAAACGAGATCGCAACGCCTTTTCCGCCTGGAAGAGGAGCAAAGGAGCATGTCATGGAGAAACTGCAACGCCTCGCGTTCCCGGTCATCGTCGTCTCCCTGTGGACGATGATGATCCTGCTGGGGGCCATCGTCCTGGAGACGTTCATGGTCTACCCGAACATCTTCCACGACCCGCCGCGCTCGCTGGCGCTGGCGATGGAGTTTCTGGCCGTGCGCGGGCCGAGCGATGTCTTCCCGCCGCTGGGATTCCTGTCGTGGGTGGGAGGCGTTGGGGCCCTGGCGCTCGGCTGGCGCGTGCGGGAGGCGCGCTGGTGGATCCTGCTCAGCGTGCTCATGATCGTGGCCGAAGGCGTCGTCTCGATCCTGTTCATGTGGCCCCGCAACGAGGTCATGTTCGTGGAAGGAGCGGCCGTCCACTCCGCCGAGACGCTGCGGCAGACCGCGCAGGAGTTCCAGACCCTGCACTGGGCGCGAATGGCGTTCAACGCCGTCAGCGCGACGGCGATCTCCGTCGGGTTCGTGGCCTTCTTCCGGCAGCGCGTGCTGGCTCAGGTCACGGACGCGACGGCGCGGGAGGCGACATCAGATAACCGCGCGGCGGTCGGAATGCCGGGCGTCCTGGCTGGTCCGCCCGCGACCACGTGATCGGCGGAACGCTGCCTCGTTCGCCCGCGAGCCGAGGGAGCGTTCCCTCGGCTCGCGGCGCCAGACGGTTGGTCGCGCTCAAGCGAGCGATTTGACCATGTGGGCGGCCGGCCGCACCTCCCCATCCGGCGTGAGGATATCGAAGCGGCTGGTGGGAGACGGTGTACGGATTATGGGTCGGCGATGGTGCGGCACGGAACGCGAACCCCGCTCGCCATCCGTCACCCGTTACCCAGCCGCCGCGAGCGGCTCACGGGCGGCCGCCGCCTGGCGCAGGATGCGCGCGATCTGGGCGTGGTGGCTCTGGTCGTGGGCAAGTCCCCAGGCGAAGATCCCCTGGGCGTTGACCCAGCCGGACTGCCGCCACGGCGCGTAGCCGCGCTCCAGGTCGGGGCGATCCGGCCACATGCGCAGCGAAGCCAGGCGCATGCGCCGGCTCTCTTCCAGCCGGCGCCGGCACTGCTCGACCGTCGCGATCGATTGCCAGGCCGTCTCGAAGCGGGGCCGGCCGTGAAACTCGACGCCGCGCGCCAGCTCGGCGGCGATGGCGGCGTACTCTTCGCCGGAAGCCGTGGCGTGGACGACGTTGTGGGCGACCGTCCAGGCCAGGCCGCGGTCGGCGGGGTCGGCAGCGGCGATGTCGTCGGCGTCTGGGTCATCGGGCACAAAAAGGGCATCGGCATCCGTGGCCGCAGCCAGCAGCGCCAGGAAGCGGTCGATCGAGGCGTTGGTCTCTCGGGCCAGCTCGGCCGGGGTCGGGTCCCACTCCCGGACGACGCTGTCCATGCTCAGGGCATAGCGGTTGACGGGGGAGAAGTCGCGCACTTGTCCGTCTCCGTGCGTCAGGCGGCAGCCGCGCCGCGCTCGACCGGATAGCCGGCGTCGATCCAGTCCTGCTTGCCCTCGGCGTATTCGAGGACGGCGGCGTAGCCCAGTTCCGCCAACCGCTCGGCGGCGATGGCCGAGTTCGGGCAGGGGAGGTTGGCGCAGTAGACGACGATGACGGCGTCCTTGTCGGGGAGGAGCGCCGGCGCCAGCTCGTCGACGCGATCGTGGGGCAGCAGGCGCGCACCCGGCAGATGCGCCTTGCGGTAGTACTCCTCGGGGAGGGCCTCGATCAGGGTGATCGGTTCGCCGGCGTCCAGCCGGGTCTTCAGCTCGTCTCGGGCAATCGTCGCGGTCATGCGTTCTCCTCCTTCTGGTTGCTCTTGCACTAATTGCTTATGCAACTAGTTCGGGATCATACGGCTGAATCGTTGCGGCGTCAACTACCTGGGCGCTATGCTTGCCCCATGAGCGCCTCAGATCACGAATCCGTCCCCGATCCGGCCCGGCTCGCAGCCTGGCGCGCGTTGCTCAACGCCCACGCCGCTGCCGTCGGGGCCATCGAGCGCGATCTGGCCACCGCCGGGCTGGCGCCGCTGACCTGGTACGATGTGCTGTTCGCCCTGGCCGAAGCGCCGGAGGGGCGGCTGCGCTTGCACGAACTGGCCGATCGGGTGGTGCTGAGCCGGAGCGGTCTGACCCGGCTCGTCGACCGGCTGGAAGGCGCCGGACTCCTCTTCCGCGAGGCGTGCCCGACCGACCGCCGCGGCGCCTATGCGGTGCTCAGCGCCGAGGGGAAGGCGATCCTGCGCCGGATGTGGCCCGCGTATGCGCGCGGCATCGTCGCCTACTTCGCCCGGTACGTCAGCGAGGAGGAGGCGGGGGCGCTCACGGCGGTGCTCGGGCGCGTGGCAATGGGGGACACCGAGGCATTGCGCGACGAAGCCGCGGCGCGGGGGTGAGGGCGACGCGGCGGGAGCCGCCGCCGGCCGCCACGCGAGACGAACCGCAGGGCGAGCCGGCAGCTACCAGGTGGCCGCCAGGTGGACCTCGTCCGTCTCCAACCACGCGACGGGCGCGACGACCGGCCCGAGCCCTCGCAATCGCCCACGAAAGTACACGAGCGGCTCCCCCTCGACGCGCCGGTCGAGGTCGAGGACCTCCCCGACGTAGCATGCGTGGTCTCCGACGGGGATGGTCCGTGCCACGCGACAGTCGGCCCAGGCGATGGCGGTCGCCAGGATCGGCGGCGCGGGATTGCGCCGGATGAGCCCGGCATCGGCCAGCGCGGTCCACCCCTGACCCCGGCCGGGGCGGGCGAAGCGGCGGGCGAGGCCGTGGTCGGCCTCGCCCAGGATGCTGACGGTGAATTGCCCGGAGCGGTCGAGCGCGGCGGCCATGCGCGAGCCGGTGCGGAAGAAAACGGCCAGCAGCGGAGGCTCCCAGGAGGCCGCCACCACCGATCCGGCCGTGGCGGCGCACGGCTCGGCGTCGACCAGGGCGACGACGACCGCGACCCCGGTCGGCAAGCAGCCGGCGAGACCGCGAAACGCCGCCCCCGAAACCGCCCCGGCGCCGCCGTCCACGTCGCTACCAGACCGTGTCCGCGGGCACGCCCAGGCCCAGGCGGCCGGCATACAGCAGGGTGCGCTCCGGGTTCATCGGGTGGAAGAGGCCGGCACGGACGTCGCGGTATGCTTGCTCCAGCGGCGAGGTCTTGAAGTAGCCGCTGCCGCCCACCGCCTGCATCGCCAGGTCGACCACCTCCTGCGCCTCCGTTATCACGTGGCGCTTGGCGATCATCACCGCCGCCAGCGCCCGGTCGTCCGGCGCGTAGTCGTCGCCCAGCTCCTCCAGCGCCCCCAGCAGCGACCACCACATCGTGCGCAGCTTGCAATCCATCTGGCCAACGGTGCGCTGCACGATCGGGTCGTCGCCAAGGGTGTTGCCGTTGCCCGCGGCGCGGCTGCCGATGACGCGCACCGCCTCATCGCGGGCCGCGGCGGCGATGCCGGCGTAAACGGCGGCGACGGGAGGGGCAAAGTGGATGCCCGCCGTGCGCAGCGCCGGGTCGACTTTCCCCCATGGACGGCGGGCCACGACCTGGGTCTCGGCGATCTTCACGTCTTCCAGCAGGAGGTCGTTGCTGCCGGTGGCGCGCATGCCCATGACGTCCCAATTGTCGAGGATAGTGATGCCTGGAGACGTCATCGGGATGCCGGCCAGGAGCACGACGGGGCCTTCGGCCGGGTCGTCGTAGACGGCCATGGTGGTCAGGACGTCCGCGGCCGGGGCCTGGCTGCAAAAGACCTTGCGCCCGCTGATGCGGTAGCCGCCATTCTCCTTGACCGCCTTGCCGCTCGGCCAGATGCCGTCCGAGCCGCCGCTGGTCATGAGCACGATCCCCTCGCCGGCCACCCGGCGCAGCACGGTCTCGGCGCCGGGCGCGCCCTTCCTCCAGCGGAAGACGTTGGCCAGCACCAGGTAGTGGTGCATGTTGACCGCCAGCGCGGTGGCGGCGCAGGCGCGGGCCAGCTCCGCCTGGGCGAAGCAGACCTGGCGGATGCTCGCCCCGAGCCCGCCCAGATCCGCCGGCACGGCCAGGCGCAGGTAGCCGGCCGCGCGCATGCGCTCAAAGTTCTCCGCGACGAACGTGTTCTCGCGGTCGTGCTCGGCGGCGTGGGGCGCGAATTCCGCGCCCAGCTCCGCCGCCAGGGAGACAAAGGCGTCGTCGTCCGGGTGGACCGGCCGGGGGCGCCAGCCCGGCGCAATCTCGGTCAGCGCGCGTTCTGCAACGACCATGGTTCGCTCACCTCCTCTGGCTGCGGCCGGCCAGACGCCGTACCGGGGTCTGGAGAGGCGTCCCGCCGCGTGCTGACCAGACCCACCCTCCACTCTACAGGGCGGTATGATGGGATCAAGTTTGATTTTCGTACCGCACGCCACAGCGTCGAAGGAGTCATGCCATGCGCGGGTACGGCCAGTTCTGCCCCGTCGCCATCGCCTCGGAGATTTTTGCGGAACGCTGGACGCCGCTGGTGGTGCGCGAGCTGTTCTGCGGCAGCCGCCGCTTCAACGAGCTGGTCATCGGGCTGCCGCGCATCCCGCGCTCCGTGCTGGTGCAACGGCTGCGCACGCTGGAGACTTCGGGCGTGGTCGAGCGTCGGGTCGACGAGACAGGGCGCAACGTCGAGTATCACCTGACGCCGGCCGGGATCGAGTTGGGCGACGTGGTGGTGCGGCTCGGCGATTGGGGGCAGCGGTGGGCGGACACGCCCGTCGGGCCAAAAAATCTCGACCCCGATCTGCTGATGTGGGACATCCACCGCCGGCTCGACACCGAGCGCCTGCCGGAGCGGCGCGCGGTCGTCCAGATCGACCTTTCCGGGGCCAACGTCAAGAGCTACTGGCTGATTCTGGAGCGCCCCGAGCCTTCTGTCTGCTGGACCGATCCGGGGTTCGAGCCCGACCTGGTGGTGGAGGCCGATTCGGTGGCGCTGCACCGGGTGTGGGTCGGCCAGCTCGGGCTGGAGCAGGCGCTGCGCGAGGGGTTGATCGAGCTCCACGGGCCGGAAGAGCTGCGCCGGGCGTTCCCCGGCCTCCTCAAGCTGAGCCTGTTCGTGGAGCGGGCGGCAGCGCGCGCCGGGGCGACGGCCTGATCGCGTCACGTCCCCTGCCCCGATAGCCTCTATCCTTTCCGCGGCGTCCGCCGCAATCAGGACGCGCCAGCAAGAGACGAGGAGTGGACGAATGCCGCGTCGGGGTGAAGCGCAGGATCGCCGCGTCACCATCATCGGGCTCGGCCGCTTCGGGCGCAGCGTGGCGCGCACCCTCTTCGAGCTCGGCTACGAGGTGACGGCCATCGACCGCGACGAGCGCCAGGTCGAGGAGGCGAGCGACTTCGTGGCGTTGGCCACGCAGGGCGACGGCTCGGACGAGGAGCTGTTGCGCTCGCTGCAGGTGGAGCGCTCGGCGGTGGCCATCGTGGCCCAGGGGAGCAACCTCGAGTCGAGCGTGCTGGCCACCCTGCTCCTGAAGCGCCTCGGCGTGCCGTTCGTCGTGGCCAAGGCGAACAACGCCTTGCACGGTGAGGTGCTGCGCCGGGTCGGCGCCGACCGGGTCATCTTTCCGGAGCGCGACGCCGGGGTGCGGCTGGCCCACACCATGGCCGTGCCCCACGTCGACGACTACATCTCGCTCTCGCCGACGAGCGGCATCGCCAAGTTCACCGCCCCTCCGAACCTGGTCGGCCGCACCCTGGCCGACGTCCACGCCATGTGTGGGGCCCAACTGAGCGTGCTCGCCCTCAAGCGCGACCGCCTGCTGACCGTCACCCCGTCCCTGGACGAACGGATCCAGGAAGGCGACGACATCGTCGTCATCGGGTCGGACGAGTCGATCGAGAAGTTCGTCGAATCGGGTTTGGCCGAGCCGCGGGCGTGAGCACCCCTGGCGCGAAACGGCCGCGGGGTCCGGGGGTGATCCGCCGCCGCGTGCGGCAGCCGGCCGTCATCGAGCTGCCGCTGCTGCGCGAGGCGCCTCCCCCGCCCCACCCTGGGCGCCACGCCCAGGTCTTCGTGCTGGCCCTGGCCGCCATCGTCCTGGCCGGCACGGCGCTGCTCGCCTCCCCCTGGACGACCGAGAGCGGCGCGGCCACCCCGCCGGTCGACACCCTCTTCACCGCCGTCTCCGCCGTGGCCGTCACCGGGCTGGTCACCGTCGACACCGCGACCCACTGGAACCTCTTCGGGGAGGCGGTGATCCTGGCGCTGATCCAGATCGGCGGGCTCGGGTTCATGGTCGGGGCCAGCCTGGTGCTGCTGGCGCTGCGGCGGGGCACGACCCGGCTCAGCGACCTCCTCCTCATCCGGGAGGGATCGCCCAGTCTGTCGCTCCGCGAGGCGGGCTCGCTCACCCGCCGCATCGTGCTCTTCACCCTCGCCGCGGAGGGGATCGGGGCGGCCGCGCTCACGCTGCGCTTCTGGCAGGACATGCCGCTGCCGCGGGCGCTCTGGTTCGGCGTCTTCCACGCCGTCTCGGCGTTCTGCAACGCGGGGTTCGACCTGCAAGGGGACTTCGTCTCGCTGATCCCCTACCAGGAATCGCTCGCCGTCAACGCCACCATCATGCTCCTCATCCAGGCGGGGGCGCTGTCGTACCTGGTGCTGGCCGACGCCGCGACGTGCCGCCGCTGGTCGCGCCTGGCCGTCGACAGCAAGCTGGTGCTGCTGACCAACGCGCTGCTGATCCTGGCGGGGATGGCGGCGTTCCTGGCGATCGAGTGGGACGCGGCGCTGGCGCGCACGAGCGACGGCCCGCGGGTCTTGACCGCGCTCTTCCAGAGCGTGACGACGCGCACCGCCGGGTTCGCCACGGTCAACTTCGCCGAATTGCAGGCGGCGACGCTCTTCGTCCTGATGGCCCTGATGTTCATCGGGGGCGCGTCCGGCTCGACGGCGGGCGGGGTGAAGCTGGCCACGGTCGGGGTAATCGCCGCGGCGCTGATCTCGACGCTGCGCGGGCAGGAGCAAACCCAGGTGTTCGGCCGGCGCGTGCCGACGGCGTTGATATTCCGGGCGATGGCCGTCATCGCCATCATGCTCACCGTCCACTTCGCGGCGACGGCGCTGCTGGTGGCGACGCAGCACCAGGGCGGGGGCGAAGAGCTTCCCTTCGTGGCGCTGATGTTCGAGACGATGAGCGCGCTGGCCACCGTCGGGCTCTCGACCGGGATCACGCCGTTGCTGACGACGGAGGGGAAGCTGATCTTGTGCGCGGTGATGTTCTTCGGCCGGCTGGGGCCGCTGACCGCGGTCTACGCGCTGCAGCGGCGGCAGCGCCCCTCGCGGTTGCGCTACCCCCCGGTCGCGGTGCGGATCGGGTGACGCCAATGACGCCGGACGGCGCCCCCCACGGCATTACCGATCGGCGAGGGCCAGTCTGGCCCCGAGGGCGACGAAGGCGCCGGCGAAGACGCGCCGCAGCCACGTCAGCAGCCGCGGCCGGGAGACGATCTGCCCGCGGAAGGCGGCGGCAATCAACCCGTACAGGACGAAGACGACCAGCGTGAGGAGCATGAAGACCGCGCTCAGCCCGGCCATCTGCGAAAGCGCCATCGGGTCGCCGGCGCGCACGAACTGGGGCAGGAAGGCGAGGAAGAAGATCGACAGCTTCGGGTTGAGCAGATTGACCAGGATGGCGGAGCGGATCACCTGCCGGTCGCTCCGCGCGTCCGGCTCCGCATCGATGGCAAAGACTCCCCCGTCGCGCAGCGTCTGCCACGCCATATAGAGGAGGTAGACCACGCCCAGGATCTTGATGGTCTGGAACGCGACGGCGCTGGCGTGCAGAACCGCCGCCAGCCCCAGGATGGCCGCGGCCATGTGCGGCACGATGCCGAGGGTGCAGCCGATCGCGGCGACGACGCTGGCCCGGCTCCCGTGGGACAGACCCGCTGCCAGCGTCAAGAGCACCCCAGTTCCGGGCGTGGCGACGATAACCAGTGACGTGATCAGGAACTCGATGCTCACGGCATGCTTCCAGATGACGCTCGGATCGTTCCCAAAGCTTCGCACGAGAGCGGGCGCCGAGGTGACCGCGCCTGCCGGGACGGCATAGACTTGCGCCGAACCATCCCGGAGCATCGCAGCAGCCGATCTGCTCGAACTGCCGAGGAGCATACATGCCGATAGGTCCCGACCGCTATCGGTTCGCCACCCGCCTCAACTCCTTCCGTAACCGCGGCGGGGAGGGCGCAACCACGATCGATCTGCTGCGCGCCGTCGCGAGCGTGCCGGGCCTGTTCGCGGTCGAGCTGAACTACCCCC
>CALMZR010000009.1 GCA_937870845.1 uncultured Chloroflexota bacterium
CGCCTCTGTACGTTTCCGGCCTTTCGCATCATCGATTACAGGCCGATGAGCGCTGGTGGTTGCAATGGCAATTGTTGCAGCCTCACCGTCGCCGAGAGATGAAGGGCTGGCGGTCAACTTTTCGAAAATTGCCCATCCGGCATCGTCGAGCGATATCGGCCGCACCTTTTGCCGTGCTAGGAGATATTCCAAAAACTGGTGCTCGCCATTAATGCGGCTCGTTTCATGCCTGAGCTCCCGGACCACAATATCGGGCACGACAATGGTATTTGGAATTGCCGTCAGAATCTGCTCGCCAAGCGAACAGGCGTGCAAATTTATCAGCACGCTCGTGTCCAGAACCAGAGGCGTCAGATCATCAGCGAGGGAGCTTGAACAGATCATCCGTTTTGCTCTCCTCAAGTTCGATTTGATCGAGCAGGGCGCGCAAATCGGCGCGCCAAACGTTACGGCCGTCGATCACACCCAGCGACAGGACCTTGTAGTTGGGCAGCCAGCTGAGCACGGTGTCGATCTCGTGCGGCGCGCGCACGGCGTCGATATGCAAACCGGAGACGGGCAGGTGACAAGCGAGCGTGAGATTGTCCCGCAATGGACCGAAATACGTCGCGAGCAGAATTTTGGGCCCGCAATGTTGCAGGCGATTGTAGGCCGCTTCATATGCTTGGCGCCAAGCCAGCGGCAGGTCGAGGGCGAGCGGGGCGATGTCGAGGCTGTGGGCGTGGCCGGCCCGGAAGAGTTGCCCGTAGAGGCTTGCCAGGGACGCGTTGATCCAGGTCTCGTCGCGGTCAGCGCAGGCAATCACCACGTCCTGCATCGCGGAATCTGTTGTGATTGTGAAAGTCCCGCGCAGGATCCTCCGCCGAAGGGAGCTTGAAATGTGGAACCTGTCCAGGGGGATGATTCCGCGGCGCCGCGGGTCCACCCAGTGCAGCTGTGGGTCGCTGCGGCTTTCGGCCATGGGGAATATCCCCTGACCATATCCGGCAAGCATCTGGGCCGGTGTCAGCATTGGCACCTTCGTTGCGAAGCGGTTCCGCCGCGCCTGCCATCGCGGATGCAGAGCCGGTCGGCCACTCTGAGACTCTCGAAGGTAATCGTGTTCCGGGCGGGCAGGAAACCATGCCCCGACCATTTCGGAAAGACAAACCGGTCGTCGCGGGTCAGCCGTAGGTCGCGGCGAGCCACTTTTCCAGCCAGTGGATGTTGTAGTCCCCCTCGATGACCGCGCGCTCCCCGAGAAGCTGGTGGAACAGCGGGATCGTGAGGTCGCCGCGGACGAGGAAGACGTTCGCGCCCCGGCTCTCGGTCAGCAGTCCGCGGTCGTCCAGCAGCACCACGTCGTCGGCGCCGGCCAGATCGGCTTCCATTCTGGCCAGATGGCTGTGCATGCGGTTGAAGTTCTTCACCTTGGCGTCGATCACTGAAGCGGGCCATTGCCGGATGGAGGGGATGACCAGGCTGATGCCGCTCTCCGCTTTCTCCTCCGGCCACAGCGACAGGTAGGGGATGGCGTAGACGATGAGCGTCGGCTCGTGCGACGGCATGGACGGGGAGGGGCGACGGCCGCGGGTGGCGATGGCCTGCACGTAGGCGTGGCGCAACCCGGAGCGGCGCGTCGTCTCGATGATGAGCGCGTCCAGCTCCGCGCCAGAGCAGCGCAGGGGGATCATGGCGGCGTGGGCCGAGCGCTCGAAGCGTTCCCGGTGCTGACGCAGCTTGAAGAGCCCGCCCTCCCAGCAGGCGAGGGTGTCGAAGGCCGAGACCCCGCCCATGAACCCGCTGTCGAAGATGGAGACCTTCGCCTGGTCGGCGGGAACGAATTCGCCATCGATCCAGGCCATGCCGGCCAAGGCGTTGGCCATCGCGTCCATGCTCATGCCGCACTCCACGTTGCGTCCGCTTCCACACGTCCACCGATAGGGTAGGTGAGGACGCCTCCCTCGTGTCATGCTGAACGACGTGAAGCATCTCGCCTCCGTGGCAGGTCTGGTCATTGACGCCGAGATTTTTTGCCCTCCGGACCCAGCATGACACGCTATCCGGGCGCCTCCGTCGTGGGTCCATGGACTGGAAGTTTCTGTCGCTTTGGGTTGACGGAAAGCGCCGCTATTGCCAAGATTGCAGCGTGATTCGTCGCCACGCAGAGAGTTGAGCCGTGCCGTGACAGCGCCGTCCGCTCGAATCAACCTCGCAGTCGCTGCTCCGCCTCCGGATGGACTGGCGAACAGCGCGTGATGGCCGAGCTTGCGCCGCTGCCGAATGTCGCCGCCCTCCCGATCCCGCGCACCCGGCTGATCGGCCGCGCTGGCGAACGCTCCACGGCGCGCACCCACCTCCTCGACGAGGCCGTTCCCGTGCTGACCCTGACCGGACCCGGCGGCTCGGGCAAGACGCGTCTGGCCCTGGCCATCGCGGACGACGTGGCGGACCATTTCGCCGACGGCGTCGTCTGGGTCGATCTGGCGCCCCTGGCCGATCCGGACCTCGTGCCGGCCACCGTGGCGCGGGCGCTCGGCCTCGTGCCCGCGCCAGGATTGCCAATCGACGAGCAGCTCATCCGGGAGCTGCGTCCACGGCAGGCGCTGCTGCTGCTGGACAATTGCGAGCATCTCGTCGAGGCGGCGTCCGACCTGGCCGCCGATCTGTTGCACGCCTGCCCGGCCGTGCAGGTGCTGGCCACCAGCCGCGCCCCGCTCCATTTCCGCGGCGAGCAGGAGCTTCCGGTCGAGCCGTTCCCGCTGCCCGTGGCCGATGCCTCGCCGGAGGTGCTGGCCGCCAACGACGCGGTGCGCCTCTTCGTCGAGCGAGCGCACGCCGTCGTCCCCTCGTTCGCCCTGAACGACGCCAACGCCTCCATGGTGGCGGTGATCTGCCGCCAGCTCGACGGTCTGCCGCTGGCCATCGAATTGGCCGCGTCCCGCATGAAGCTCCTCTCCCCGGCGGCGCTGCTGGCGCAGATGGCCGACCGGCTGCGCCTCCTGCGCGGCGGCCAGCGCGATCTGCCCGCCCGCCACCAGACGATCCGCGACACCATCGCCTGGAGCTACACCCTCCTGGAGCCGGACACGCAAATCCTCTTCCGCCGCCTCTCGGTCTTCGCTGGCGGCTTCACGCTGGACGCCGCCGAAGTGGTGGCGGGAGGCGAGAGGCGGGAGGCGGGAGAAAGATCGGACGGTTCCTCTCCCGCCTCCCGCCTCCCGCCTCCCGCCTTCGTCCTCGATCTCCTGGCCGCCCTCGTCGACCACAGCCTGGTGCGGCGCGCGGAGGGCGAGGGTGAGACGCGCTTCACGATGCTGGAGACGATTCGCGAGTTCGGGCTGGCGGAGCTGGCTGCCGCGGGCGAGGAAGCGGAGGTCAGACAGCGGCACGCGGCCTGGTGCCGGGCGATGGTGGAGGCGCTCGATCTGCACCACACCATGCAGGGAGACGCCCCGCGGCTGGCCCCGCTTGTGCCCGAGCAGGACAACATTCGCCAGGCGCTGGCCTGGTTCGCGGCGCAGGGGGACGCGCTCTCGCTCAACGTCATGAGCGCCGCGATGTCGATCTTCTGGCCCTCCTTCGGGCAGTTCGCCGAGGCGCGGACCTGGCTGCAGCAGGCGATCGCGCTTGACGACGGCGTGCCGACGCTGACGCGCGCCCGCGTCTGGAACGAGGCCGGGTGGCTGGCGATGCTGCAGGGCGAGCTGGACGTGGCCGAGCCGCTGCGCGACAAGGGGTTGGAGCTCTCGCGCGCAGCCGGCGACCCGTTTCTGCTCGCGGAGTCGATCCTCGCCCGCGGCACGCTGGCGTTCTGGCAGGGTGACCTGGAGTGGGCCGCGGCCCTGATGGAGGAAGGGCGGCAGGCGTTCCTGGCCATCGGCGCCGAGTTCGCCGCCGCGCCGGTGAAGGCCGGAGCCGCGGTCAACTTCCTCGGCAACATCGCGCTCGTCTCCGGCGATCTGACGTTAGCCATCGAGCGGGGCGACGACGCGGTGGCGATGGCGCGGACGCGCGGCGCCGCGGCGGACCTCGCCTACGCGCTGTGCGGCCTGGGGTACGCGCGGCTGCTGCACGGCGATGTCGCCGACGCCGCGGCGTGCTTCCTCGAATCGACCGCCGTGGCCTGGCGCTTGCACGATGACGGGTTCCTGGCCCGCATGTTCTGGGCCATGGCCGCCGTGGCGGCATCACGCGAGAAGCCCGAGATCGCCGCCCGCCTCCTCGGCGCTGCCGACGCGCTCGACGCGCGCACCGGCAGCGCCATGTGGCCGGCCGACCGGGTGCTGGCCGATTGGTGCCGGGCGAGGCTTGAGGCCTCGCTCGATGCCGCCGCGGTTTCCGAACTGCGCCGCGCCGGGGCCTCGCTCGGGGTCGCGCAGGGCGTCGCCGTGGCGCGAGTGGTCGCGGCTACGGCGCTGGGCGAGGATCGCGCCGCTTCCATCTGGCGCGAGACCGGCGCGCCCGATCCGGACGTTCTCATCGAGGAGGCGCTGCCGGCGCCGGCGGCCGCGGAGGCGGCCGCGGATGCTGGCGCGGAACGTGGCGAGCTCACGCCGCGCGAGCGCCAGGTGCTCGACCTGATGAGCCGGCGCCTGACCGACCCGGAGATCGCGGCGCGGCTCTTCCTCAGCCCGCGTGCCGTCGAGATCCACGTCGCCAGCGTGCTCGACAAGCTCGGCGTCGCTAACCGGCGCGATGCCGCCGCCGCTGCCGCCCGGCTCCACGTCGTGGAGGCGCCCCCGATGCCACCGGCCGCCTCGCCCCCCGGCGTGGCGCCCGCGGGGCTGACGCCGCGCGAGCTGGACGTGCTGCGCCAATTGTTCGACGGGCGCACGGATCGCGAGATCGCCGACGATCTCTTCATCACCCGGCGCACCGCCTCCAAGCACGTCGAGGCCATCCTGGCCAAGCTCGACGTCCACTCCCGCGGGGCCGCCGTCGCCGAGGCGCGGCGATTAGGCGTCATGCCCGCGCCCTCTGCCTATCGGGAAGCCTGAACCGCCCACGCCAGCCTCGATCGCCATCGCCTCGCCCCAACCCCGCGTCATCCCGACTCCCCCCGTGTCATTCCGACGAAGGAGCAATTTCGGCCCTCGGGGAACATCGCTTCGTCGGAACCGAGCTCTCTCGCCTGTGGGCCCGGGATGACACGGGGTAGGCGCGCTCCTCTTCGTACACCTTTACGTACATCACCACCCCCCGATTACGGATTTTTCCCCATGTGCCTGGCGCGGCGCCCCGTCATGCTCTGGCGATGGTCGCCGCTCGGCGGCACAGGCTCACGCCGCCGGTTTGGTTGGGTGAGCAAGCGAGGGTTTCCGCCGTGCTTCCCGCCTCCTTCGCCCTACCCAAAGGCGCCGGCCCGATCGCGGCGCTGATTCTTGCCAGCCTCCTCTGGGGGACCGCCGACGTCGCCGGCAAGCTGGCCCTCGAGGCCATCCCCCCCGCGATGCTGGCGGCATTGCGCTTCGGCGTGGCCCTCGCGATCCTCTGGCCGCTGGCGCGCTGGCGCGGCGGAGCGCGGGTCCCGGCGCGGGTCACGGCGCCGCTCGGATTGCTGGGCGTGGCCCTCACCTTTCTCCTGCAAAACCTGGGACTCGACCGCACCACAGCCACCAACGCCAGTCTGTTGCAAGGAGCGGCTCCCGTGCTGATCGTGCTGCTGGCCGCGGTGGCGCTGGGCGAGAACCTCGGCCCGCGTCGCCTCGCAGCCATTGGGTTGGCTGTGGCCGGCGTCGCGGCGGTGACGCTGCCCGGCAGCGACGGGCTGCACGCGGCGGGGCCGGGCGACGTCCTGGTGCTGGCCAGCGCCGGCTGCTTCGCCGCCTTTGTCGTCATGGGCCGCCGTGCTTTCCCGGTGTACGGGACGTTGCCCGTGCTGGCCGGCATGGCCGCCTGGGGCACGGCGGCGCTGCTGCCGCTGGCGCTGCTCGAATCGTGGCAGGCCGGGCCGCCCATCGTCGGCCCAGAGCACGCCGCGCTCGTGCTCTACCTCGGCGCCGGCTGCTCCGCCCTGACCTACGGGCTCTGGGGCTACGCCCTGCGCCACCTCGAGGCGGGCTGCGCGGCCGCGTTCGACACGCTCATCCCGGTCGTCGGCCTGACCGCCGCGGTGCTGGTGCTGCGCGAGGCGCCGCTGATCTGGCACGGCGTGGGCGGGACGCTCGTCGTGGCCGGGGTCTGGCTGGTGGTGAGCGAGCCGCGTTCCGCCGTGGCCGTGCAACCAGATACGGCGCTGGCTGGTTGGACCAGGCGACGCGCGCCTCGCGAGGCGTTGCTGCCGGTGACCGTCGGGCGAGAGTGACCTGCGACCGAGGCGCGGAAAGCGATCACTCAGGGTGGCGAGCCGACCTCGCCACCCTGAGCGCAGCGAATACGTACCCGGCGAATCCAATCTACGGAATTTTCCCCATGACGGCGCATCGCCGCGCGGCCATGCTGAACACCGAGCATCGGCAACGTGTCGCTGCTTCGGCGCGCCGCCGCAACGCGCATGGAGGTGGAGCCATGGGCGAGCAGCCATTCGATGACTTGACCGGCCAGATCGCGGCGGCGGTCTCCCGCCGCCGGTCGCTCCTGACGCTGGGCGGCGCCGGGGCGGCGCTGGCCGCGCTGGCGAGACCCGCCGCCAACGCCGTCAGGAAGAAGAAGAAAGACCCCAACAAGATATGCAAGCAGCAAGCCGCGCCCCTACGAATGTGCGGCGCCTAGCGCGTCAACCCGTCTCACTCTCATGCATCGCCAGGAGTCGGCCATGAGCGGAACTCGGATCGATGGTCTGACCCGCGCCTTCGGCCACCTCGCCGACCGACGCGCCGCCACGCGGATCCTGGCCGCCGGCTCGCTCGGCCTGTTCTCCCTGCTGGCCGCCTACGACGCGGGCTCCAAAAAGAAAAAGACCAAGAAGGGCAAAAAGAAAAAGAAGAAATCCGGCCAGTGCACATCCAATCAGGAGAAATGCGGCGGCGCGTGCTGCACCGCGAATCAGCCTTGCATCGGCGGGCAGTGCCTCGGCGCCTGCCAGTTCGCCGTGGACGACGCCCTGAAGACGATGACGTTGCAGGCGGACTGCGCCACGACCGAGACCATCGTCATCCCGGACCAATTCACGCTCCAGGGCGATGGCAAGACCATCCACATGGCCGGTCCCGCGAGCGGCTACCAGTCCGTCGTCGTCGCGAACACCGCCGTCCGGGCGGGCCTGCTCATCCAGAACAGCATAGGATCGGTCAAGAACCTCACGATCGATCAGGATGCGTTGCAATGCGACTCCGGGACGCACTCGGCGATCGCGATGGCGAAAGGCAAGGGCGATATCGAATCGGTCGATATCGTCGTCAGCAAAGACAACATCGAATGCTATCGCGGCATCGCCGCGGAGGCTGGGGCGAACAACGATGCGGTCAATGTCCGCGCCGTCACGATCGCCGGAGGCCACACCCGCGCCATGGCGATCAGCGGGCCAACGCCACCGGACGGCACGAGCCGGGTCGCCGGCGAGATCCGCGACTGCACGATCGAAGACGCCTTCTTCGGCATGCTGGTCAACGCCTCGAGACACCAGATCACGGGCAACACGGTCCATGCCAACTTCGGGGTCCTCGTCGGCGTGTTCCCCTCGGACGTGCTGATCGACGACAACACGATCACGGGACTGACCGGTGCAACGAACCCCGCCGGCATCCTCTACAACCCCGATACCAAAGGCACGGTCAGCAACAACGCCACCTCCGGTTTCACCTGCGGCATCTCGATCCAGACGAATCCGGGGGATGTCGCCCTCAGCGACAACACCTTCCCCGAGCCCGACAACACCTCGGACTTGTGCTTTGCGACGTAGGACGTGTCGCGCCGCATCGAACGCGCCAGAGAGGATTGAATCATGGAAAGCCGCCGCTTCGACGATTTCGCCCGCCTCCTGAGCCGCCGCGAAATTCGCCGCGGGGTGCTCGCGGCCGCGCTCGGCGGCGCGGTTTCGCTCATTGGCCTGGAGGCGCCGGACGCGACCGGGCGCAACGCCGCGAAAGCGTGCAAGGGCAAGCGAGGCGACAAGAAGAAGAAATGCCTGAAAAAGGCGCGCGATCGGGAGTGCGACAACGACGGGGACTGCGCGGACCGCAGCACGTCGTGCCAGGGCGGGGAATGCCGGCTTGTATGCCCGGAAGGGGCGTGCTCCGGCTGCACCGGGTGCGTGACGAACCTGATTTCGGATAACGAGCGGGAGCGCGTGTGCGCGAACCAGCTCACCCAGGTCGGACCCGGTTCATGCGCCACGGATGCGGACTGCACCGGGAACGCGAACGACGTCTGCCTGCGCATTGCCACGACGCCCTGCACGCAGTCGCCGTGCGGGCTCTGCTTCGCGCCCGTCAATGTTTGCGTGCAGTGACGAGCGGCCATTCAGGACGTTGAGTCGATTCGCACGGAACAGCGTGGAGGACATCATGGCAGCAGGCAAGCGCTTCGACGACACGGCCCGGCGCATCAGGGAAAGCCGGCGCGGAGTTTTGTCGGGGACGGCGGGGCTGGTCCTGGCCGGGGCGCTCTCCGCCCTCCCAGGGCGATCGGTTGAGGCAGCGAAGAAGAAAGGCAAGAAGAACAAGAAGCCCCAAGGGCCGGACCTCAAATCGGCCTACACCTGTGCTCCGTCCGACGCCACCGATTCCGTCGAGGGGAGCAGCCTCTCCCGCTACGCGCAATCGTTCACGGCCACCCGCGGCGGAACGTTGCGGGAGATCCGGGTGCTCATCAACAAGGCCGTGGACTCCGGCGACTACGAGGTGCAACTCGTCAGGATGGCGGGCATCGTTCCCTCCAATGGCGCGTTTGATGTGATAGCCGCCGCGACCATCCCCGACGCAAATGTTCCTACCGGCAATGCCACGCTGGTGGCGAAATTCGCCGCCACCAGGCTGGTGCAGAGAACGAAGTACGCCGTCGTCGTCAGCCGGTTCG
Source organism: uncultured Chloroflexota bacterium (assembly GCA_937870845.1). GTDB lineage: Bacteria > Chloroflexota > Chloroflexia > Thermomicrobiales > UBA6265 > JACCXM01. The sequence continues at coordinate 8,938 of CALMZR010000009.1, forward strand.
GCTCCGAAATGGCGATCCCGGTCCCGTTCAGCGGCGACCCCTGCGAGGGCATGATGGCCATCGCGACGGCAGGAGACGCGTTCGCGAACCTCGACCCGGCGCGCGACATGACCGTTTCCGTGCTCGTCGACTAGCGGGCGCCGACGAACGGTACGGCGCTGGAAATGTCGCGAAGCTGAACAGCGACGCCGCACGGCGCACGGAGTTGACTCCATGGATCCCGACCGCTTCGACGCCTTGACCCGCTCGCTTCCGGCAGGCGGCTCCCGCCGCCGAATGCTGGCCGGCGCGCTCGGGCTGCTCGCCGTGCTTGCCGGCCACGATGCCGGCGCCAGGAAGAAGAAGGGCACGAGAAAAACGGCCAGGAAGTCGAAGCCATGCCGGAACTGTTGCCGCGCGAACGGCAATCCTTGCCCCAGGAAGAACGCGGCGTGCAAACCCGCGTTGTGTTCCCGCTTCACCGTCACGGCCAGCTGGGACAGCGACGAGAACCATGACTCCTACCTGTTCGTGCCGAACGACGAAGGGGAGTCGCTGCCCGCTCCGTTCATCGACAAGTCGTGCAATGGCTGCGTGCGAGACCTCTACCCCTTCGCCTGCGTCAACCAGGACGCCGAGGGACCGGGGGACGAGGTGACCAGCATCTTCAAACTGCTCCCCGACGATTACGAGTACTGGCTCGAGTTGGGCAGAGGAGCGCCGGCGGGCGACGTGGTCGTGACGCTGCGCGACCGGGGGAAGCTCGTCCTGACCAGCACGAGCCCCGCGAATCCCAGCGGCGAGGCGGGCGTCGGCAGCTGGCATGTTTTCGACCTGGACGGCAGCACCGGCAGGTTCACCGAGATCGACGAGGTCGTCGCGGACAACCTGCCGCGCGCCAATACCAGCCAGAACACGTTCGTCTTCTGTCCGTAGCCTCGACCCCATCGGGCCGGCATCGCCCACCGTGCGCGTGCAGGACCACTCTCATGAACGCCGCTCGCTTTGACGCCCTCGCCCGCGGTCTCGCCGCTCCCGCGTCGCGCCGTGCCGCTGGCCGTTTCCTCGCCTGGCTCGGTCTGGCCGGGGCGTTCGCTCACGCGGACGCGTCCCCGGTTGGCGCCGCCAAGGCCGAAAAGTCCAGGAAGAAAAAGAAACCCAAGAAGAAGAAACCAAAGTTCAACCGGTTTGGCTGCGTGGACGTGGGCGGCTTCTGCCGGAACGATGGCCAGTGCTGCTCGGACATCTGCAGCGGCGGCAAGAACACGAAGACCTGTCAGGAACACAACGACGGCTTCGGCTCCTGCGAGGCCGGCCCCCTCGGCTTCTGCGCCACCGGCCCCGGTCTCATCGTCGGCACGCCCTGCACCAGCGACGCCGACGAGAACGGCTTCTGCTTCACCACCACCGGCAACGCCCCGTACTGCGCCGTTGGCGACGTTCAGACATCGGGCTGCGTCTCGTGCAAGAAGGACATCGATTGCGAGGAGTTCTGCGGGGCCGGGGCCGCGTGCATCGACTGCCCGGCGTGTGATGCCGTCTTCGGCGTCGAGACCGCGTGCGCCAGCCCGACGGACTCGTGCGTGTTCTGACGCGAGGCGCAAGCGGTGTCATGCTGAAGCATCGCAACTCAGCGATACGCGCGTTCCATGAAGCCGAGATTCTTCGCCTGCGGGCTCAGCATGACACGGCATTCGGCGTTCGGGGCGAGCGACGCATACCGGCGCCAACCGTCAGCGGAGCCACTCCCCCATCTGCTCCGGGGTGAGATTCCCGCCGCAGATCACCGTGCCCACCGTCTCCCCCCGGAACCGCGCCGGCTCCCGCGTCACCCCGGCCAGTCCCACCGCCCCGGAAGGCTCCGCAACGAGACCGGCGTGTCGATGCAGCAGGCGCATGGCCGCCACGATCAGCTCGTCCGGGACCAGGATGAACTCGTCGACCAGCCCGTTCAGGTCGGCCAGCGCCTCCGGCACGGGGAGGCGGACGCCGATGCCGTCGGCGATGGTGTCGATGCGCTCGTGCGTCACCATTTGCCCTGATCGCAGCGACTCGACCATCGCCGGCGCCCCGCTCGCCGCCACGGCCACAACCCGTGTTCCCGGCAGCCGCGCCTTGATCACTGTCGCCATCCCCGCCAGCATCGCCCCGTTGCCGAGGGGGATGAGCAGGGCGTCGAGGCGCTCCGGGAAATCGAGCCATTCCAGCGCCATCGTGCCCGCGCCCTCGGTCGGCTCCGGGTCGCGGCTGTCCTCGACGAAGCGGATCCCGTCGAGCGCGGCGTGCGCGCGGGCGTGGCCCTTGGCGGCGTCGAAATCGTCACCGGCCAGCGCCACCTCGGCTCCCATCGCCCGCATGCGATCGATCTTGAGCGGGTTGGCCGCCTCCGCGGCGTAGACGGTGAGGGGCACGCCGTGCTTGCGGCAGGCGTAGGCCATCGCCTGCCCGAAGTTGCCGGCGGAAGCGCACATCAGGGCCGCGCCGGGCGGCAGGTTCTGCACCAGCCAGTCCGCGCCGCGCCCCTTGAAGGAGCGGATGGGGTTGAGCGTCTCGGCCTTCAGCGCGATGCGGACGCCAAGCTCGTCCCCCAGCGGTTCGCAGACCCATTGCGGCGTATGCAGAAAGACCGGGTCGATGGCCCGCGCCGCCGCCTCGATGCGGTCGAGGGTGATGCGGCGCGGGGCGGTTGGGGCGGAAGGCGGATCGGGCACGGACACGTATCCTCCGTATGCAGAAACGACGTCGTGGTGATTGTTCCACCTCTTGTCACCGGGCGCTGGGAGGCGCGATGTGGCCTCGCGCATCCGTCCTCGAAAGTGCCTCGCCAATCACGAGGAACGCATCGCCCGCCACGTCCGGGAGTGGATCGAGACCGCGGAGCGCCGTGTGGCCGCCGATTCCGCACGCATTTGAGGTTGCATTATGGCGACAGTCCTGTAAGATGGCAGCCACGGAAACATGTGGTTTCGGCCCGGCGTGCCGTGCGCCTTCGCGCTCGATTCGCCCACACGCCAAAGGAGGTCGGTATGGACGGCTCGCGATTCGATGCCTGGACGCGGCGTGGGTTCGGCACAGCGGCCGGAGGCCTGGCCGGCGCGCTGCTGGCGCAGGCGGCGCTCCCCGGGGCCGAGGCGGGGAAGAAGAAGAAGAAGTGCAAGAAACTGGGCCAAAACTGCCAACGCGGTGGAGGCAAGAACAAGAAGTGTTGCTGTGGCCTGGCGTGTCACCCGGTCAATGCAGTCGCTGACTCGCCGCATCACTGCTGCCATCTCCACGGCGAACCATGCACGCTCGCGAACGGGGCGCAGAAGTGCTGCTCCGGATTCTGCACAGTGTCGGGAATGTCGAGCTCCGGCTTCTGCGTCTGCAAGACCAACGGCCAAGGTTGCTCCGAGAGCCGCCAATGCTGCTCGGGCTTTTGCGGCACTGGTGGAAGCAACCAGTGCGAACCGCCGCCCCCCGCATAACGGCGTGAGCCGTGGGGCCGTATTCCTGATGAGGAACGCGGCTCCCGTATTGCCGTCTTGCGATCGGAACGCGCTGTAACCGAGTCGCTGATCGTGTTGTGGACGTTAGCGTGAGTCTTGTAGCGTCGACCGCGCATTCGGGGGGCGGCATCGCTGCGCCCAATGACCGCTCCCCGTTGGCCTTGATTCAAGAATCGTTGGCTGAAATACTCGGGATCGCCGCGGTTAGTCCGGATGACGATTTCTTCGAGTTGGGCGGCCATTCGCTTATGGCCGCATCCACGGCGGCCAGGCTCGGCGAGCGGCTCGGCGTCGAGTTGCCTTCCTATGCCCTGTTCGCGGCCCCAACCCCCGCCGAGATGGCGGAATTGGTCGCCGAGTTGGGCCGCACAGCGAACGACTCGCTGACGGATGGGGTGACTCCATTCTTCCCCGACTGGATCATTCCCATGCAGCGGGAGGGCTCCCGGCTGCCGGTGTTCGTGTTTCCGGCCGGCCACGACGAAATGGTGGCCCTGGGCATCGAGGCGCGGATAGCCGCTCACACCGGGCGCGACCATCCCTTCTGGGGCTTCCGGCGCGACCACCCAGGACTGGACCAGGCGCGTGCCGCCGGGGTGCCGGGGATGGCCGCCGCGTATATTGCGCAGATGCGGGCCATCCAGGGGAGCGGCCCTTACCTGCTGTATGCGAACTGCGCCGGCGCCCCCTACGCCTGGGAGGTGGCGCGCCAGCTCCTGGGCGGCGATGACGGTCGCGGCGGGGCTGCCAGATGCCGGGATGGCGCCGCCGGCAAGGCCCTCCGCCGCCTTGGCGCCCGCGGCAGGACCGCTGGTCACGAGGCGTGCGGGAAAGCGCGCGGCACTCTCCACGGTCATGAGGCCGCCGCCCGAGTGCATCACGGTGAGACGCCCGCGGAAACCGGCATCGTGGAGGCGCCGGTCC
>CALMZR010000010.1 GCA_937870845.1 uncultured Chloroflexota bacterium
GCTTGAGGACCACCAGCTCGTCCGTGCGATTTGTCCGGTTCGGGCCGATCTCTTCGATGAGGTCGGCAAGCGCGGCGAGACCGGCCTTGGCGTCGGCTTCGATGGCGACAGTCACCGGGTAGTTGCGGCCGATCTCCTCGGGGTCGATGTCCATCTGGATGACGGTGCGCCCCGGGCCGATCGCCCATTTCGCCGTCGCCGGGTCGACGAAGCGGGTGCCGACGGCGAAGATGACGTCGGCGTCTTTCACCAGCTCCGCGCCGGCCACGATGTTCTGTGCGAGCGGATCGCGGTTCGAGAGGGCGCCCTTGCCGTTCGCCGTCATGACGACCGGGGCCTGGAGCAGGTCGGCAAGACGTCGAAGCTCATCCCAAGCGCCGGAGCCGAGAACGCCGCCGCCGGACCAGATGAGCGGTTTGCTTGACTTGGCGAGGAGTCTGGCCGCCGCGTCGAGAGCTTCCGGGTCGCCGGGGAATCGCTCTGGGGCGGCGGCCGGGGTGAGCAGATCGACATCCGAGGTGGCGAAGAGCGTGTCGGGCGGGACCTCGATCTCGACGGGGCGCTGGCGGCCGGAGCGGACTTCGGCGAAGGCGCGGCGCACGAGGCCGGGAATCTCGGGCGGGGTCACGGCGCGCTCGGCGGATTTCGTCACGGAGCGGATCATGCAGAGCTGGTTCGGAATCTCGTGCAGCAGTCCGCGGCCGAACTCGATGAGGTCCGACTGGATCTGGCCGGTGACACAGAGCACGGGCGAGTTGCAGGCATAGGCGGTCGATAGCGCAGCCGTGGCGTTGAGCAGCCCCGGCCCGGGGACGACCATGCAGGCGCCGACGGCGCCGGTGACGCGGGCGTAGCCGTCGGCCATGTAGGCGGCGGCCTGCTCGTGGCGGGGGTGGATGACGCGAATCTGGTTCTGCGCTTCGTAGAGGGCGTCGAACGCGCCGTCGAGCTGCACGCCGGGGAGCGCGAAGAGGGTGTCGACGCCGTTGGCGATCAGGGAGGCGACGAGAGCCTGTCCGCCGGTCATGGATCGCGTCTCGACGATCAGCGCCTCGTTGGCGGAATCGGCCGAAGTCCGGACTTGCGTTTCGATCACCCGTGGCTCCCTTTGCATCCTCGCGTCCCGGCCCGTGCGGCCCGGAATCTTCGCAACCCGCCCATTGTAGTACCCCCGGAAAACGCGCGGTCAGCGATTCCCCCTATAGACCTGATGCTTCCCTTCGGATAGTATTGCGGACGGCGGCGGTTTCGAGCGGCGGCAACTTGCCAGAATGTGCATCCGGGGGGTGTTACACTACGGCGACGCAAGACCGTGATCCCGCCGAGGTTTTCCGCCGTTCGGCCGCCGGGCGGGGTTTCGCAGTTCGTCGTGCAGGGGTTCGATCGTATGGAAGTCCTCGATGTCCTGTTGCTCGTGGCCCGGCTGGTCCTGGCCGGGGTGTTCCTCGTTTCGGGCATTTCCAAGTTCCTCGATATCCCGGGCTCCCAAGCCGCGATGCGGTCGTTCGGCGTGCCAGAGAGCATGACACGCGTAGGCGGCGTGGCGCTGCCGATCGTGGAACTGGTCATCGCCGTGCTGCTGATCCCGGAGACAACCGCGCTCTGGGGCTCGTGGCTGGCGCTCGTGCTGCTGGCTGTCTTCGTCGTTGGCGTGGCCTACAACCTCGCGCGGGGGCGGAAGTTTGACTGCCACTGCTTCGGGCAACTCACGACGTCCGAGATCGGGACGCCGACGCTGGTCAGGAACGTTGTCCTGGCCGCGATCGCGGCGTTCATCGCCATTTCCGGTGCATCCACGGGCAACGTTGGCCCGAGCGTAGGGGAGGTATTCGGCAACATGGGCGCATTCGAATGGGTCATGCTGGTCCTGGGCATCGTCGTGCTGCTGGCCCTGGCGGGCGTCGCCTGGCTGCTGGTCCACCTGCTGGGGCAGAATGGCCGGCTCCTGGTCCGGCTCGACCGCATCGAGGCCGCGTTGGAGGACGCCGACATCGAGCTTTCGGACGAGGATGACGAGGACGAGGAGGATGAGGAGGAAGAGGGGCTGCCGTACGGCGCTCCCGCTCCCGCTTTCAGCCTCTCCGGTCTCTACGGCGAGACGATGACGCTCGACGCGCTGCGCGCCGCCGAGAAGCCGGTGCTCCTGATCTTTACCGATCCTGGCTGCGGTCCCTGCAACGCGATGATGGGCGACGTCGGCAAGTGGCAGCGTGAGCACGCGGACAAGCTCAACGTCGTGCTGATCTCCCGCGGCTCGCTGGAGGACAACCGGGCCAAGAAGAAGCAGCACAATCTCACCACCGTGCTGATGCAGCAGGACAACGAGGTCGCCGACGAGTACCAGACGTACGGCACCCCGACGGCGGTCCTGGTGCGGCCGGACGGGACGATCGGCAGCGCCGCGGCCGGCGGCGCCGACGAAATCCGGACGCTGGTCAAGCAGGCGGTCGAGGGTCGGGTGCCCGTGCCTGCCCCGCGCCCCGCGGCGGCTCCTCGCCCGGCTCCGGTCGCCGCGCCGCGCCCGGCCGCTGCCGCGGCGCAGCCGCCGCGCGGCATCGCCAGCATCGGCAAGGACGCGCCGGTGGTCGAGCTGAACAACCTCGACGGCGAGCCGGTGAAGCTGAGCGACTTCGCCGGGCATCCCACGGCGGTCCTCTTCTGGAACCCAGGGTGCGGTTTCTGCCAGCGCATGGTCGATGATCTGAAGGCCTGGGAGAACGACGCGCCGGCGGACGCGCCGAAGCTGCTGGTCGTCTCGACCGGCGATGTGGATCGCAACCGCGAAACCGGCTTGAAGTCCCCGGTGGTGCTCGATTCCGGGTTCACCGTTGGGCGATCGTTCGGGGCCAGCGGCACGCCGTCGGCGGTGCTGGTGGGCGCGGACGGCAAGATCGCCTCGGGCTTGGCCGTGGGCGGGCCGACCGTGATCTCGCTGCTGCGCAACGAGGCGCCGAATCTGCTCGATGCCTCGGCGGCCGGCGCCGAGGACGAGCCGGCGCCGGCGCCGCAGCGCGGCGTCCCCGTCGGCGGCAAGGCGCCCGAGGTGGAGCTGCCCGATCTGGACGGCAAGCAGGTCAAGCTGGAGGAAATCCGCAACGGCCGCACCGCTCTTCTCTTCTGGAACCCGGGGTGCGGCTTCTGCCAGCGCCTGGTGGACGACCTCAAGGCGTGGGAGGCGGACAAGCCAGCCGGCGCGCCGGAACTGGTGCTGATCTCGACCGGCGACGCAGAGCGTAACCGGGCGCATGGGCTGGAGTCGACCATTCTGTTGGACCAGGGATTTAGCACCGGGGAGAAGTTTGGGGCCTCCGGGACGCCGTCGGCGGTCGTGATTGACGCCGAAGGTAAGATCGCGTCGGGGTTGGCCGTGGGCGGGCCGGACGTGATGAATCTGCTACGGTCGTAGCGAGAGCACGATTTCGCAGAACGAGAACGGGGCGGCCATGAAGGCCGCCCCGTTTATCTTCACGAATGCCGGCCCGCACCCCCCGTGTCATTTCGCGCGAAGCGGGATATCCTGGCTCTTATCGGACGGCGTGGCGGTGGCGCCGAGGTTCCTCCTTCGTCGGAATGACACGGGGGGTGCGGGCCGCGGCGGCGTAACGTCGGCGCCGAGAATTTTCTGTTCGTCGGAATGACCCGTTGTGGTTGGCACGGGTGTGGCGGCCCGCGCTCTATAAGCTCTGGACACGACTCTCGGGCGGCGGCGCCGGACAGGGCTCGACGTGCCAGATGGTTTCCGCGGCGCCGGTGCTGCTGAGTTCTGCGAGGAAGTCGGCGAGAAGTTCGCGGGCGACGTAGTAGGTGTTCTCGTGCGGGTGCAGCTCTAGCGATTCGAGGCGGGTGACCACTCGATAGAAGGCGGGGAGTTTGGCGCGCTCTTCGTCGATGGGGCCGACGTGGCGGTAGTGGTAGCGGGAGCCGCGAGTGGCGCTGGCCCAGTCGACGTCGGCCCAGCCGCTGCCGTCGGGGTTGTCGGGGATCCAGAAGCTCGCTTTGCTTGCGGAATCGGCGCTCACCGTTCGTCTCCGAGCTGCTGGTCGATGAGGATTTCCGACTGCTTGACGATGAGGTCGACGACCTGCTCGAAGGTGTAGTCGCGGGTTCGGCCGACGCGCTCGCGGACGTGCACCTCCAGGTCGGGGTGGAGCATGACGCGACGCCAGCGGTCCTCGGGAGGCGAGGTCTCGACCTCCAGCATGGCGGCCAGCTCCGAATCGCGCATGCCCGCCAGCCGCTGCTTGATCTGTTCGAGGGGGGTGTTGTCCTGCTTCAGCAGACCGATGGCTTTCAAACGCAAGAGATGGCTTGGCCCGTAGGTCGCGCCGACGCCCCTGCCGCTGGCCGATGGGAGCAGCCCCTGGGCGATGTAGAAGCGGATGGTCCGCGCCGAGAGCCCGGTCTGCTTCTCCAGGTCGGCCATGGTGTAGCGGTAGGGCTCGGCGGTCGTGTTGCCGATGGCCGCGCTGCCGACCGGGAGGGACGCGCCGCGGCCCCGTGCGGCGGTCGCCGCTCTGCTGTTTCGCGTCCGCTCACTCACGATGCGCGCCTCGACGATCCCCGATAGCGACAGCGTTACTGTCGCTATCATAGCCGAAAGCTCGGGATGCTGAGGCGCTACCATTCACGGTAACGGCGATCTGCGCCCGAGCCGACCGGGAGCGAGACGAGCGGTGAATTTGCAGACGATGATCTATTTTGGCGCTGCTGGCGGGTCGCTGGCGCTCGCGCTCTCGCTGCTCTACGCGCGCTTCGTGCGCAAGGATGCTCAGGCGGTGCGGTCTGGAAGTGGATTCACGCTCTTTGCCATCTGCCTGCTGCTCTTTGCCCTGGGCGCGGCGGCGGCGGGTCTTGCCTCGGCTGGCGCGTGATGATGGCGAAGCGAGACAGCGAATCCTCCAGCGATGCGTATCACATTGTCGGAGTGATCCATTTGCCGCCGCTGCCCGGATCGGCCCGTGGACCCGCCGCGAGCGAGATGCGCCGCATCCTCGACCACGCCTGCCGCGACGCGGCGGCCTGGGCCGCGGGCGGCGCTGACGCGCTGATTGTTGAGAATTTCGGGGATATTCCGTTCCGCAGGGACGCTGTCGGGCCTGAAACGATCGCCGCCATGACGCTCGCGGTGGCGGCGGTGTTGGCGGAGTCGGGGTTGCCGGCCGGGGTGAATGTCCTGCGCAACGACGTCGAAGGGGCGGTCGGCGTCGCCGCCGTGACCGGCGCCCGGTTCGTGCGGGCCAACGTCTATGTAGGCGCGGCGATGACCGATCAGGGAGTGATCGAGGGGCGCGCCGACGCGGTGCAGGCCTTGATTCGCCGTCTCGGCGCCGACATTGAGGTCTGGGCCGACGTCGATGTCAAGCACGCGGCCCCGCTGGCTTCCCGGCCGCTGGGGGAGCAGGCCGAGGATGCCGTCGAACGGGGATTGGCGCGCGCCATCATCGTCTCCGGGAAAGGGACCGGCCAGCCGACCGATCCCGCCGATCTGCGCCAGGTGCGAGCGGCTATCCCCGAGACTCCGATCTACATCGGCAGCGGAGCGACGATCGAGACGTTGCCGACCCTGCTATCCGTCGCGGACGGCGCGATCGTCGGCACCGCGGCCAAGGTGGACGGGATTCTCGGCAATCCGGTCGATGTCGATCGCGTGCGGGCGCTTGTCGCCGCGGCGGCGGTCAGCGGCCGGTAAACCGGGGAGACCGGCGCTCGGCGAAGGCGCTGAGCCCTTCCTCGTAATCTTGCGTGGCGTCCAGGTCAGCGCGAAGGGCGTTGACCGTGCGCCGCGCCTCGTCGAGGGGGAGACCGCGGCTCTCCCGCAGTGCGCGTTTCACGGCGCGGATCGCCAGAGGGGCGTTCGCGGCGATGCTGGCGGCCAGTTCCCGAGCCACGTTCACCACGTCCTCGGGCGCGACGATGCGATCGACCAGGCCGATGCGGAGCGCCTCGTCGGCGGGGAGGCTGCGGCCGGTAAAGAGCAGGTCGCGCGCGGCGCCCTCCCCGACGATCCCCGGCACGCGCAAGACGCCTCCCGCGCCGGGGAAGATGCCGACGCGGACCTCGGGGAAGCCGAGCACGGCGTCGGTTGCGACGATGCGGAGGTCGCAGGCGACCGCGATTTCGGCGCCACCGGCCAGGGCGTAGCCGCGGATGGCGGCGATGGTCGGCATGGGCAGCGCCGCCAGCGCTTCGACCGCTGTTTCGATTGCCCGTGTGTGGGCGGCCCGATCCGGCGCGGACAGGGTGCGGCGCTCTTTGAGGTCGGCCCCAGCGCAGAAGGCGCGGTCGCCAGCACCGGTGACGACCACAGCCCAGACATCGTCCCGTTGCGCCAGATCGGTGCAGGCATGGTGCAGCGCGGCGGCGAGATCACGGCTGATGGCGTTGCGCGACTCCGGGCGGTTGAGGGTCAAGGTTGCTAGGCGTCTGTCCTCGTCGACATCGACGACGACGGATGGCGATGGGCCCGACGTTTCGCTGTTCTCGTCCATACTCTCCCCATTGGCTGCAACGATCTGCGCCGATTCTGCCATGCGCCAAGGCTATGCCGCGAAACGTCGACGAGCACCGTAGCCACCGAGCTCGTTGAGGAGGCGCGATGATCGAGGTCAGCCCAACGATGTCTGCCCAACGAGAGGCCGCGGCGATCGCGCCTGGCGACCCGTTCGCGGAGCCGCCGCACATTGTGTCATTGCGGCGGGAGATCAGGGCCCTCTGCATGGAGTTTCCCGACCCGTACTGGCGGGATCTCGACCGGCGGCGCGAGTATCCGGAGGCGTTCGTGCGCGCCTTGACCGAGGCGGGTTGGCTGGCGGCCTTGATCCCCACAGAGTACGGCGGGCGCGGCTTCGGCTTGCAGGAGACCGCGGCGATCCTGCAGGAGATCAACCAGTCGGGCGGCTACGCGGGGCCGGCGCACGCCCAGATCTACGTGATGGGCGCCCTGCTGCGGCACGGCTCGGAGGAGCAAAAGCCGAAGTATTTGCCGCAGATCGCGTCCGGGGCGTTGCGGCTGCAAGCGTTCGCCGTGACTGAGCCGACGGCCGGGAGCGATACGACGCGGATCGAGACGCGGGCCGTGCGGGATGGCGACCACTATCTGGTGTCCGGGCGCAAGATCTACATCTCGCGGGTGCGGAACTCGGACCTCATGGTGCTGCTGGCGCGCACCGCCCCGCGAGACGAGGCGCGGCCGACGGAGGGGTTGAGCCTCTTCCTGGTCGATTTGCGCGAGACGGGAGACCGGATGAGGACCCGTCCGTTGCGCATGATGATGAACAACGACACGAACGAGGTGGTCTTCGACCAACTGCCGGTTCCCGCCGCGAACCTGATCGGCGTCGAGGGGCGCGGGTTCCGCCACATTCTGGATGGCTGGAACGCCGAGCGGATTCTCATTGCGGCCGAATGCGTGGGGGATGGGCGCTGGTTCGTGGAGCGGGCATCGGGGTACGCGAAGACGCGGCGGGTGTTCGGCCGCCCGATCGGAGCGAATCAGGGGATTCAGTTTCCGCTGGCGTCCGCCTGGGCCCAGCTCGAGGCGGCGGATCTCGTCGCGCGGCGCGCCGCCGCCCGGTTCGACGCCGGTCTCCCCTGCGGGGCGGAGGCGAACATGGCCAAGCTGCTGGCGTCCGAGGCGTCCTGGGCGGCCGGCAATGCTGCCGTCGACACGTTGGGGGGACATGGGTTCAACGCCGCGTACGACGTGGAGCGCAAGTTTCGGGAGACGCGGCTATACCGGGTGGCCCCCGTTTCCAACAATCTCGTGCTCAGCTATCTCGCCCAGCACGTACTCGGGTTGCCACGGTCGTACTGACCGCTACTGGGTCCCGGCTGCTCGTTCGGCGGCCTGGAGGATGGCCCGCCTCGTCAGGCCTTGCGTTACGCGGCGGCGGTACTCTGCCGACCCGTGCAGGTCGTCGAGCAGCTCGACGCCATCGATGGCGGCGGCCGCCGCGGAGTTGACGGCATTGGCGTCGAGCGTCCTGCCGCGCAGGGCGGATTCGACCGCTCTGGCCCGCCAGGCGACCGGCGCGGCGCCGGTGATGCCGATGCGGATGTCGGAGCAGACGCCGTTGTCGAGGACGACGAGCACGCCAACGCCGACGAGGGCGTAGCCGGAGGCCTGGTTGGCGAGCTTCTGGTAACTCCAGCCGTGGCCCTGGGGCGGGGCGGCGATGCGGACCTCGGTCAGGATCTCGTCCGGTTGCAGGGCCGTGGTGAGGAAATCGAGGAAGAATTCGCCGGCCGGGATGCGGCGCTCGCCTTGCGGGCCTTTGGCGACGATGGACGCCTCCAGCGCCAGGATGGCGGCGGGGTAGTCGGCGGCGGCGTCGGCGTGGGCCAGGGCGCCGCCGATGGTGCCGCGGTTCCGGACCTGGCGGTCGCCGACGCGCGAGGCTGTGTCGGCCAGGAGGGGGACGCGCTCGCGAAGCATGGGGTCGTCGGCGATGGCTTGATGGGTGGTCAGCGCTCCGATGGCGATCTCGGCCCCATCGTCACGGATGCCCTGCAACTCAGAGATTCGTCCGATGTCGATCAGCAGCTCGGGCTCGGCCAGGCGCAGCTTCATGATCGGGAGGAGGCTGTGGCCGCCGGCGAGGAGCTTGGCCGAGTCGCCATGCTCGGCGAGGAGGGCAATGGCATCGTCGAGAGTTTCGGCGCGCTCGTAGGCGAACGTGGACGGATTCATGGCTCTACCTCGCCAGGGCCGCGTTGCGATCGACGACCGGCTGGGCTTCGGCGCCGGCGGCCGCGGCTCTCGCCGCCGCCTTCACCGAGAGGACGATGTTGTGGTAGCCGGTGCAGCGGCAGATGTTGCCTTCCAGGCCGTGGCGGATCGTCTCGTCGCTCGGGTCGGCAGCACCGGCGAGGAGGGCGACGGTGGAGAGGACCATCCCCGGCGTGCAAAAGCCGCATTGCACCCCGTGCTCGTCCCAGAAGGCTTGTTGCACCGGGTGCAGCGTGCCGATCGGGGCCAAGCCCTCGATCGTGGTTATTGAGGCGCCGTCGGCCTGCGCCGCCAGGATGGTGCAGCTCTTGACTGGTTGGCCGTCCATCAGCACGGTGCAGGCGCCACACTGGCTGGTTTCGCAGCCGATATGGGCGCCGGTGAGCGCCAAGTCCTCGCGCAGGTACTGCACGAGGAGCGTCCTGGGCTCGACCTCCGCCTGGCGCTCAACCCCGTTTACGTGAAGCGCGATCGGCACGCGCACGCGAAACCTCCTTGGCGGAGTCGTGAGTCGGAGGTCGTGAGTCGTAAGCAAGAACGACTGCCTGCACACGACTCACGACTTACGACCTCCGACTTGCTATCCGTTCGTTTTCCCTTCGAGGCAGTTGAAGAACTGGCCGACGATCATCTTGGCCGCCGGCTGCATGACGCGGCCGCCGACGCGGGCCAGGGTGCCGCGGACGTTGGCCTTGCCGGACCAGTGGACGATGGTGCTGTCGCCGTCCGCTTCGAGGCGCATCAGGGCGTCGCCGGAGATCTGGCCGGCCGGACCCTTGCCTTCGACGGCCATGCGATAGGAGTTCGGTTCGTCCTTGTCCTGGATCTTGACCTTGCCCTGGTAGGTTCCACGGATGGCGGCGACCCCGATCTTCATCCGGGCTTCGTACTCTTCCGGACCGACCTCGACCAGCTCCTCGGCTCCCGGCAAGCATTGTTGCAGGATCGTGGGATCGAGCAACAGGCTCCAGACGCGCTCGCGAGGCGCCGAAAAGCGGTGCTCCCCGCTCAATTCCATGTTCCGCGACGCTCCTTGGTAGGCTGTGGTCAGCGCGCGCCGGAGCGGCGGCCACAGAATGAGGCAACCCTGGCCGGGAGTGTAGCACGGGCCTGTGCGTGCTCCTGCTTTCGACAGTGACGCGGCGTTCAGCGGATAATCGGGCGGCTTGGCACAGAAGGCGCGGCGACGACGCCGGCGCGACAACGGAGAGGAACGACGATCCATGGTCACGGCGAGCCCGGTGCGCATCGATCGCGGCCGCATCGACGAGCTGACGGCGCGGGAGCAGCAGAAGCTCGACGACCGCACGCGGAAATCTGGCGAAATGTACCAGCGGGCGCGGCGGTCGCTGGCCGGCGGCGTCTCGTCGTCCTATCAGGTGCGCGAGCCGTGGCCGATCTATCTGGAGAAGGGCCACGGCTCCAAGGTGTGGGACGTCGACGGCAACGAATATGTCGATTTCCACAACGGGTTCGGCTCGATGGTGCAGGGGCACGCGCACCCGGCGATCGTCGAGGCGGTGCAGAGGCAGGTGGCGCGGGGCACGCACTTCGCGGCCCCGGTCGAGGACGCCATCGTGGTCGGGGAAGAGTTGGTCAGGCGCTTCGGGCTGCCGCAGTGGCGTTACGTCAACTCCGGCTCCGAAGCGACGATGGACGCCATTCGCATCGCGCGCGCATACACCGGCCGCGATACGATCGTGAAGATCTTCGGGAGTTACCACGGCCACCACGACTACGCGATGGTTTCGATCTCGGTGCCGTACGAGAACATCGGCGACCCGGACAACTACGCCTCCCTCCCCTATGGGGCGGGCATCCCCAAGGCCGCCTCCGACATGACGATCGCCGTGCCGTTCAACGACGCGGCGGCGATGGAGCGGCGCGTCCAGCGTCTCTTTGACGAGGGGCGGCCGCCGGCCTGCGTCATCATGGAGCCGGCGATGATGAACCTGGGGGTGGTGCTGCCCGAGCCTGGCTATCTGGAGGCGGTGCGCGATCTCACCCGGCGGCACGGGGTGGTCCTCATCTTCGACGAGGTCAAGACCGGGCTATGCGTGGCTCCCGGCGGCGCGACCGAGAAGTTCGGCGTGCTGCCGGATATGGTGACGATGGCCAAGGCGCTCGGCGGCGGCCTCCCCTCGGGAGCCATCGGCGGCAGCGACGAGGTGATGGCGGTCGTCAACGATGGCAGCGTCTATCAGGTCGGCACATACAACGGGAACCCGCTGACGATGGCCGCGGCGCGCGCCAGCCTGGAAAAGGTGCTGACGCCTGAGGCGTACGAGCATCTCGACATGCTCAACGACCGGCTGATGGCTGGCTGCGACGGTGTGCTGGAGAAGTACAGTCTGCCCGGTTACACCGTCGGCATCAGTTCCAAGGGGTGCGTCACCTTCTCCCCGAGCAAGATCACCGACTATGCCTCGTTCATGGCCAACCAGGACAGCGACCTGACCGATCTGGCGTGGCTCTACATGATGAACCGCGGGGTGTACATGACCCCGGGGCGTGAGGAGGAGTGGACCCTCTCGGTCGCCCACTCGACAGAGGACGCCGACCAGTACATCGTCGCGTTCGAAGAGATGGCCCACGACCTCGTCGCGTGATCGACACCGTGCCGGCTGCCCCTCGTCCACATCAATGGGCGAGGGGCCTTTTCTTGTCGGCGGCGCGATCCGCGGCGTTGCAAGTCCTCAATCCGATGGTGAAATCGGGACCAATGGGGAAGAAACGCGGTTGAGAGGTGGGGGCAAACTGGACTAGCGTACGTACAGGCCGGTTCGCGTGGGAGGGCGCGACGTGGCCACGGTCCAGCTCCTGGATCGCCCCCGCCCTCCGCCCCCGGCGCCCGCGCCGCCGGGAGGTTGCCGCCGGCAGCAATGCCCTCCCACGAGCGGGGAGGGGTGCATCCGATGCGGCGCGGTTCAGAGTTCGCAATATTCCGATCCATTGCGGGGCGCGTTGCAGCGGTCGCCGGCGCCCTGATTCTTCTCACGCCAACGGCTGGCGCCGCCCCGTCGGAAGCGCCGCAGCTTGCGGTAATCACCGCGGCCGTCAGCGATGCGGACGCGTGCGTGGACGAGGAAGAGGTCGCGTTCCTGGCGCTGATCAACGACCATCGCGCCGCCTCGGGGCTGCGCCCCCTGTCGGTTTCCTCGTCGCTCTCGTCGGCGGCGGCGTACCACAGTATCGACATGGCGGCGAAGGGCTATCTGGCGCACACGCTGCTCGACGGTACGACGGTCGTGCAAAACATGGCCAACTTCGGCTACGAAGGGGGCACGCACGGGGAGAACATCGCCGCCGGCACGGCCACGGCGGCCGAGGCGATGCAGACCTGGCAGGGGAGCGCCGAGCACAACGCCAACATGCTCAACAGCGCCTTCGGGGCCATCGGCATCGGGCGGGCCTACGATCCATCGTCGCAGTACGGCTGGTACTGGACCACGATCTTCGGCGACGTCAGCGATGGGCCGGGGTGGCTGTGCGGGGAAGCGGCGCCGCCGAGCAAGACCGTCAGCCTGTTTCAATCGGTCGACGGGGCGATCAGCGCCAGCGACGTGAACCTGCGCACGGGACCCGCCGCCGACTACGACCTGGTCTCCACCCTGGCGCCGAACACCTCGATGACGGTCACGGGCGGAGAGATCGGCGGTTTTCTTCCGGTGAAGGTGGACGGGCAGTTCGGCTGGGTCGCCGCCGAGTGGGTCGAGCGGGGGGCCATCACGCTGGAGCAGACGGCCTCAGCCAGCCAACCCGGGACGGCGACCGCCATCGATGCGCTCGAGCTATTGAGCACACCCAGCGAGGACGGCGCCACGGTCGGCTCGATCCCCGCCGTGGCCGTCGTGACGTTGACCGGCGAGGCGCAGGATGGCTTCTTGCGTGTGATCTTCGATGGTCAGGAGGGATGGGCGGACGCGGCGTACCTCGAAGTCGCCGACATCGCCAGCTCGGGCACGACGCTCTTGCAAGCGGCCGAGGCTCCCGCGCCTGTGGAGAGCGCCAGCGCCGCTCCCACCCTACCCTCCGGTCTGGACGCCAGCCCCGGCGCCGAAGCGATGACGACCAACAACGTCAACCTGCGTGCCCAGCCGAGCGCCGACGCGTCGGTCCTCAGCATCGTGCCCGCGGGGAGCGCTGTGACGCTGACCGGATCGCAAGCAAACGGGTACGTCAACGTGCGAGCCGCCGGGCAGGCAGGCTGGATCGACGCCCGGTATCTTCAATAGTCGTCAATTGCATTCCGCGAACCCCCTCCCAAGATTGCGGGAGGGGGTTCGCTTGCATGCGCGTGGCGCCTGCCCTTGACGCGGCGGCGCTTGACAGGGACGATTCGCGTCCGGCATACGCGCGCTCGGGGAGACGGATGACGGAAGCTCAAGACGACTACGCGGCGCTGGCGGTCGGGATTTCGCGCTGGCTGCGCTTCCACATGGAGCGGGCCGGCGCGGCGCGGCTCGTGCTGGGGTTGAGCGGCGGCATTGACTCCGCGGTCGTCTGCGCGCTCTGCACCATGGCCGCTGGTCCCTCGCGGGTGATCGCGGCGATCTTGCCGATCCGGTCTCTTCCGGGCGACCGCCGCCACGCCGAGAGCGTGGCAAAGGCGTTCGAAGTGATCCCGCGCAGCATCGATCTCGCCCCGGCGTTCGGCGCCTTCGTCGCGGCCATGCCCGAAGAGGGCGCATCGGGTCTCGAAGACGGCAATGTCGACGCCGAGACCCAGGACTCCCGTCGGCGGCTGGCGGTCGCCAACGTCAAGCCGCGGCTGCGCATGGCGGCGCTGTACTACCTCGCCAATCGTTACGACGGGCTGGTGGTGGGGACCGGAAACAAGACGGAGCTGAGCATCGGCTATTTCACCAAGTACGGCGACGGCGGCGTCGACCTGCTGCCCCTTGGCGATCTCGACAAGACCGCCGTGCGCGGTCTGGCATGCACGCTTGGCGTGCCGGACCCGGTCATCGCCAAGGCGCCCTCGGCGGGGCTGTGGGAGGGGCAGACCGACGAGGCCGAAATCGGCCTCTCCTACGCCGACCTCGATCGCGCCCTCGCCCTGCGTGGAGCCGGCCGCGAATCGGAGATCGATGCGGCGGTCGGGGAGCGGCTCGCGGCGCTCGTCGCCGCCTCCGAGCACAAGCGAACCCCCATTCCCGTCTTCCGCCGAGACGAGATCGAGGCCGCTCGCCTCCGCTAGCCAACGATTTCTTGCAAGCATTGAAGGGATGACATCGGTGAGACGGTTGCTCGCCCAAGCCGAGAGCATCGATCCCAAAGCGGTTCTGGCATCGGGTCTCGTCGCTGGCGCGGCGTTCGTGGCAGTCCTCGAAGCGGACTTGCGCCTGACGGGACGGAACGTGGACGACCTCATCATTCTCGGTCGCCCGTTCGTGACCGAGCCGCGGCACGCCCGCGCGGTCGGCGGCGCGATCCACGCGATCAACTCGGTCGGGCTTGCCGCGGTCTACGCGCTCGTCGAGTCGAAGCTGCCGGGTCCACCCTGGTGGCGGGGGGTGCTGTTCGCCAACGCGGAAAACCTGGCGCTCTACCCGATCACGAAGTTCGAGGACCACCACCCCGCCGTGCGTGACGGTCAAGTCGATCGATACTTCAATTGGCCGGCCTTCTGGCAGTCGGTTCCTCGCCACGTTGCCTACGGGGCTGTCGTTGGCGTGCTATACGATCGGCTTCGTTGTCGTCGGATTTGATTCTTCGCTAATGGGATATGTCGTTCTTGATGGTTGTGGCGGGCGAGGTCGCCGCACCGGCGAAGAAGAGCCGGTCGGCGATCGGCCGCGCCAGGTCCGCGCGCCGATCCGCAAGACCGGGGACGGCCGCCGCGTACGCCCCGCGGATGTATGGCTCACGCGCCCATCGCGACACTGCATTGATCTGGAAGCGGAGGACGTCGAGCCCGAGCGCACGGGCCGTCTTCGTCGCCGCAAATCCTGCGGCGCCCGCGCCCACCACGACCACGTCGACGCGCGACCACCCTCGCATCCCTACGACCTCGCTAGCCTGCAACTCGCGGTCAGTAAGAAGAAGCTTAAGACTCGCTCGGCGCACGTCGCGCGCTCTTGTCGAGAGTTCGCTCCACGGTGCCGCTGATCCGTTCGAAGCCGATCCCCATCGTCCGCGCCAGGGCAAAGCTGACGGATCGTCCCCGTGCGAGGGGTGTGGCACTTTCGGTTTCGACCCAGATCTCCGCGGGGTCGGAGGCATGGATGAATACGCGCTCCGCGGGCAGGTCGCCCTCGACGGGAGGACCCGGGGCGAGTTGCACGGCCTGCAAGTACACCCTGGTGGTCATGCGCGCATTCCTCGTCGCATCCGTCGAGTCGTGTGACATGGTACCCGCCGCCTCGGCCGCTGACGACGCCTGCATGTGCCCAACGGCTTGGATCTCAAGCCACGCCGCCGCCTCCGAGAGACTATTCAGGATAGCGTCGATTGCGACGGCGGGGCTGAGATGCCGCGTGTGGGCGTTCGGGACCCAGACGCGTCGCATTCCGGCTCGCAGAGCGGCTTCGAGACCGGCCGGCGCGTCCTCGAACACGAGGCACGACGCGGGGTTCACCCCAAGCCGACGCGCCGCAAGGAGGAAGAGATCCGGGGCCGGCTTGCCATGCGCCACCTCGTCTCTGGTCACTTCGACGTGGAACAGCCCCACCATTCCCACTGCCGCCAGGGCCGCGTCGGCCTGATGGCGGAAACTGGAAGTGGCGATGGCCATGGGGACGCGACGACGCGCGGCCCAGTCGAGGAGATCGACGGCGCCTGGCATGGCCACGATGCCACCGCGCAACGCTTCGAGCCTGAGGGCGTCGACTGCCGCGACATGCTCATTCAACGGATCGTGGAGCGCATAGGCCTCGGCGATCACAGCGATCGCTTCGGGGAGCCGCCGGCCCAGCGCTGTCGACGGTGTCGGGCGCCAACTCATGCCCGTGGCTCTGCAAGAAGCGGCGCAGCGCCAACTCGGAGGCGGGCTCGCTGTCGACGAGCAGGCCGTCCATATCGAAGATCAGCGCCGCGATCGGCTCTTGCACCGATGCTCCAGTTGTGCTCGACATGCAATCGCTCCGCGTGGCGCCACTGTCGCCTCTGTATTCTGGAATTCTGACCGCTCGCAATCGGTTCGCCCACGGCCTCATCCTCTGAGCCCTCCGTGGATACCTGCGGGTCGCGCGAGAGGGTGTGGCGTCCGGGCGCGACGGCGGCGATGATGAGCGCGGGGCCGCCATTCGGGTGAGCCGGGACAATTCTGGAGAACGGGAATGAGTTCAGGCATCCATCCCTGGGTCCGGCTGTTCGACGACCGCGTCGGTTGGGGTCTCCAAGCGATCGCCTTGCCGGACGACCCAGACCCCGCGCAGAGCATGGTGGCCGCTGGCCTGCTCGCCGAAAAGCTTGGGTTCGACGGTTTCTTCATCGGCGATCACCCGGCGTACGCGCCGGAGGTGTGGCTGCATCTGGCGGCGCTAGCCGTCCAGACGACGCGCATCAGGCTCGGTTCCGTCGTCCTGTGCGCGGGATACCGGCCGCCGGTGCTTACGGCGAGGCTGGGCGCCGATCTGGACAACATCTCCGGGGGCCGGTTCATCTTGGGGCTTGGGCATGGATGGAATGCCGTGGAGTTCGCCCTGCTCGGACTGCCGTTCCCGACGGCGCCAGAGCGCCAGGAAGCTTTGGCCGAGGCGGTCGAGATCATCCGAGGAGTCTGGGGCCCGGAGCCTTTTACCTATCACGGTATCCATCACTCCACCGAGCGAGAGCGCATTGTGCCGCCGCCCTGTCAGGAGCAAGGCCCGCCGCTGATCCTAGCAGGCGCCGGCGAGCGAAGGGCCCTGCGCCTGACGGCACGCTACGCCGATGCCTGCAATTTCGGACCGGGCCATGCGACAGGGTTGGCGCGAACGCCGGCGGACGTTCGGGGCAAGAACGCGGTTCTCGACGAGCGTTGCCGAGAGGTCGGCCGCGACCCGCGGGCGGTGCTGCGCAGCCACTTCACGAGCTGGCTCATGGTGGCGCCGACGCCGGAAAGGGCCCGCGCCAAGCTCGATCGCTACTACCCCGAGGGGATCAATGAGGAGCAGCGATTCAGCCGGGTTGTGGGCAGCCCCGACCAGGTCGCTGGCTACTACCAGTCGCTCGTCGACGTCGGGATGCAGTACTTTGTCGTGCAGACCCTGGATGCGACCGATACAGAAACGATCGAGCTGCTGGCGCGCGAGGTGATTCCTGCTGTCGTTCCCCGACGCTCGGCCTTACGCTCACGTCTCCCGTTGGCTGGCGACGACCTGCTCGACGACGCTGCCGATCAACGGGCCGAGGAAGCGGGAGCGTGACCTGGCGCGGCCTTCACGGACACGGGACGAAAACAGGAAGAGGCGGTCTTTGGCGCGCGTCATGCCGACGTAGAGCGTACGCCGTTCTTCGGCGAGCTGCGCGGCGTCGGTCGCGCGATAGAGCGGAAATTGGTCGTCCTCGACGCCGGCGATGAAGACGACCGGCCACTCCAGCCCTTTGGCGCTGTGGACGGTCATCAGCGTTACCCGCTCGTCGGCGGTCAGCACCCGCGGGTCCGCGGCGCCATTGGCCGTCGTCGTGTGCGGCAAGGCGTCGATCGGTTGGGCGAGCGCCGCGTAGCGCAGGAACCCGCCGATCCCCCAGTCTTCGGTGCTGGCGCAAAATCCTGCGACCGCGGAGCCCCATCCCTGGCGAAAGCGGGCCCACCGGTCGTCCTCTTCGCTCTCCATGCCCTGCGATGCGGCCAGGAGCGACCGAGCGGCGGCGACCGATGCGGCATCGGCGTCCGCTTCCCAGTCCGAGAGGAGTCGGCGCCCGTGTCCGAGCGCGATGACGCGCGCCCCGATCGTCGCGAACAGCTCGTTGTCGTGGGCGACGACGTAGCCTCCCGCGGCAACGCCCGCCGCCACCAGCGGCAGGCACTCCGTCAGGACGTCGAGCTCTCGATCGCGCCGCGCCTGCGCGAGCAGGTCGGAAAAGAGCCGCGCCGTGAGCAGGCAATCGCTACGTGCGCGGTGCTCCTGCATCAGGCCTGGTGACGATCGGCGCGCGAGGTCTTCCAACCGATAGGAAGCTTCTTCCGGCCACAGTCGCTGCGCCATGCGGCGCGTATCGATCGTCAAAGGCGGCCGAAACGCGAGTCCTGCCCGCGCGGCGGACTGCCGCAGCACGGGAAGGTCGAAGTCTTCGACATTGTGGCCTACGACAACACGTGTTTCAGCCAAGGTGATGAGCGGCGGCAACGCTTCGCGCGGCGTCGGGGCGCCGGCGACGTCGCGCCAGCGCAGCCCGTGGGTATCGGTGGCTTCAGGGTCGATCGCGGTGGGCGACGAGGGCCGGACGAGCGAGAAGATGCCCTCCCCGCGGGCCTCTCCTCCGGAAAACGGCAGAGCGCCGAACTCGACGATCTCGGCCCGCTCGGGATGGCGCGTCGTCGTTTCCACATCGAGAAGGAGAAAGGCGCCACGGTCGAGGGTCTCGTACGACATGAGCACCATTTGCATCAGCCGCCAGGCGCGGGCAGCGACGCTGAGCTGGACCGTTCGGGTGTGCAGGGGCCCGAGTCCAAATCCCCGAGGGTCGCATGCCAGGTCTTCCCCGAGCGTTATCGTGAAAACGTCGGCAATCGTTTCGCCCAGCGGCACAGTTTCGATCGGAAGACCAAGGTACGATTCGATGGCGTGCCGCACGATGGCCTCCGCCGCGGTACAGTCAGGGCCGCCGTCAAGGCGAAGCGCCAGCGGCCGCTCTTCGCGAATAGCGCACTCCAGCGCGCGCGCGCGCTCTTCGAGTGTCTGCTCGAGGAGGTCGAGTGAGTCGCGAAGCGCCTCGCGATGGACGCGGGCGATGGGGCTGCGGCGGCGCTTCAAGATGTCGAGGAACGAGTCGAGCGCCTCGTCGATCGGGAGGCCCATGACGGAACCTAGGTCGCTGACAATCGTGTCCCGGAACTCTCGAATGGCAGCGCGGGTCAGGGGGCTCAGCTCGCGATTGAACTCGTCGATGCGATGCACGATATCGGTAAGCCGGATCGCCTGCCGCGCGGCAAGCTGCCTCAGATGGACCATCGTCAGTTCGTCCACGATGACGCGTGGCCAGTTGAGCGCAGGCTCGAACGCGTCCTCGTGCATGCCGAAAGCGAGCTCCAGGTAGCGCAGCGACTCCTGCGCGTCGCGCTGGTGGAAGAAGCGGTCTTGCTGAACGCGGTAGACCGGGATCTCCGCCTGCAACAGCTCGGCTTCGATCTTGTCGCCAACGGCATGGGTCCGGTAGAGCACGGCGAAGGCGCCGAAGCCCGGGCGCTGGCCGGAGGCGCGGGCACGGGCGATGGTCGCCGCCACTTCGCGCGCCTCAGCCTGGGCATCCGGGAACTCACACCAATAGGGTGGGGTGGTCCCGCCGCGATGCGGTTGGCTTGCCCGCCGCATGGCCATCAGCGTGTCGGCGGCGACGACGATCGGGGCCCGCGACCGGAAGTTCACGCTCAACCCGAACTCGGCCGGCCGGTACTCGCGGCGGTATTGCGCGATCATCCGGTCGGCGTGGGCGCCACGCCATTCGTAAATCGACTGATCGGGATCGCCGACGACGAAGACCTGACAATCGGAGCGTGCTGGAGCGAGCAGGCACATGAGCCGGTATTGCTCTGGGGATATGTCGTGAACCTCGTCCACGAGCACGTGCGTCAGCCGATTGCGCAGCGCCTCCCCTGCCAACGCGTCCTGCTCCAGCGTTGCGATCGCCTTGCCGATCAGATCCGCGAAGTCGAGCGCATTCGCCTCTTCGAGCAGCCGGCAATAGGTCTCGTCGATCGTGGCGACCACGTCGGCATCGAGGTAGTCGTCGCGGCGGGATTCGCCTCGCTCGCGGCCCTCGCGTTTCCGCCGTTCGATGCGGGATTGGACTTCGCGCAGAAATCGCGACCGCGCCCGATCGTCTGCGGCCAGCGGATAGCCAACGTCGGCGATGGCCCGCAGGATGAATTCGCGAGACCGGTTGTCGTCCGCGATGCGAAACGGCCAGCGCACCCCGATTGCGGACCCGTACCGCTCGAGGATGTCGGCGCTGATGGCGTGAAACGTCCCCGCCCAAATGCGGCCGCCCGGCAGCCGATCTTTCAGTTGCTCCGCGGCCCGGTTGGAAAACGTCATGGCGAGCAGTTGGCGGGGGTCCACGCCATCCGCGAGCAATCGGCCGGCTCGCGCCGCGAGCGTGTGCGTCTTGCCGCTGCCTGGCCGGGCAAGGACCAGGAGATGACCGGCATCGCGATCGAATCCGACAACGGCTGCCTGCTCGTCGGAGAGCCGGTGCTCCTGCTCCACACTCCGCTCCGTCGACACTCGCGAGGCGTTGACGATCCAGACCCTCGGGCAGGGGGCGATGCTACCATCCTGCTCCGATCGAGGAGCATTGCTAGGAACCCGATATGGCCGAAGAGCGAGGTTCATACCAGGCCGAGCTCGCGACGGCCGCCGCGGCCGTCACCGCCGCAGGCGCCGTCGTCCGCGAGTATTACGATGCGGCGAACGCGAAGACGTATGGCAAGATCGATGGCTCGCCGGTCACCGATGCCGACCTCGCCGCTGACGCGACCATTCGCGACGTCATCGCGCAACACTTTCCGCACGACCCGATCCTGACCGAAGAGGGCATGGACGACGAGCGCCGCCTGGCATCCGCCCGCTGCTGGATCGCCGACCCGATCGACGGCACCGAGCAGTTCATCATGCGCACCGGCGAGTTCGACGTTTTAGTCGCATTCGTGCTCGACGGGCGGCCGGTTGCTGCCGCCGGATTCCAGCCTGCCGCCAACGTGCTTGTCACCGCGAGCAAAGGCGGCGGCGCCTGGGTGCGTTGCGGCGCGGGCGCCGCGCAGCGCGTCACGCTCGAGCCCCCGGGAGAGCGTCTTCGCCTGGCGACGTCCAAGTGGTTTGGCGCGCCCGAGAATGCCGAGCTCGTGCAGACGGTGGCGGATGCGCTCGGCGCGGGGCTGGAGCCGCCGACGGTGACCGGGTTCTCGCCACGGATCTTCTTGCCGCCGCGGACGCTGGACGTGATGCTTGGCGTGCGGCCCGGCGAAGCGCAAGACATGGCTTCGGAGTGGGATTTTGCCGTGGCTGACCTGGTGTTCCATGAAGCCGGAGGCGTGGTGACAGATCTCGCCGGGCGGCGGTTCCGCTATAACAAACCGGAGCCGCGCAACGTCGGCGGCCTGATCGCGACCATCGACGCGAGGGCTCACGCGCGGGTGATCGAAGCGGTTTCGAGACTCCCCGCGGTTGCTTCGACTCTCTGACGCCGCGAGGCCCCGGCCCGCCGCTCCTGGAGGAACGATGTCGCTGTTGCAACCGGTCAACCGAGCCCGGCGTCGGGCGCTCTGGCTGCAAGAAGTTCTGGCCCTCGAACCCGAGGCCGAATCGGGTGAGCCGCTCACCGGGTCGCATCGCGCCGATGTCTGCATCGTCGGCGGCGGGTACACCGGTCTTTGGACCGCCCTCCACATCAAGTGGCTTGACCCCTCCGTGGATGTGATGCTGGTGGAAGCCGATTTCTGCGGGGCCGGCGCCAGCGGCCGCAACGGCGGTTTCGTGAACGGCTGGTGGGAAAAGCTGCCGATGTTGGTCGAGACCTATGGTGAAGAAGAAGGCGTCCGGTTGGCGCGCGAGTCGGCAGCGGGCGTGGCCGCGATCGGCCGCGTCTGCGCCGACTATGACATCGACGCCGACTATCGGGCCGGAGGCATCTTGCTCACCGCCACGGCGCCCGCGCATCTGGGGAGCTGGGAGGAGGCCATCCGCGCAACGCGAGAGCGCGGGTTCGACGTCTTCGAGAGACTCGAGCCCAACGAGGTTGCGCGGCGGGCGGGATCGCCAGTCCACCTGGGTGGTGTCCTCGATCGCACGGGCGCGCGCGTCCAGCCGGCGCTGCTCGCCCGTGGGCTGCGCCGCGTCGCCGTCGCGCACGGGGTCCGCATCTGGGAGCAAAGCCCGGTGATCGAGATTGTGCGCGGACGACCGCCGGTCGTGCGGACCCCGTTCGCCGCCGTGGCCGCCGACAAGGTGGTGCTGGCGATCAATGCCTGGCTCGCCGCTCTGCCCGAGATCCGCAGGGCCGTGTTGCCCATGAGCAGCGACATGGTCGCCACGGCGCCGATCCCGGAGCGCCTGCGGGAGATCGGCTGGACCGGCGACGAAGCGGTCGCGGACGAGCACATGATGGTCCACTACTACCGCACGACCAAGGATGGCCGAATTGCCTTCGGCAAAGGCGGTTGCTCGCACGCCTATCTGGGGCGAATCACGCGGCAGTTCGAGGACCCCGGCCCGCGCGTTGCGCGCACCGAGCGATCCTTCCGGCGGATCTATCCTGCGTTGGCGGACGTGCCGATCACGCACACGTGGACCGGTCCGATCGACCGCAGCGAAACGAACAGCCTCTTCTTCGGCCATCTGGACGGCAACCCGGACGTTATCTATGGCGTCGGCTATTCCGGCAACGGCGTTGGCCCGTCGTACATCGGTGGCCGCACCCTCGCCTCGACGGCATTGGAACTTCGTGACGAATGGCAGGGGAGCCCGATCAACCGCGGGCCACGCTCGCAGTATCCGCCCGACCCCATCCGCTATTTCGGCGGCAATCTCGTCCGCTCGGCGGTCCTCCAGAAGGAGTCCGACCTCAATGCCGATCGCCCATCGCGGCCGGTGGTCGAGCTCCTCAACCGGTTCGTGCCGAGCGGCCTGCGCGGCCCGGAAGCCCACGGCTCAGCGGCAGACGCATAGCCCCGCTTGCCGAACCCGCAACATGACGCTACGCTCCGGTCTGGAACGGCGCAGACCTCGGGCGGGGGAGGAGGGCGAAGTGGAGACGTACAACATCTACATGGACGAGGCGCCGGCGGCGGGAGGCGCCGACGGCGAGGAAGGCTGGGAAGTCGAGTTTCGCGTGGTCGGCCAGAGCATCGACGACGGCGACCCCGAGAACAACGCCGTTCTGGCCGGACTCGACCTCGTCGACCTGATCAATCTGCGCGACGCGTTGCAACAGGAGATCGACAACTTCGCCTTGACGGCCCTTGAGACGCAGGCTTTGGTCGCCGACCCTGGCGAGGAGCTGATGCCATAGGGGCGTCTTCGCCGCCGTTTCGGGCAGCGGAGGATTCGACAGGCGTCTCGCGCGAGCAACCGTTCGCGTTCCGCCCCAAGGTTGGCATACGGCGGCGTCAGGCCGTCACCGGAAGCGGCGCTTGCTGGGGCGCCCTGCTCCGAACTCCCGACCACGCCCAATCAGCGGGCAGCCGATACCGTTCCATGAGCCACTCATGGACGTCAAACGGTTCTTCTCCCGGATCGGGCTCAATGCGGCGATAGCGGCCATCTTCCGCCAGCTCCCAAGCATTGACTGTGTCTCGCAAGTACGCGGGAACAATCTCATCTCGAATTGCGGCGGCCCAGCGACGATCCTCAATCGGGAAGACGACCTCGACCCGCCGGTCTAGATTGCGCTCCATCACGTCGGCGCTGCCGAGGTAGACCTCGTCGTGGCCACCGGCGCCAAACACGTAGATGCGGCTGTGCTCCAAGAATCGACCGATCACGCTGATGACGCGGATGTTCTCGCTCCAGCCTGGGACACCGGGGCGTAGACAGCAGGCGCCCCGCACGATCAGATCGATCTTCACGCCTGCCTGCGACGCCTTGTACAAGCCCCGGATCAACACGCGGTCGACCAGCGCATTGAGCTTGAACACCAACCAGCCGTTGCCGTGCTCGCGGTGCGCCGCGATCTCACGCTCGATGGCGGCCAGGAGCTTCTCGCGCAAGTTGCCCGGCGCCACCCAGATGGCGCGGTAGTCCTCCTGCTGCGCGTATCCGGTCAGCACGTTGAAGAGCTCGGAGACGTCGGCCCCGATCTCCTCCCGCGCCGTGAGGTAGCCCATGTCCTCGTAGAGGCGGGCGGTGGCCGCGTTGTAATTGCCGGTCGCCAGGTGGACGTAGCGACGCAGACCGCTCGGTTCGCGCCGCACGACCAGCGTTGCCTTGCAGTGGGTTTTCAGGCCCGTCAGGCCGTAGGCGACGTGGACCCCGTGCCGTTCCAGCTCCTCGGCCCAGGTTATGTTGTTCTCTTCGTCGAACCGGGCCTTGAGCTCGACCAGCACCGCCACCTGGGTGTCGTCGTCCCGTGCTTCGACCAGCAGCGGAATAAGCGGGGAATCGCGGCCGATCCGATACAGCGTCTGCTTGATGGCCACCACGTTGGGATCGGCCGCCGCCGCGCGCAGGAAATCGACGACGGCGGCGAACGACTGGTATGGGTGATGAACCAGAATGTCGCGCTCGCGAACGACGGCAAAGATGTCGCCGGCTTCCTGGCCTGGAACGGACGAAAGCCCCGGGACGGCCGCAGGAGGGTACGGCGGCTCCTTGAGGTCCGGACGGTCGATGGCGACCAGCTCCCAGAGATCCTCGGTTGCCAGCGGGCCTTCGACCACGTAGAGGTCGTCTTCGGAGACGCGCAAATGCTCGACGAGCCAGTCCCGCACCTCCTCCGGCATCGTGCCGTCGATCATGAGCCGCACGACGGGACCGAAGGCGCGCTGCGCGATCGAGTCGCGCATGACGGTCATCAGGTTGACCTCGTCGTCGTCGCCTTCGTCCTCGTCGAGCTCGATGTCGGAATCGCGCGTGACGTGGAACGGGTACGAGGCGATCACGTCTGCGCGGGCAAACAGGCGAGTCAGGTTGGCCGCCACCACTTGCTCCAACCAGGTGAAGACCTGGGTTCCGGCATGGACCGTCTCGCCGTTGGGAACAGCCAGGAATCGAGGCAGCGTGGCCGGGATCTTGATACGGGCGTAGCGCGACCCGTCCGGCAGCTCCAGCACCGCGATGAGGTTGAGGCTGCGGTTGGAGACGTGGGGGAACCGCCGCCCGCGGTCGATGGCCTGCGGCGTCAGGATCGGGAAGATTTCGCGCTCGAAGCGACGCGTGACGGCCTCGCGTTGCGCCTCGGATAGTGCGGCATACGGGGCGATCTCGATCCCTGCTGCAGAGAGGTCTGGGATCAACTGGCCAGTGATGAGCCTGGAATGTCGGTCGAGCGACTCCTGGGTCTTGACGCGCACAGCGCGGAGTTGCTCAATCGGCGTCCGCCCGTCCGGGCCAGGAATGGCGACACCCGCGGTCACCTTTCGTTCGATCCCCGCGACGCGGATCATGAAGAACTCGTCGAGATTGGTGGCGAAGATGGCCGCGAACTTCACCCGTTCCAGAAGCGGGTTCGTCTGTTCCTCCGCCTCGAAGAGAACGCGGTCGTTGAAGGCGAGCCAACTCAGCTCGCGATTGATGAAGAGCTCCGGGAGCAGCGGGGGAAGATCGGCCGTTGCTGGGGGCATGAGGGTCGGCCCGTCGGTCAGGACGGCGCCGGGTGAGTGGGCCGCTCGTCTGTCCTGCCTCTCCGCTCCATCCGGAGAAGCCACGAATCGGCCGTTGGCCGACCGGGCGCTCCGGCGGCGCGCTTTCTTGTCGTCTGATTTAGGCGCCATCGCCGCACTCGTCCCAGAATTGGCCCGTGGCGGCCCCGCCACGAAGCTGCTGACCGCGCGCGCTCGGCTACACTCTGCGAACCAGTGTACATTGCCAGCACCGGGCAATTCGTTACCAGGGAGCGCCATATGACTTCTGCGTACCTCGCCGACCGGCCAACCGATGCCATCGATGCCCAGTACGTCGAAGACGCGGTGCGCGACAACGCCTGGCTGCATTTCACGCAGATGGCGGACTACCGGGACCCCGACAAGCGGCCGCTCATGATCGTGCGCGGGGAGGGCTCCACGCTCTGGGACATCGACGGCAACGCGTACCTCGACCTGCTGGCCGGCATCTACTCGGTGAACGCCGGATATGGACGGCGGCGGATCGTCGACGCGATGGCCGCTCAAGCGGCGCAACTCCCCTACGTCAACCCGTTCGGGTACATCAGCGTGCCAGCGGCGGTGCTGGCCGACCGTCTCGGCGATCTGGCTCCGCTCGGCGGGGACGCGCGCGTCTTTTTCACCTCCGGCGGTTCGGAGGCGGTCGAGAGCGCGCTCAAGCTTGCCAAGCAGTACCACACGATCAACGGCTTTCCACATCGCTGGAAGACTATTTCGCGCCGGGTCGCGTACCACGGCACGACCATGGGCGCCCTCTCCGTCAACGGCCTGACCGATGCCCGCGCTCCGTTCGGACCACTGGCGCCCGGCGCGCGGCACGCGCCGATGTCGCACCGCTACCGCTGCCCGTACTGCCAGGACGCCTCCGCCTGCACCCTGACGTGCTACGACGAGATCGAGCGCCTGGTCGAGTTCGAGGGGCCGCATCAGGTCGCGGCGATCATCCTGGAGCCGGTGCAGAATGCTGGAGGCTGCATCCCGCCCGGGTCGCCTGACTACTTCAAGAAGGTCCGCAAGCTTTGCGACGATACCGGCATCCTCATGATCATGGACGAGGTCATCTGCGGCTTCGGCCGGCTGGGGACGCTCTTCGCCTCTGAGTACTACGACGTGGTTCCCGACCTCATCACTACGGCGAAGGGCATCACGTCCTCTTACGCGCCACTGGGCGCCGTCATGGCGCGCAAGGGCGTGGCCGACGCCTTTGCCGAGCCGGCGACGGAGAATCTCCCGGCGCCGGTTGCCGCGGCTCGGAAGGGCGGCTTTCAGCACGGGCTGACCTTTGGCGGCCATCCCGTCTCCTGCGCCGCCGCAATCGCAAACCTCGACATCATGCTGGAGGAAGACCTGCCCGGACGGGCGAGGGAGATCGGCCAGTATCTGCGCGACGCGCTGGAGGCCACGCTGGGCAACCATCCCAACGTGGGCGACATCCGCGGCGTCGGGCTCTTCCTGGGCGTGGAGCTGGTTGCCGACAGGGGGACGAAGGAGACGTTCCGCGACAACGCCCTGCTCGCCTGGCTGACCGATCAGATGCGGCAGAGCGGACTGATTCTTCGCAACGACAGCCGCAACGACCCGACGACGCAACTGTGCCCGCCGCTGGTGATCACCCGCGAGGAGTGCGACCGGACGGTCGCCATTCTGGATGAGACGATCACGGAGCTGGGCCGACAACTCGGGACGGTGGGCACGCGGCACGCCGCCGCGAGCGTCTGAATCGCGTCAAGGAGATGCAACCGTGAGTGGTGACGGAGCGCCGCACGAACTCGGGAGTCGATTCGTGATCGTCGAACCGCCGAACCTGATCCTGCGGGTGATCTGGTTCGTCCTGGTCGGGTGGTGGCTGACGGGGATTCTCTCGGCGGCGGCCTGGGCGCTGAATGCGACGATCATCGGGTTGCCGCTGGGGCTGTGGATCATCAACCGGCTACCGTTCGTGGCCACGCTGCGCCCAATCGGCACGGTGTACTGGTTGAACGAGGGCGTCTTGCGTGCCGCGACCGAGCAGCGCCCTTTTCTCCTGCGCGCCGTCTATTTCCTGCTCATCGGCTGGTGGTTCTCGGGGTTGTGGATGGCCGCGGCGTACGTGGTGCTGCTGACTATCATCGGCATGCCGGCCGCGTTCTGGATGTACGGCCGCATCGGCGCGGTGACAACGCTGTATCGGACGTAGGATGTCAGGTGTCGGGTGTCGGGGATTGAGCAACCGCGCTGCTGCACGCCGCCCATGATTCGCCCCCGACCCCGTCACCCGTTCCTCGAAACCTGGCTAGACGTCTTCGCTGCTCAATCGCGCATCGACCGGGGCGCCGGCCGGAGCCAATGAAGGTTCCGGCTCTGCGGCACCGTCGCTGGAAGACTCGGCGTCCACTTTGCCGTTCTCGACGATGACGGCCTCGATGGTTGCGGGTTGCTGGGGGACGACGCCGGCCTCGGGGTCGAGGGTGTGGCCGGGGCCGAAGATCGCCATGACCTCCTTGCCGTCGAGGGTTTCATGCTCCAGGAGCGCCGCGACAAGGGCATCGAGCTTGTCGCGGTGCTCGACCGTGGTCTTGACGGCGCTGTCGAGAGCCGTTTCCACCATCTCGCGCACGGCGCTATCGAGCCGGTTGGCGGTGGCGTCGGAGTAGGCCTTCTCCTGCATGATCTCGCGGCCGAGGAAGACGTGCTCTTCCCCCGTGCCGAGGTAGACGGGGCCCAGCTCCTTGCTCATGCCCCACAATCCGACCATGCGCCGGGCCAGGCTGGACGCCTCCTTGAGGTCGTTCTCGGCGCCGGTGGTCACCTCGTCGTAGACGACCATTTCCGCGGCGCGGCCGCCCAGGAGCATCGCCAATCGCCCCACGAGAAACGTGCGGCTGTAGTTATGCCGGTCCTCCTCCGGCATCTGCACCGTTACGCCAAGAGCGCGGCCGCGAGGCACGATGCTGACCTTGCGCAGCGGATCGGAGCCAGGCGTGAAGTGGGCGACGAGGGCGTGACCCGCCTCGTGGTAGGCGACAACCTCGCGCTCCTTCGGGTTCATCAACCCGGTGCGCGTGGTGCCGAGGAGGATCTTGTCGAGGGCTTCCTCGAAGTCGGCGGCGGTGATCTCTTTGCGGTTGCGGCGCGCCGCAGTCAGGGCCGCTTCGTTGACGAGGTTGGCCAGGTCGGCCCCGGAGAACCCGGTCGTCCCGCGCGCCAGGGAGGCCTTGTCGACGTCGGAGGCGAGGGGCAGGCCACGGGTGTGGATGTTCAGAACCGCTTCTCGGCCAGCCTTGTCCGGCAGACCGATGACGACCTGACGGTCGAAGCGGCCCGGCCTCAGCAGGGCGGGGTCGAGGACGTCGGGCCGGTTCGTGGCGGCCATGACGATGACTTCCTGGTTGGTCTCGAAGCCGTCCATCTCGACGAGCATCTGATTGAGCGTCTGCTCGCGCTCGTCGTTAGAGCCGCCGAGACCGGCGAACCGCTGGCGTCCGACAGCGTCGAGCTCGTCGACGAAGACGATGGCCGGGGCGTTCTGCTTGGCCTTGTCGAACAGGTCGCGGACGCGGCTGGCGCCGACGCCGACGAACATCTCGACGAACTCCGAGGCCGAGACGCTGAAAAACGGCACGCCGGCTTCTCCGGCGACGGCGCGCGCCATGAGGGTCTTGCCGGTGCCCGGCGGCCCGACGAGCAGCACGCCGCGGGGCAGGCGCGCGCCGAGCTGGTGGTACTTGGCCGGGTTGCGCAGGAAGTCGACGACCTCGGTCAGCTCCTGCTTGGCTTCTTCCTCCCCCGCCACGTCGGCGAACGTGACCTGCGGACGCTCCGGGTCGTGCTGCTTGGCGCGGGAGCGGCCGAAGCCGAAGACGTTTTGCTGGCCGCGCGACATCTGCCGGCCCATGAAGATGATGAGACCGACGATGAGCAGGAACGGCAGCAGCGTCACCACGAGCGTCGAGAAGATCGAAGAGGTGTCGTTCTGCCCCTTGACGACGACGCCGTTCTCATTCAGCAGGGGCAATAAGCCTTCGTTGGTTATCGGCGGAAGCGTGGCGCTGAGGCTCTTCCCCTCGAC
The DNA here is from genome assembly GCA_937870845.1 of uncultured Chloroflexota bacterium. GTDB lineage: Bacteria > Chloroflexota > Chloroflexia > Thermomicrobiales > UBA6265 > JACCXM01. The sequence goes on from CALMZR010000010.1 coordinate 29,239, forward strand.
CACATTCTGATTCTCGTCATCAGGCTCAGATGTCAGCAATTGCTCGCTACGGCGATCCCAGAAAATCGGTTCTTCCAGCACGGCGGTGATGTTCGTGTCCGTCAGCGTCGCTTCGGTGACGTTGCCGGCGCGCACCTGCTGCTCGACCACCGAGTACGGCACGGTGACGCTCTGCGTACTCTGCTGAGGGTCGAAGACCATGTAGAGCTGGTAGGCGACCAAGCCCAGGAAGAGGACGGCGATCACCCAGGGCGGGATTCGGGGACGCCCCTTGTTGGGGCCGAGGCCGCCAGGCCCGCTCGGATCGTTGCGGTTGCGGCCAGGAAAGCCGGGGCGCTTGCCCGACGATTTCCCGTCCTTCTCTTTGTCGTTGTCACCAAGCAGGTGGAGGCGCATCACCCCCAGTTGGCGAATGTTATCCACTGGCGTTCCATTTCTGATGGCGTTGGCGCATCAACGGCGATCCTGCGCGGCGAATTCGGCGCGCATCAGGCTCATGCTACCCGATAACTCGGCCGGAAGAGCGCCCGCGTTTCCGTGATTTATGTCGATTTATCCGTCCTCTCTGGCCCCGATCCCCTTGCCGACTCGTCGTGGACCATTCCCCAGCGAGCAGGGACCGCGTAGGGGTCGTCGACGCCATGCGCGAAGCCGAGCCACTCGACGCGTGATGAACGACGCAGGATGCCAGGGATGACCTGCCCATGCACGACCATCTTGGCGTACCGATCACCTTCTCCCCAGCGGCGCAGCGATTCCTGGTAGGCCTTGTCCGCCTCGGGATCGGACTGGAGCAGCTCGATGAACTCGGTGGTAGTGAACTCGTCGCCTTCGAGACGGTTGAGGACGTCCTCGATCGTCGGTTCGAGAAAGGCGATGATCGCGTCGACCCGGTCGGGCCGGTCGAGCGCCGGTTCGCGCGGGGCGTTGGCCGACATCATGAGCGCGCCCAGCGCCGGCGCATGCACGGGCCGTGCCGCGCCAGACTAGACTTGGCGCAAGAGGGTCTTGTCTCCGGGGTCACCGGACACGAACCGTCGAAGGAGATCATTCCTTGACCATCGTTGAGGCCGAGGCCGTTTCCCGCATCCGATCGCATCCGCATCTCGCGCTCTTCACCGGCTTAGCGTTGCTCCTGGCGACGTTGGCGGGGCCGATATCCGACGTGTCGGCGAAGGCTCCACCGCTGGCCACGACTGTGTTCGAGGTTAGCGCGTACGCCGCTCCAGATTCCACCGCCGCGGTGGTCGCGGTGCTGCCGGCGGATGCCGAGGTCGAACTGACCGGCAATGCCGCGCCCGGCTTCCTCGGAATTCTCTACGACGGCCAAGAGGTTTTTGTTCCCGCGCAGTACCTCTCCCTCGGTACGCGCCCCGGTATCGACACGGCCACGACGGTCGAGGACGCGCCGCTGCTCGAAGCGCCGCTGCCCGACGCCGACGTCCGCCTGACGATTCCCGAGGGTGAGACCGTGGTTCTAACTGGGGCCACGGTCGACGGCTACGACGCCGCGACGTACGACGGAGCCGGCGGCTGGCTCGACCGCCGGAGTCTCGCGCGATGACGCGGACGCAGGAGCCAAACGGCTGGCGAGCCGCGGCAGAGACGCCAACGCTGCCGCGTAGCGCACAGGTGGCCGTGGCCGGTGGGGGCGTGAATGGCCTCTCCACCGCGTTTCAGCTCGCCAAGCGCGGCGTACGCGACGTAGTCCTGTTGGAGCGGCTGCGCCTCGGCTCCGGAGCGACCGGGAAGTCGGGGGCGCTGGTCCGCTGCCACTACGCCAACGTCCCGGAAGCGACGCTCACCCACGAGAGCCTCGCCATCTTCCGCAACTGGGACGACGAGGTCGGCTCTGGGTCGCCAGGGTTTTCGCCAATCGGGTTCGTCCAGGTCGTCGCACCGGAGCACGAAGACCGGCTGCGAGAGAACGTCGCCGCCCAGCAGCGCATCGGCATCGATACCCGGATCGTCGACCGTCAGGAGATGGGAGAGATTGATCCCTTTCTGCACACGGACGACCTCACCCTTGCCGCATTCGAGCCCGGCAGCGGCTACGCCGACCCCAACGCCACGCTCCACGGATTCGCGCGAGCCGCGTCGGGACTCGGGGTCCGCATCTTCGAGAACGCGCCCGTGACGGCCATCCTCACCCGGGGTGGCCGAGTTTTCGGCGTCGAGACGGTGATGGGAACCATCGAGACCAAGGCAGTGGTGATCGCGGCCGGGTCGTGGGCCGACCGGCTGCTGAACCCGCTCGGCATCGATCTCGGGTTGGAGCCGGTGCGGACGCAGGTGGTGCTGTTCCGCTGGCCGGCGGCGCTCGAAGGCCGGGGGCATCGGGTCGTCATCGACGCCGTCAATCACTCCTGGCTGCGCCCCGAGGGGGCCAACTGCACCCTGATTGGGGCCGAGCGCAGCGTACTCACCGCCGATCCCGACGCACTCGACGAGTCGGTCGATGCGTCCACGATCCCAACAGCCCGGCGGGCTCTTGCCGCGCGCTACCCGATCTTCACCGACGCGATCATGCGCGGGGGGTGGTCCGGCACGTACATGCGCAGCCCGGACGGGCGCCCGATCATCGACCAGATTCCGTCCGTTCCGGGGCTGTGGGTGATGGCCGGCGACAGCGGGACGTCGTTCAAGACCTCGCCCGCCATTGGCGTCTGCCTCGCCGAGTGGATTGTGGACGGGGCTCCCCGATTGGTGGATCTGCATCCATTCCGGTCGACGCGATTTACCGAAGGGTCTCCCTGGCTCGATGCCACGTCCTACGGGGATGACCGGGCGCTCACCGTCTCCCGCTAATCGGTATCGTCGGTTTCGCCGCGGCGAAGACGGGCGTAGCTCACGTATCGCTCAGGGCTGATGCGACCCTCTGTGACTGCCTCGCGAATGGCGCAGCCTGGCTCGTGCACATGGGTGCAGTCGGTGTAACGGCAGGCGCCGAGGTACGGCCTCATCTCGGGAAACAGCTCGTCGAGCTGGCTGAGGTCGACGCCTTGCAGCGAGAGCGCCCGGATGCCCGGCGTGTCGGCGACAAACGTCCCGTCCTCACCCGGAATCCGATGGAGAACAGTGGCGACGGTGGTGTGGCGTCCTTTGCCGGTCGCCTCCGAGATGGTCCCCACCGTGCGCTCGCGCTCGGGGTCGAAGGCGTTGAGCAGGCTCGATTTGCCGACGCCCGAAGGGCCGGCTACGGCGGTGATCTTGCCGCTCAGGGCGGCCCGCAACTCATCGAGTCCAGCGCCGGTCTTGACGCTGAGGTAGTACACGGGGTAGATCGGCTCGTAGTCGGCAAATGTGGCTCGAGCCAGGGAGGGCTGACCGTTTGGAACCGGCGCGTCCAGGTCCATCTTGTTCACCCCGATAAGCGCCGGCAGCCCGCGCGACTCGGCCATGACCAGAAAACGATCGAGCAGGCGCGGGTGCGGCTCGGGCTCCCGCACGGCGAACAAGAAAAGCGCCTGGTCCGGGTTGGCCAGTATGACCTGTTCGACATCCCCGGTGTGCCGAGCGAGACGCGAGAGCGCGCTCCGTCGCGGGAAGACATGCTCGATGCGCCCCTCCCCCTCCCCCACGTCGGTCACGAGGACCTTGTCGCCCACGGCGACGAGATCGGTGCCGCGACGGCGCCGTTTCAGGCCGCCCTTGATCGTGGACAGGAGCGCTCTTCCGTCGTCGAGAAGGACGGTGAAGTACTTGCCGTAGGCGCGGATCACGGTTCCAGGGAGGGCGGCTTCCAGCCCTTCGGGGTCTGGCGCCTCATCGCCCAGCTTGCTCGTCGCAGGTCTGCGCGCTGGCCGTCTGCCCGACATCGGCTGCGGTCTACGAATCGAGGTTCCGACGAACAGCCGACGGAGATGCCGCAGGGGCCCCGTTCGGCGCCCCTGCGAAAACCGACGATGCGACCGCGGCGTCCACTAGGCGCAGACGCCGCCCGTGCAGTTCAGACCCGAGCAACAGTGGCTCCCCGTGGAGCAGCTTCCGCCCTCGAAGCGGCAGCAGTTCAACGGGCCGTCGCTGTCGATACCGTTGTTGCGGCAGAACGACGGGCCGCCCGCGGCCGTGCATTCGCCGTCCGCGGCGCACTCGCCGCCAAGGGCGATGTTGCCGCCCCCCGAGCCGCCGCCGATCGGGGTGCAGACGCCGTTCGTGCAATCGAGACCGCCGCAGCATTGCGACCCGGTCGCGCAGCCGCCGCCTTCGTACCGGCAGCAGTTGAGCGCGCCGTCGCTGGCGATGCCGTTGTCGGCGCAGAAGACCGCGCCGCCCGCCTGGCTGCACTCTCCGGTCGCGGCGCACCGGCCGCCGAGGCCGATTGTGCCGCCCGAGCCGGCGCCGGTGGCGCAGGCGCCACTGATGCACAAGAGACCGCCGCAGCAGACGATGTCGCGGTCGCACCAGCCGCCGGCGTTATGGCAGCAGTTGAGCGTGCCGTCGGAGTCGATGCCGTTGGAGGCGCAGACCGCGGCCCCAGCCGACTGGCTGCACTGTCCGGTTTGCGTACAGGACGCGCCCAGCGCCAGGCCGCCCGTGGTGTTGTTCGTGCAGACGCGGTTGACGCAGTAGAGGCCGCCGCAGCAGTCGGCGCTGTACGTGGCGTCGCCGCAGACGCCGCCCTCGTTGGCGCAGCAGTTGAGGGCGCCGTCGCCGTCGAACCCGTTATTGGCGCAGACCCGCGCGCCGCCGGTCTGGCTGCACTGCTCGGTGGCCGTGCATGCGGCGCCGGGGGCGAGACCGCCGCCGGTCGTCGTGGGTGGGGCTGTTCCGCCGCACGTGCCGTTGACGCAGAAGAGGTTGGCGCAGCATTGGATGTCGCCGGTGCAGGCGCCGCCGGTGTTGCGACAGCAATTGCGGGCGCCATCGGCGGCAACCCCATTGCTGGCGCAGACGACGGATCCGCCGGACTGGCTGCACTGGCTGGTGGCGGTGCATTCCGAGCCAAGCCCGAGCCCGCCCGCGGAGCCGCCGCCTCCGCACGCCCCATTCACGCAGACCGCGCCGCCACAGCAATGGAAGTCGGCCGTGCAGGCGCCGCCGGCGTTGCGGCAGCAGTTGAACTGGCCGTCCTGAGCCACGCCGTTGTCGCTGCAGACGACCGCGCCCCCCGCCTGGCTGCATTCCGAATTGGCGCCAAGCCCGGAGCACTGCCCCCCCAGCGGGACCGTGTTCTGCGCGTTGGCGACGCCGAAGCCAGTGACGCGAAGCGCCGTCGCCGCCAATCCCGCTGCGACGCCCTTCAGCACGAAACGCCGCGATGCCCCCGCGGCGACCGCGCGCGCCAGATTGTCGAACCGTAACCCGTCCATGCCCGCGTCCAACTCCTCTGGGCCGCCCCAGCGGACAGACCCCGACCTCCCTCGGCTTCGCCGACTCGCCGCTGATGGTCGCGCTCTCCGCGGGAGGTTCCGCACCGCACAGCGAAACCGGATCGCGACGACCGCGCAAGGCGGGGCGCGGACGAGTCTTTCTGCATCTGTCAACGCAGGACAGGGCGACTGGGTTTCCACCACGCGGGATGGCGGCTCCCCCGGCGATCATAGGCCCGCGCTGCGACCGGTGTCAACTTGGCACGCCTCCCGCGATGCCGCGTACGAACGCATCTTCGGAGTCGCCGTCAAGGAAGGTAGTGGATCCAGTCACGCGTGCCGAAGCGGTCATCGACGCGCCGCTCGGCCTCCGAGAGCTCCTGGGGCGTGACCTCGTCGGCCTGGAGGCCGAAGCTGGTCCCGAACTGCTCGACCAGGTGATCGATGATCTCGGCGCGGCCCATAGCGGTTTGCTGGCGCAGTGGCCCCACGCGCTTGGCCGCCGACATCACGCCCTTGTCGCTGAGCTTTTCCTTGCCGATGCGCAGGATGCTGAGCATGAGCGGCACGTTCATGTCGTAGGCCATGGTGGTATGGTGCAGCACGGCGCCACCGCGGCGCGCCTGCGCCGCGCCGCCGATCTTCCCACCGGCGGAGGTGATGTCATTGAGCGGCTCGTACCACGCGTCGATCCCCAACTCACGCAGCGCGTCGACCACCCAGGCATCGAAAAACCGGTAGGACTCGGCGAAGGTCATGCCCCGCGTCAGCGCCTCGGGCGCGTAGAGCGACCAGGTGATCGCTCCCTCGGGCTCGATGAACATGGCGCCACCGCCGCTGACGCGACGTACGATCTCGACGCCGGCGCGCGCCGCGGCCTCCTCATCGACCTCGTTGCGCACCGACTGGAAGCGGCCGAGGACGACGCAGGGCGAGCTCCAGCCCCAGACGCGCAGCGTCGGCGGCCGCAATCCCGCACCGACGCGCTCGGTCAGCACCTCGTCGAGCGCCATGTTCATGAGCGGCGTCCGTGGCGTCTCCGGCAGGAGCCGCCACGGCAGCGCCCGCCAACGCGCGATCTCGTCCGCAGTGAGCGTTCCGGTCTCAACGGCCACCGGCGGCATCCCGCGTGTCCGGATCGTGGAGGGCGCGAACGACTGCATTGGCAAGGGCCTCCGCGGAGGAGCCGAGCAGCTCGACGTCTCCGCTCAGCCCCGCGCTGATGCGGGCCGCGTAGTCCGGCCCGGTCAGTGTGGCGGGAGCCCCTTCCAGTGAGCCGGAGAGTCGGTCCAACGCCTCCTCCGGGTACAGGAAGAAGTCGCCGGTGACGACCACGTTGCGCAGCGTCCCGTCGGACGCGTCGAACTCGACGGCGATGAGCTTACCGCCGGGGGTTTTGAACTCTCCGTGGCGAATCATGATCCGGTCTGGTTCTCCCGCGCGGCGAACGCGAGCTCGCGCTGCACGATCGCGGCAGCCGACTCCCCGCTCTGGATGGCCCCGTTGTACGACGAGTCGACCGTCGCTTCGGAGGCGAGGAAGAGCCCGCGCGTCGGCGTCACGTTGCCGGGCAGACGGCGATAGATGCCGGGCGGTTGGGCGAACTGCGAGAACGGCGCCTGGTCGACGCGCAGAATCGACCAGTCGTCGGGGGAATGGCCGAGCATCTCCGCCGCGTCGGCCCTCGCGCGCGACGCCACGGCGTCGAGGTCATCGGCGGACGCCGCTTCCCCGACGATCGCGGCCGCGACGAGGTGGCGTCCAGGCGGGGCGTAGGACGGTTGAGCCGCAGAGAGCGGCGCCACTTCGTTGACCATGAGCCGCCGCGTGGCATCGAGCACGATGCGTGGGCCGGTTCCCGGATCGCGTTCACCGCCGAGGAATACCGTGAGGCTCGGCAATCCCTGCCCGACGTTCGCCAGGGCAGGGGCGTTGGTAAGACCTGCCGCCTTCTCCGGCTCTGTGGCGAGAATGACCGCCGCCGCCGGCACGTTCCCGCCTTCGACGCGGACGCCGGTAGCTCTGCCGTGTGCAACGACGACGGACGTGACGCGAGTCCGGAGCGAAACCGAGTCGGCTGGCAATCTCGCCAGAAGCTGGGCAGGCATGGCCCCAACGCCTGCGCGGGGCAGCGCCGCCGAGCCCCCCAGAAACATTTTCAACGTGAACAGGAGAGGTCCGGCGCTGCCGGCGAGGTCGGGTTCGAGCGTGATTCCGCCCCAGAACGGCCGCGCGAAACGATCGACGAACCGCTCGCTGAAACCGCGCGACCACAGGTACTCGGCCGCCGAAACGTCGTGCCCGAGCGAGGTCGCCGCTTGATTGGCGCTCTGCCAGGGCGCCGCCGCGGCCTGGGCGGCGAGTGCGGCAAGGCGCACCTTGTCGGAGAGCGGGAAGACCGGCGCGGTCAAATCGCGCGGCAACGCGGACGGGTGGCGCAGCGGGTTCGCCAGCGGCACGAGCCGGCGCCCGGTCCAGAGCAGCGCTCCCGCATCAAAGCGTCCCAGGCCGAGCGCGCTTTGGTCGATCCAGCGCCGGGCCGCGGGGTAGGCGTCGAGCAGCACCTGATACCCCCGGTCGAGGAGGTATCCGTCGGGATGGCGATCGGTTCGAATGCGCCCGCCGACCTCTTCAGCCACTTCGAAAAGCCGCACGGGCACGCCGGCTTCGTGCAGGGCGACGGCCGCGGTCAACCCGGCCATCCCCGCTCCGACGACGACCACGGGAAGACTGGAGCCTACGGCGCCGAGTTCGTCGTTCGCTGTCATCGGACCTCTTTTCGGCCAGGATCGCGGGGAACCATGGTCAGGTCGTCAACTCCCGCAACCGGCGTCGGAGATCCTCGTCGAACTCGACGTGCTGCTCGACTTCGTCGGCCAGCGTAATTTCGCCGTCGGTCTCGTGGATCGCCCGGCGCTCCCAATCCTTCAACGACAGGTTGATCAGCAATGAGACAAGGTCGCCGCGAGCCGTTTCCATTGCTTCCAGCAATTGGGACACGGCCTCATCTGTCGAGGGCTCTTCGAGCTGGAGCGTACGCAGATAGGGCATGTCCTGGCGGGTCACGGACTGGACGCGGCTCAGCACCGCCCGGTCGCGGTCGCGCATCTCGGCGATCAGGATCTTCGCCTCGGCGGAAGCGTCGTATTCTCCCCGAGCCTCGACGGCGCCGCGGACGACGTTCGGGGTATCCAGCAACTCGTCGATGAGGTCACGGTAGGCGTCAAGCATGGCGGCAGAGGCAATCCTGTTCGGCGGCTAGAATGGAATCAACGGGACAGAGCCGACGACCGCGATTTCCCAGTTCACGTTCATGGGATCGCGAAAGACGAAGGAAACCGCGTCGGAGCGGAGCACGGTGAGGTTGCGCATGAGCACCTGGCCCTTGAGCTGGGCGAAGGTGTGGGAATCGACGCCAAGCGAGACCATCTCCAGGACGCCTTGATTGAGGATGACGCCCAAGCCCATACGCTGCACCGCCAGAACAAGCGGTCCATTCGCCAGGAACGAGATGTCCGCGAGCTCCCCAGTCTGCAGGGCCCGCTCCCAGGAATAGTCCCTCGGCACGGGCGCGATCACGTCGTCCGGGCCGCGGCGAACCCGGCCCAACAGCCTCATGCCGAGGAAGTCGTGATAGAAGTTTTCGGCCTTGCGCAAGTCGCTGACCTGAACGAGGAGGTAGTTGATGGCGCGAAACTGGGGTCCGCCCGATGCCCCGTCCAGCTCGGCGACCTCACCGTCCGCCAGCCGCTCCGCGACCGCCAAGCCGACCTCCGCGCTCATCGATACGCCTCCGGAGGCCTGGCTTGGGGCCCCGGGCCCGACAGCAAACCCGGCGGGTGTATCCGTCGGCTCGTGGTCGCCGACGTGGGGGATGCTGCGCTCCACCCAGGGCTG
>CALMZR010000011.1 GCA_937870845.1 uncultured Chloroflexota bacterium
GGCGGTACATGGCGAGGCGCAGCTCGGTGTCGACGATGTAGTCGACCGGGATGAGGGCGGTAAGGGGCAGGTCGAGGGTGATGGGGCCGCGCTCCGGGATGGGTTGGCCGGTGCGGATCTCCTCGACGGCCTGGGCGAGGAGGCGGATGTACATCTCGTAGCCGATGGCGGCGATGTGGCCGCTCTGCTCGGCGCCAAGGATGTTGCCGGCGCCGCGGATTTCCATGTCGCGCATGGCCAGGCGCAGTCCGGCGCCGAGCTCTGTCGCCTCCTGGATGGCGACGAGGCGCTCTTGCGCTTCGGCGGAGAGGGACTTGTCGGGCTTGTAGAGGAGGTAGGCGTAGGCGCGCTGAGTGGAGCGGCCGACGCGGCCGCGGAGCTGGTAGAGCTGGGTGAGGCCGAGGGTGTCGGCGTTGTCGATGATGATGGTGTTGACGTTGGGAATGTCGACGCCCGATTCGATGATGGTGGTGGAGATCAGGACGTCGAAGTCGCGCCGGACGAAGCCGAGGACGATCTCTTCCAGGGTGTCTTCGTCCATCTGGCCATGGGCGACGCCGAAGCGGGCCTCTGGCGCCAGTTCGCGCAGCTTGTGGGCGAGGCGGTCGATGTCGTGGACGCGGTTGTGGACGAAGTAGATCTGGCCGCCGCGGTCGAGCTCGCGCAGGATGACCTCGCGGATGAGCTGGTCGTTGGTCGGGGTGACGAAGGTGCGGATCGGGAGGCGGGCCTGGGGGGCGGTGTCGATCATGCTGATGTCGCGGATGCCGGCCAGGGCCATGTGGAGGGTGCGCGGAATGGGGGTGGCGCTCATGGTGAGGATGTCGACCTCGGTGCGCAGCTTCTTGAGGAACTCCTTCTGGCGGACGCCGAAGCGCTGCTCCTCGTCGATGACGACCAGCCCGAGGTTCTTGAACCGGACGTCGCTTTGCACCAGGCGGTGGGTGCCGATGACGATGTCGACGCTGCCGTCGGCCAGGCCTTCCAGCACGTTGCGCTGTTCGGCCCTGCTGCGCAAGCGGGAGAGCATCTCGACGCGGACCGGGAAGGCGGCGAGGCGCTGGCTGAAGGTGGTGAAGTGCTGCAGGGCGAGGACGGTGGTTGGCACGAGGACGGCGACCTGGCGGCCATCGTTGACGGCGCGGAAGGCGGCGCGCAGGGCGACCTCGGTTTTGCCGAAGCCGACGTCGCCGACGACAAGGCGGTCCATCGGCTCGGGCGATTGCAGGTCGCCGGAGACGGCTTCGATGGCGGCGTGCTGGTCGGGGGTCTCCACGTAGGGGAACGACGTGGCCAGTTCCAGATCCCACGGGGAGTCGGGGCCGTAGGGCTGGGAGCGGGTGGTTTCGCGGCTGGCGTAAAGCTGGACCAGCTCGAAGGCCATCTCGCGCACGGCGCGGCGAACGCGGCGGCGCGTCTGCTGCCATTCGCCCGTGCCGAGGCGGGTGAGGGTCGGGTCGATGCCGCCGCCGGAGTAGCGGGCGACGCGGTCGGTTTGGTCGACGGGGACGTAAAGGCGATCGCCCTTGGCGTAGTCGACTTGCAGGTATTCGCGCTCGACGCCGCCGGCTTCGAGGCGGACCAGGCCGCGGAAGATGCCGACGCCGTAATCGACGTGGACGACGTAGTCGCCTGGGGACACGGTCGAGGCCAGGGGGGCGGCTTCGGAGTGGCGGCGACGGTGGGCGCGGCGGGTCTGCTTGCGGAAGCCGAAGAGCTCCAGGTCGGCGAGGAGGAGGAGCTTCGAGTCGATCGCGGACCAGCCGCTATCGAGATCGGAGGCGCGAATCTCGAGGGTTCCGGGCGGCAGGGGCAAGGGGGCGCTGCCGGCGGCGCGGCGGTCGCGGCGGGGGAAGACGTCTCGCTCCTCGAAGAGCTCGGTGAGGCGGTCGACCTGGTCGGTAGCGATGGCGACGCGCCAGCCGTCCTGCAACCGCTCCCGCACGGTCTCCACGGCATCGGCGAGGCGACCGGCGAAGTGGGGCGGCTCAACCAGGGAAACGTCGATCGGGGCAAACGTCTCATCGAGTGGGGGGGCGCCGAGGGCGAGCATGCGGCGCGCATCCAACGCGCGCCGGATCGATGCCCATGAGGCGATGGGCTTGCGCAGACCGGCGGGCAGCTCGCCGTTGGCGACGAAGGCATCGCGCAACTCGGCGGCTTGCCGCTCGAGCTGCGAGGCGACGAGATCGACGGCCGGCAGCTCGTCGACGATAACGAGGGCGTCGGGGCCGAGGTAGTCGAGGAGCGTGGCCGGCGGATCGACGAGATAGGGCGCGAATAGGTCGAGTGAGGCGGGCGTGCGGCCAGCGGTCATGGCGTCGATCGTTCTGGCCCATTCGGACCGGACCTCGGGACGGAGGGTTGCGAGGTCGAGGCGGCGCACGTGGTCGGCCGTCTGGCGGAGGCGCGCGAGCGGCAGCTCGGCGGGGGGGAGGATGCGCAGCTCGCGCAGGCGCTCGCGGGAGCGCTGAGTGTGGGGATCGAAGGGGCGGATGGCTTCGATCTCGTCGCCGAAGAAGTCGAGGCGAACGGGCTCGTCGGCGCCGGGGGGGAAAAGATCGAGGATGCCGCCGCGGCGGGCGACCTGGCCGGGCTCGGTGACGAGCGGGGTCAGCTCGAAGCCGTGGTCGAGCAGCCGGCGCAGCAGGTCGTCTTGCGAGACGCGCTCGCCGACGCGCAACTGGCGCGCGGCGCCCTCGAGGGTGTCCGGGGGCATGACGATCTGCATCAGGCCATGGGCGGCGGTGACGACGACGGGGGCGGTTCGGCCGGCAGGGGGACGGCAGAGCAGATCGAGGAGGGCGGCGCGCTCGGTGGCGGTTTCCAGGTCGAACGGGAGTTGCTCGAAAGGGAGGGCCTCTGGGGCAGGCCAGATCAGGACGGGCTGGGCTGGGCAGTACTCGGAGAGCGCCGCGGCCAGCGATTCGGCGCGGTCGGCGCGGGCGGCGACGGCCAGGACGGGTCCCGGGTGGCGCGATGCCGCGACGGCGGCGAGGGCGTTCCGCGCCGAGACGGGGAGATCCGGCACGACGATGGACCGGCGGTCGAGGGCGGCGAGGGCTGCCGCCATGCCGGGGTCGTCCTGGAGGTGGTCGATGAGGTGAGCGAACGCCATGGATGCCTGGTTAGCGACCGCCAGCACGCCGTGGATCGGGAGCCGCGACGTGTGCCGCGAACGGGCAAGACTACCACGAGGATGGGGCATTTCCGGTGAGGCAGCGCAGGGCGTAGGATTAGGATCGTTCGGGAATCGGTGAGGCGCAGGCGGGTGATGGGTTAGTCGCCGTGAGCTTGACGCGCGTTGGGTTGTCGATCGGCGCGGTGGTCGCGGCCGTTGTCGCGGTATATGCGCTGTTTCAGGCGTTCGATGGGCGGACGGCGCCGCCGATCGTCATCGAGGATGCTGCCGGGTTGCGGCCGGTGGTGGTCGACGTGCGGGGGGCGGTGGAGGCGCCGGGCGTGTACGAACTGCCCCCCGGAGCCCGGTTGCAGGATGCGATCGTCGCCGCGGGCGGATTGAGCCCAGGGGCGGATCTGTCCACGATCAACCTAGCGCGACGGGTGCGCGACGAAGAGGTCGTCGTCGTTCTCGATACCCCGGATCCTGGCGATGCGTCCGGTACGGCGGTGGTCGATGGGCTCGACGGATCGGGCTCCGGCGACATCCCCGTTCGGATGAATATCAACACGGCCACCGTTTCCGAGCTCGATCTCTTGCCCGGCGTGGGGGAGGTCATCGCGGAGCGTATCGTGAGTTTCCGGGAGGAGAACGGCCCATTTCGCTCGGTTGACGATCTCATTCACGTCGAAGGCGTCTCCGACCGCACCATCGACGGGTTCCGGGACCAGGTCACGGTGGGGCCATGACGGGGATCGCGGCTGGCGCCGGCGCGTTGACGGGAGCCGCTCTCGGGTGGTGGGGCGCGGCCGCGGTGGCCGCGGCGGCGATGGCGTATCTGCTGGCGGCGGGACGCGATCGGATCGTGGTTGCCGTCTGCCTCATCGCCGTCGTCGCGGCGGTGGCCGGGGCGTGGCGGAGCACGGCGCGGGTTGCGCCCACGGGAAGCGGCGTCGTTGTCGACCTTCGGGACCCTGGAACGGTGGCGGCCGCGCCGATCGTCGCGGGGCAGCGGCAGCATCTGGTCGTCGCATTCGGCGACTCCGACGACCGCGGCGGCGCTGCGCAACGCGTTTGCGTCACCGCCGGCGTCTTTCCGCAGGCGGCGGTGGGCGACAAAGTCCGCGTGCGCGGGGGGCTCCGCGAGGCACGGGACGTTGCCCTCGCGCATCGCGCATTCCTGGCGAGCCGAGGATGCGGGTCTTCGATGTTCGCCGAATCGATGGCGGTGATCGAGTCTGGATCAAGCCTGGCGCGGGGCCTTGCGGACGTACGGTCGCGGCTGGGAGAAACGCTGCGGCTGGCCGCCCCTGGCGATGCCGGCGTGTTGCTCTCCGGGCTAGTGACGGGGGACGACGCCGGGTTTTCGCGAGCGCGGCAAGAGGCGTTCAACAGCACCGGCACGACGCATCTAACCGCGGTGAGCGGGTCGAATCTGGCGCTCGTGGCGGGAATGCTGGCTGCCATTGGCGGCGCCACGGTGGGGCGGCGCCGCGCCGGGTGGCAAATCGTGACCGTTTGTGGCGTGTGGGCGTACGCCGCGATCTCCGGCGCCGAAGCCCCCGCGCTGAGAGCGGCGATCGTCGCCTCGGCGGCGATCCTGGCGTTCCGCTTCGGCCGCCGGCCCGACTTCGTGACGCTGGTGGTGCTGGCGGCGGGCGCGATGGCGTTGCTCGATCCGGGGCGGGTGGAGTCGTTGGGGTTTCGCCTCTCGGTCGCCGCGTCGCTGGCGCTGGCTCTCGTGTTGCCGACGCTGATGGCGCGGGGACGGGGCGCCGGGGTTGCGGCCGTCGTGGCGGCGACGGCGGCGGCGCAGATCGCGACGTTGCCGTTCCTGCTGCCGGTGTTTGGCGCGGTGTCGCTGACGAGCGTCCCGGCCAACATCATCGCCGCGCCGCTGGCTGCGGTGGCCATGCCGCTGGCGGGGCTGGCCGGTCTGGCGGGGCTGCTGTGGCAGCCGATGGCCGAACCACTGGCAGCCCCGGCGATCCTGGCGGCCAATGCCTTGATCGCCGCCGTCGATTATCTCGGGGCGCCGGGCGCATACGTGAGGGTGGGCGCGCCGCCGCTGATGGCGACGATTGCCTCAGCGGCGATGGCAGCCGCGCTCCTTGCGGCGCTCGCGCGGAGCCCCAAAATCGGGAAAGAACGCCTCCACCTGAGGCCGCGCGCGACCGAGGAGTCGACGCTGAAGGCGCTACCGGCGCCGGCGACGCTGGTCTTCGCTCGGGAAAACCCAGCGCACGCCCTTGCTGCTCACCTTGACGACGCGAAAAAGAATCCAGCCGGCGAGGAAGACGGTCACGAGGTCGCCGATGTACGGAATCTGCCCGAGACTGTCCCGTGAGACGTTGTCTGGAAACTTGATTGCACCCATGCGCGAGGCGAGCCAGAGGACGACCAGGACGACAAGCAGGCCAAGTGCGAACATCTGGCGCCGCTTCTTCATCAGCGCATAGTCGTCGCCGCCAAAGTAATTGAGCTTGGCGAACCGCGAAGGCTCCGATGGCGCCGCCGGTTGGCTTGATTTCGCGGGTTGCGCCGACGCCTCAGTGGAAGCGCCGACCGTCGAGACGACGATCTCCTCGACCGGAATGCCCTGGAGATCGGCGAGTTGCTGACGCAGCGCATCGCGCTCCGCGGCGACGCGCCCGATGACGCGATGGGCGGTGGTGAGCTGTTGCGTCATGGTGTTGAGGTGCCGGTTGAGGGCGCCGAGGGCGGGATTGTCGTCGGCGGCCTTGACGGCGTCGGCGGCCGCTTTCTGCTTCTTGCTGGCGCGGCGAACGGTGCGGGCCCCGCGCTTGCCGGGTTCGGCGAAGGCGACGATCGGCTCGTTGGCTAGCGAGGGGGCGTTGGCCGGCGCCTCAGAACTTGCTTCTGGGGCATCGACGAGAGTTGGCTCTGCTCGATGGGCGTCGTCTGGTTCGACGCTGCGCTCGGCCCGCGGCGGTCTGGGACGCTTGCCGGCCTCGACGCGGGCAGCGCGTCGTACCCGTCGCGTCTCGGCTCGCGAGTCAGGGGATGCGTCGTCCGTGGAGCGTTCGCTCGGGTCCGTGCCATTTGCGCCGTTGAGATGGGCGGGCGCCGCGGCGGCGTCCAGGGGCTCGGCCGACGTGTCGAACCCTCGCTCGGGGGGCGCCGGTTCGTGCGCCGGATCGTCGATGGCCTGGTTTTCTGTTCGTTCGGGCATCTTGTCAGTCAGGGTGTCTTTTCCTTCCCGAAAGCGTGGCAACTCCTTCGATACAAAAGTCTATCGTTCGTTTCAGCAGATGTCGAGGCCGGGGCGGCATCCGTGTTTGCGCGGGATCGCATCGTAGCAGGCTCGCGCGGGACTGGGGCGCGGGCGGTTCATCCGCCCGACGGCGTCGGGGCTCCATGATACTTGGGGAAGCGGGATGCGCGTCGCGGCGTTCGTTGACAAGGAAAGCTCGCCACGGCTATCTTTACGTGGTTGCCCCCATAGTCTAGCGGCCTAGGACGTCACCCTTTCAAGGTGAAGATCGCCGGTTCGAATCCGGCTGGGGGTACCGATTTTCCGCGGCAGGCCGCGGCGCCGGCATTGACAGCGACCGGGATCAATGGTAGCGTGCGCGTGGACCGAGGGAGTGTGGCGGCGCGGCCATCCCGCCGCGGGCTCCACCAGGGGACGGTCCAGACGGGAACATACGGAAGGGGAACACCATGGGACTCATTCGGGATTTCTTTGCTGACCCCGTCAGCGACGACGATATCGCGAGCGCCGGTAACGGCGGCGTTGCGACCGCGTCGGCGAACGGCGGCGCAGTCGGCATCGGCGACGTGAACAGCGGCGGGAACGCTGGCAACGCCATCGGCGTGGGCGACACCTACGGATCGGTGGCCGTCGACGGCGGCGCCGTTGCCAATTCAACCGACTTGTCTGTCTCGGCGAACGGCGGCACCGCGATCGCCGACGCCAGCGGCGGCGACTACAACCTCGCGTTCGTCAGCTAGTCGCTCCGCGCCATAACGTAGCGTCCTTTTGGGAAGGGCAGAGCCTGGGGAGGGCTGAGTGGAATGAAGTACGCAAAGGGCGTGTTTGCGGGGGCCGTGGCCGCGGTGGTCGGGGCCAAGAGTGTTGCGCTGGCGCAAGATCTGGGCGATGACATCGCCAGCGCCGGCAACGGCGGCGTGGCGACGGCGGCCGGCAACGGCGGCGCTGCGGGTCTGGGCAACATCAACTCCGGCGGCAACGTCGGCAGCGCGATCGCGGTCGGCGACACCTACGGGCCGGACCCGGATGTCTATGGCGGCGATATTCTGAACGACACTTGGCTGGACGTGGCGGTCGACGGCGGCACCGGCATCGCCGACGCCACCGGCGGCAACAACAACCTGGCGTTCGTCAGCTAGGTTCCGTTGCAGCAACCGAAAAGGGCAGGGCCAAACGGCCCCGCCCCTTTTTGTGTGCCTGAGAGCACGAAGCCATTCGGCGCTTCCGGCCAGAAACGATCGCCCCGTCCGGGGCGTTTCTTGCCTGCAAGGCACGGTCGCCCGGACCCGCTTCGAACCGGAGCAGGTATCATGGCGTACGTACATCTACGGCCTGGAACGGGAGTGAAGGGGAGCGGCGTGACGAGTCGTCAAACACGGAACCGGACGATCGCGGGGCGCGACGGCTGGCGGCGATGGCCTCGCGGCGCGCGTTTGCTGCTGGCGACGGCGGCGCTGGTGGGAGCCTTCGCGGCGTCGCCGGTGGCGATCGCATTCTTCCAGGTTCCGGACGAACCATCGCCGGCATCGGGCGCCGCGCAGGTCGCGGCGCAGGGGGTGGTCGACGTCGATGGCGGCGAATTGCGCTGGGACGTCACCGAGCAGACCGCGCCGCCGCCGGCGAACGCGGCGCCGCTGGCCGGCGCATTGGGATTCCTCGTCGTCGAAAGTGGGGTGATGCTCGTCGAGGATGTCGAGACGGGCGAGCAGACGCGCCTGCCGGCCGGCGAGGCAATGCTGACGCCTGGCGGCGAGCAGATCCGAGCGGCGCTCGGATCGGACCCGGCGCTGTACCACGAGTTGCTGCTCGTCGACGCAGGCGCGGAGTCCGCGGCGGACGGAACGGTGCTGTTCAGTGGGGAAGCGTTCCCCGGCCCCGGCGCGCGGCACGATCTCGACCTGGTGCGTGATACGTTGGCTCCTGGCGCGCAATTGGTGGTCCCGGCCGGGGCGCTGCCGTCGCTGGTCTTCATTCTCTCCGGAAGCGCGAACGTGACGACGGAGGCCGGGGACGTTGTTTCTCTAGGCGGGAACGAGGCGATCGCCCTGAGCGGGTCGTTGGTCATCACCGCGGGCGAGAACGGCGCGGAGGCGGCGGCGGCCTACGTCGGCCCAGCCGTGCCGCGCCTGGCCCAGGCAGCGCAGACGGCGGCGACGCCGGAGGCGTCGCCGCGGGTTATTCAGCCGCCCGACGCTGAGGATGAGGCGGCGGCCACCCCGGCTCCGACGACGGTCGCCGAGGAGGCCGCGGAGGATGTGGTCGAGGAGACGACGGAAGTCGATTCCGATGGCGATGGCCTGACCGATGCGGCTGAGGCCGAGCTCAATACCGATCCGGCCCTGGTCGACACGGACGAGGACGGGCTGACCGATGGGCAAGAGGCGCTGGAGACCGGCACGGCGCCGCTGGCCCCGGACACCGATGGCGACGGCATCCTGGACGGGGACGAGGTCGCCCAGGGAACGAATCCGCTGGATGAGATCGCCGCTGAGGAAGCGCCAGCGGAAGAGCCGCCCGCGGCCGAAGACCCGGCGGTAGTCGCGGAAGCGCCCGTGGGCGTGGCGGGCGACAGCGATGGGGACGGGCTCGAGGACGCCATCGAGGCGGAGCTGGGGACCGATCCGTTCGACCCCGATACGGACGACGACGGGCTGACGGACGGTGACGAGTATTACGTCTTCCAGACGGGAACACGCAACCCAGACACCGACGGCGATGGCGTCCTCGATGGGGACGAAGTGGCCAACGGCACGGACCCGAACGATCCGGGCAGCTTTTAGGGTGTCAGGGCGCCAGGGTGATGGGGTGTCAGGGTGAACGGACGGGTGAGCCAGGATGTCCGCGACTCATGAGCAACGCCCCCTAACAGCCTGACACCTTGACATCACGCGACCCCCTCCCCGCGTCAGATCACCAGCCAGGAGGCGATGAGGCCGATGGCGAGGACGAGGAGGATGGCGCTGGCCGCGCCTGGTCCCCAGATGACGCCGACGAGGGCGGAGAGGATCACCAAGGCGGAGAGGCCGAGCAGATAGCGGTAAGCCAACGAGACGGCGGGATCGCTCGGCGGGTTGCCCGCGACGGTGTCGCGCGGCGGCGCGAGCTGTGATCCGGAGAGGATCTGCCGCGTGGCGCGTCCGGGCGGGCGGCGGCTCACGGCGATTCACCCAGGGCCGATGTGGATGGCATGCCGGCGCTGGGCGGTTCCGGGAGGGGCGCGGCAGGCAATGTGGCGCGCCAGACGCGCAAGACGACAATCTTCACGATGCCGGACCAGATGAGGAGCACACCGCAGACGAGGGCGATCGGGCCCAAACCGAGCAGGGTCCCGCCGAGCGTCAGGACGACGCCGCAGGCCATCATGATGTTCGTCACCAACCAGAGTTTTTTCACCGGACCCACTTCCTCGAGGCGCATTGACCCTTCGTTCACGCTTTGATCCTACCGGCGAACCCGCAGTCGCTGCAATCGAGAACCGCCCTTCTTGGCGGGAATTGGCACGACTGGGGTGGTTCGTGCCACGATTGCATGCAGGATTGATCTGGCCGCGGGCGGCGTTGAACGCCCTTCTCGTGGCACAGGGAGGTGATCACGGTGCTCAACAATCGGTTCGCGCGGGAAGCCCTGAAGCAGGCCGCGACGCAGGTCAACCAGGGAGTTCGGGATGGCGCCCGTCAGTTCGTCGACAGAGAGGTGACGCCACTGCGGGAGCGCATCGACGAGCTGGAAGGGCGCGTGGCGCGCCTGGAGCGGCAAGTGGCCGAACTGCTGCGGGAGCGGGATCGGATGCAGCCGTAGGGCAGAGCGGTGTTGCGGCGTCGTCGTCACAGGCGTCAGCGAGAAAAGATGGTCTTTGCGAACGAGCGTGTCCTGGGCGCCGAGATTCCTCCTTGGTCGGAATGACACGTGTCTCGTCGGACTGACACGTGCGGCGTGCGACTCCGCGCGATTGTTTGAATTGGCTGACGCTCTCTGATTTGGTGGGGACCAGGTCACGCCTGGTCGAGGTGCTTGGACGGTCAGCCGGGGACGAACATCGGGACATCGGCGTCAGCGTCGGTGACGAGCGGTTCGTGCGGCTTGCCGAGCGCATCGGCGACCGCGTCGCCAAGGGCGTCGAGGCCCGGTTTCATGAAGCCCATGGTGGTGTACGTCACCGTGCCGTCGCGGTCGATGAGGAAGATGGTGGGCGTGGCCATGATGTCGAAGGCGCGGGAGATCGGGTAGTCGTCATCGTCCAGCACAATGGGGAAGCTGATGCCGTGCCGGCGGGCGAAGGAGCGGGTGATGTTCGCCGAGTCCTGGGCGACACCGCGCACCGTGAGGCCGTCGCCGCCGTATCGCTCGTTCAGGCGCTCGAGGAACGGGAACATCTGCTTGCTGGAGGCGCAGGAACTCTTGTAGATCCCCAACAAGAGGGGGCCGGATTCCAGCAGACGGTGCAGGTTGTGCTCGCTTCCCTCGGCGTCGGCGAAGTCCTGGTCCGGCAACGGCGCGTGCTGTCCGCGTTCGATCGTCATGGCGTTTTCCAGCGCTCGCCGGCTCGCATCGCGGCGAAGGGCCCACATCGGTCACGTCCTCGTGGACCACTCGATTCCGGCACAAGTTTAGTCGGCGACGGCGGCCGGCACGCAAGCGTCGAGAGCGAGCGAGACATCCCGCGCCAGGTCGTCGAAATCTTCCAGGCCGGTCGAGATGCGGATCAGGTTTCCGGCTGGCCAGGGCCAGACGAGAGTGCTGCAATCGCCCAGGCTGACGGCGATGGTGCAGAGCCGGAGCGCGTTCAGGAAGGGGCCGAACGCGGGCCGCCCGCCGGCCAGCGACAGCGAGATCATGCCGCCGAATCGGGTATCTCCGGCGCCGACCATGGCAGCCGCTGTATCGTGGTTTGGATGCGCTGGAAGGCCGGGGTAATTTACGCGCTCGACCGCGGGATGGCTTTCCAGGAGGGTGGCGAGACGCATGGCGTTCTGGCTGTGGCGCTCCATTCGCAAGGGGAGGGTGTGGATGCCGGCCAGCAGCATCCAGGCGGCGAAGGGGGAGAGAGCCGAGCCAAGGAGCAGGCTTTGGGCGCGCACCGGTTCGATGAGACGCCGAGGTCCGGAGACGACGCCGCCCTGCACCTGGCCGTTGCCGGAGAGGTACTTCGTCGCACTGTGGATGATCAGATCGGCCCCGAGCTCCGCAGGGCGCAGCAGCGCGGGCGACAGGAAGGTGTTGTCGACGATCACGATGAGTTCGCGTTCGTGCGCGATGTGCGCTAACTGGCGGAGGTTGGCGACCTGGAGGTGCGGATTGGAGAACGGCTCGGCGTAGATGGCCCGCGTTTCCGGGGTGATGGCGGCGCGGACCGCCGCCGGATCGGCGACGTCGACGAACGTTGAGAACGCGCCCAGGCGTGGAAGCTCGTCGGTGAGGAACATGCGGGTTTGGTCGTAGAGATGGCTGGAGGCGACGATGTGGCCGCCGCCGGCCAGGGTGGTGAGCAGGACGCCACTGATGGCGGCCATGCCGGAGTTGAGGGCGATGGCGGTCTCGGTCCCCTCCAGATTGGCGAGCTTGGCTTCCAGGCAGCGGACGGTGGGGTTGGCGCGGGGCGAGTAAGTGAAGTGGGGCCGCTCGCCGCTGCGCATGGCCTCGACCTGGCCGTAGGTCTCGAAGGCGTAGGTGACGTTTTGGTAGAGGGGCACGCCGTGGGCCCCGGTGGTGGGGTCAGGCGCTTCCCCGGCGTGGATGCAGCGGGTGCTGAACCCCTGGTCTTCGTTCATGAATCCCTTCCCAACGATGTGGCCACCGGGCGCGGCCTTCGGCAAAGACTAGCGCATGACGGTGGCCGCCGGGCGCGACACGCGACACGGCGCTGCTGGATGGCGGAGTGGCGGTCGGCCCGCTGCCGTTCAGAAACTTCAGCACCCCTCTACAATCGTCTCGCACCGGAGGTGGACGTTACTGCCAGGAGAGAGGACGAAACCGATGAGCGAAGGCAACCGCCAATCGTGGGATGAAGCGATCGACGCGCTGCGGCGCGCGGCGGGCGAGGTGCGATCCGCCGTGGGCCGCTCGGCCGAGCCGGGCGCGGATGAGGACACCGCCGCGGCGCGGCTGAAGGCCGACGTGAGCCGGTTGGAGCAGTCCGCGTCTGATTTGCGGGCCAAGTTGTCCGGGAGTCTGGAGGAGCAGCGGGCGGAGGTTGGCTCGGCATTCGATCGCGAGCGGGCCCAGCAGAGCGCGAACCAGATCCGGGCGTCGTTAGACGAGCTGGCGGCGGTGGCCGGGCGGTTGACGAGCGAGGTGGCGGCCGCGGCCGGCCCGAGCGTGAAGCAGGCGGATCCGGAGTTGAAGAGCGCGATTCGGGCCCTGGAGGATGTTGCGGGCTCGGCGGCGGCGTGGGTGCGCGCCGTGGTCGACCCGGCGACGGAGGCGCGGCCAGGAGCAGCGCGGCGAGAGGAGCCGCCGCTGGAGGAGATGTGAGTCGATCTGGCGGACCTTGACCAGGCGGGCGCGCCACTCTGATCGCGGCGAAGAGTCTCGGCTCAGCCTGAGACACGTGTCATGGGCGCCGAGATGACTCGTTTTGCTCGACATGACGCCTTGACGGGGTTTCGGTACTGAACACGGCACAGGCAGGGCAGTCTCCGAAGACGGGGAGGGGATGGGCATGCTGGTGACGCTGTCGAGGAATTGGTGGGCGACGGTCTTGCGCGGGTTAGTCGCCATCGCGCTCGGCGTCTTTGCCTGGGCGAGACCGGATATCTTCTGGGCATCGCTGGTGCTGGTGGCGGGGGCGTATCTGGCGGTCGATGGGGTGTTCGCGATCGTGGCGGCTATCCGGGGAGAGACGGGGGATCGCTGGCTGCATCTGCTGGAAGGGATCGTCGGGGTTGGGGCCGGGGCGATCATTTTTCTGTATCCGGATCTAGCCGGGACGGCGATCGTGCTGGTGGTTGGGGTGTGGGCGGTGGTGACCGGGGCGCTGGAGATTGCCTCGGCGGTGCGGTTACGGCAGGAAATCGAGAACGAGTGGCTGCTGGGCATCGGCGGGGTCTTGTCCGTTGGGCTGGGGGTGCTGCTGATTGCGCGGCCGCAGTTCGGGCAGGTGACGACGACATATGTGCTGGGGACGTACGGGATCATCTTCGGGATCGTGCTGGTGTTGCTTGGGTTGCGGTTGCGGGGGTTGAAGCCTGGGGTGTTGGCGTGAGGCGGGACGGGGTGGGGCAGGGCGACTGCATCGTTTCGACATGACGTTGTGGGCCTGCGGGCCACGGGCGCAGCAAGCAGCGCACCTACGAATCACGCCACTTCAGGATGTCTGGCAACCCAATTAGCGCGTGAGGGATCGGTTGGAGCGGGAACGCTTTTCTCGTTTGGCGGCGCGGTCCCGCATGTCCGCCCGGGGGTCGTTTTCGCGGCTGAGCTCGGGGGGGTGGCTCGAGGCCGGTCCAGAGATCGTCAGGGCGGCGCCGTCTTTGCCACGGAGATTGACGGTGATCTCGCGCGTGTCGCCGAGCGCCGCCGCGATATCCAGGGTCACCCAGCCGGGACCACGGATCGGGACGCTGCTGAGCCGTTCGCGGTCGCCGGATGTGGGCAACTCGACGGCGGCGACCAAGGTCCCGGGTGCTTTGACCGCGGCGATGTGGACGCGCAGGCGGATGTTTCGCGATTCGGCATCGCGGCGAGGGAGGGAGAGCGGGATCGAAGCCTCGGCATCGTCGGCCGCGGCGATCGCCAGCGTTTGACCGTCGGGCGCCGATTGGGTGGCCCGGGGTCTTGTCGATCGTTTGCGGGTCTTGTTCGATCGCTCGTTTCTTACGTCGCGTGATTTACCGCCCGAGCGACTCGTGGGGCGCGGCGGAGCGGCGTTCTCGACAGTCTGGCACGAGGGACCGGCGCAGGATGATAGCGCGTCGAGCTGGCGCGAGAACGCCCTGAGCAGGGGTTTGGCGGTCCCCTGGGCGATGTTGGTGAGCTGGTAAGGGTCTTTGCGCAGGTTGTACAACTCGCGCTCGCCGGTGTCGTACTCGACGTAGAGCGCGTCGCTGGCGCGCAAGGCGCGGAAGGGCGGGGTCGCGGATTCGTTGCCTTCGAGGCTTTCCGTTTCCTTGCCGAAGCCTTCCAGGAGCACGGATTGCCGCTGCCCACGGACGGCCCCGGTCAGGACCGGGAGCAGGGAGCGGCCATCGACGAAGGCGGGGGCGCTCGACCCGGTCAGGTCGAGGATGGTCGGCAGCAGGTCGGTGTTGAGGGAGAGGGCATCGACGGTGGAGCCGGTGGGGATGCCGGGGCCGCGGACGACGAGGGGGATGCGGCTGGCGGCGTCATAGGGGGCGTCCTTGCCGTGGGGTTGGCGGTGCTCGCCGAGGAAGTAGCCGTTGTCGGAGAGGAAGAAGAGGTAGGTGGAGTCGAGGGCGCCGGATTGCTCGAGCTGGCGCACGAGGGACTCGACCATCTCGTCCACGGCGAGGAGCGATTCGAGGCGGCGCTGGTAGTCCGAGTCGATGCGCTCGATGCGCGCTTCCCTCATGCGGCCGACGGAGCGGACCCAGTCGGGCTTGTCCTTGACGTTGCGCTCGTTGAAGGCGGGGGTGCGCGGGGCTGTGGCGCCGGCGAAGGCGCCGCGGTGGCGGGGGGCGGGTGTGGACGGGGAGTGGGGGGCGTAGGGGGCGAGAAAGAGAAAGAACGGATCGCGGCTCGATGCAGCATCGGTCAGGAAATTCTGGGCGTGTCCCGCCAGGACATCGGTCATGTAGTCGGCGTCGTCGCGACCGTGGCGGATCAGCTCGCCGTTGAGGTTGAGCTCGTAGTCGAAGCTGTCGTAGGCGGCGTGGTCGACGCCGGCGGCCCAATAGTCCCAACCGGGGGGGACGTAGGTCTTGTCGTCGCGGGCGGCGTAGCCGTTGAGATATTTGCCGACGAGGGCGGTCTGGTAGCCGGTGTCGGCGAGGAGCGTGGCCAGGGTGACGGTCTCGAGACCGGATTGACGGAAGGCCGCGAACCCCGCGTCATCGCCCGTGTTGCGCAGGACGCCGTGGTTGTGGGTGTATTGGCCACGCAGGATGGAGGCCCGCGACGGACCACAGAGCGGGGTCGTGGCGAAGCAGCGCGAAAACGACATGCCCTGGTCCACCAGAAGCCGATTGAGGGCCGGCATGCGCGCGACCGAGGCGGCGTCGAGATCGTCGATGGCGATGACGACGATATGGGGCCGGCTCTGAGCGGCCGATCTGGACGCACGCCACGGCGCCCGTCCGGCCGCGGCCAGTGCCCAGGCGAGCGCCAAGGCCGGGCGGGCGCGGGTGGTCAACATGGCGGCGGATCGATCATCAGGGGCGGGCGATCGCGGCGGCAACGGCGTCGCTGACGGCCTGTTGCAGGGCAACGACATCGGCGGCGGTGGTCGACCAGTTGTCGAATGCGGCGCGGATGGCGGCGGCGCCGCGCCAGCGGGTCCCGGTGACGTAGGCGACGCCGCCGCGCTGGATTGCCTCGACGGCGGCGGTGGTGAGGGCGTCGTCGCCGCGGCCGGCTCGCGAGGGGTGGCGGGCGCGGAAGCAGACGATGTTGAGGTGGGCGGGGGCCATCAGCTCGAGGCCGGGATCGGCGTCGACCCAGGCGGCGAACTGGGCGGCGTTGGCCAGGGAGCGGGCGACGATGGCCTCGTAACCCTGGCGGCCGGCGGCGCGCAGGGCGCACCAGGCGGCGAGGGCGCGAAAGCGGCGCGACATTTCCGGGACGTAGTCGAAAGCGTTCCAGGTTTCGGAGCCGGCTGCCGCGTCGAGGTAGGCGGCGGTCCCAGCGAAGGATTCGCGCAGGGGGGCGCGGTCGCGGACGAAGACGATGCCGCAGTCGTAAGGAACGTTGAGCCACTTGTGGGCGTCGGAGGCGACGGAGTCGGCGAGGTCGATGCCGTCGAGCAAGGGGGCGTGGCGAGGCGAGAGGGCGGCGTAGAGGCCGAAGGCGGCGTCGACGTGGAGCCAGGCGCCGGGGGCGTGGGCGGCGCAGCGGTCGGCCATGGCGCGGATGGGGTCGAAGGCGCCGGTGTTGACCTCGCCAGCGTTGGCGACGACTATGGCCGGTCCTTCGCAGGCGAGAAGGGCGCGGTCAAAGGCGTCGAGGTCGATGACGCCGTCGTGGGCGGGGATGATGCGCAGCGCGTCGCGGCCGAGGCCGAGGATGGCGAGGGCTTTGAGGGCGCTCTGATGGATCTCGGCGCTGGCGATGACGGGGATGGCGGGGTTGCCGCCGAGGCCGTCGCGGGCGGCGTCGAAGCCGAGGCGATGGGCGGCCCATTGGCGGCCGGCGGCGAGGCCGCAGAGGTTGGCCATGGTGGCGCCGGAGGTGAGGGCGCCGCTCCAGGAGGCGGGGAGGGAGAAGAGCTCCAACAGCCAGCGGACGACGGTCAGCTCGGTCTGGGCGGCGGCGGGGCTCATGAGCCAGGAGCCGGCGTTCTGGTCGAGGGCGGAGGCGAGCCAGTCGCCGGCGAGGGCGGCGGGGGTGGAGCCGCCGGTGACGAAGCCGAAGTAGCGGGGACCGGAGGAGCGGACGATGCCTGGTTCGGCCCGGCGCAACCATTCGCCGACGGCTTCTTCCGGGGCGCAGCCGACGGCCGGTAGCGGGTCGGCGAAGCGGGGGGCCATATCGGCGGGGGAGGCGTGGCGGCTGACGGGGTGCTCGGGGAGCGTGATCAGATAGCCGATGGCGATGTGGCGGGCTGCGTCGAGCGCCTCGGCCCAGGCGGCGGAGGACGGCCAACCGGCGTCGACGGTGGCGTCGGCGGTGAAATCGGACATGGTTGATGACCGCTGGCCCATGCGAACGCTCCTGCACCGCGAGGTTGTGCTGCGAGGTGGAGTCTACCGCGATATGCGAAATGCGCGAGGCTGGCGACAGGCAGGGGGAGGGGCGATAGACTGCACCGGGTTGGCGCTTCCAGCGCCTGCAAACACCGTGTCGTTCCGAGGATTCTCGGCACGCATGAGACGCCGTGTCGGTGGTGCCGAGATTCCTCGCCTGCGGACTCGGAATGACACGATTGTTGCTGGCCGCTCGAGCAGACAGGGAGGGTTTGTGGACGAGTCGGTTGCGTATCTGTCCGCCAGTGAGCTGATCGAGAGGTATCGGGGGCGGGAGCTTTCGCCGGTCGAGGTGGCGAGGGCGGCGTTCGAGCGGATCGAGCGGCTCAATCCGGCGCTGAAGGCCTTTACGGAAACAACGCCGGAACTGGGGTTGGCGCAGGCGGCGGCGGCGGAGCGGGCGTATGCGGAGGGGACGGCGGGGGCGCTGGCGGGGGCGCCGGTGTCGATCAAGGACCTGACGCCGACGCGGGGGATTCGGACGGCGCGGGGCTCGCTGGTCGATCCGGAGTGGGTTCCGGAGTTCGACGCGCCGGTGGTGGAGCGGGTGTACGCGGCGGGCGCGGTGATGCTGGGGAAGACGAACACGCCGGAGCTGGGGTGGAAGGGGGATTCCGGCAATCGCGTGTTCGGGCCGTCGTACAACCCGTGGGATGTGGCGCGGACTCCTGGGGGGTCGAGCGGCGGGGCGGCGGCGGCGGTGGCGGCGGGGTTGGGGCCGCTGGCGCAGGGGAGCGATGGGGCGGGATCGATCCGGATCCCGGCGGCGTTCTGCGGCATCTTCGGGCACAAGCCGTCGTTCGGGCTCGTGCCGCAGTTTCCGCCGAGCGCGGTGGGGGATTTGTCGCATCTGGGGCCGATGACGCGGACGGTGCGCGATGCGGCGCTGATGCTGAACGCGATCGCCGGGGCGGATGCGCGGGACCGTCTGTCGTGGTCGAGCGGGGTCGATTACGTCGAGGGGCTGGATGCGGGGATCGATGGGTTGCGGGTCGCGTGGTCGGCGACGCTGGGGTATGCCGAGGTCGCGCCTGACGTGCTGGAAAGCACGGAGCAGGCGGCGATGGCGTTTCGCGAGCTTGGCTGCGAGGTCGTGACCGTCGATCCGGGGTTGGCGGACCCGGCGCCGATACTGGACGTGATGTGGTCGGCGGCGATGGCGGGGTACTTCGCGGGGCGTCTGGACGAGGTGCGGGATCGGATCGACAAAGGTTTGCTGGGGGTGATCGAGCGCACGGGGGCGATCTCAGGGGCGGATCTGGCGCAGGCGATGCAGGGGCGCAATGCGTACTACACGGGGATGCGGGAGTTCATGGGGGGGTATGACCTGCTGCTGACGCCGACGATGCCGGATACGGCATTTACGGCCGGGCTGGATGAGCCGGATGGGTGGGAGCGGTCGACGCTGGCGCCGCTGGATTGGACGCCGTTCACGTTTCCGTTCAATTTGACGGGGCAGCCGGCGGCGACGGTCCCGTGTGGCTTTGACGGGGATGGGCTGCCGATCGGGCTGCAGATCGTGGGGCGGTGGCGGGAGGACCGGACGGTGCTGCGGGCGGCGGCGGCGTTCGAAGCGGCGGCTCCATGGGTTGGAGCGGTGCCTGTGGCAGGGTAGCGGGAAGTGAGACAACTGAGGCGAAAGCGCCCCTCGTTCGACCTTTTCGCGACATCTTTCCGCAGTGGCACCGCCTAATCCGTCGCCGTGCTCTACCGGATCAAAACTGCTGGTGAGATATCCTTCCTTTTGGCCATCCGTTGTGATTGTCGTTGGGTGGGGAGGCGCGGTGCCGACGATCTCCGAGTTCCACGGGATCGTCATCAGGATGTTCAACAATCACCACGCTCCGCCACACCCGCATGCAACCTACGGCGAGTTTGAGGGCGTCGTCGGTCTCGACCCAACCGCGATCCTCGCCGGTCGGCTCCCCTCTCGGGTAGAGAAGATGGTCGCCGAATGGGTTGAGCTTCATCGCCAGGAATTGTTGGCCAACTGGGAGCGTGGTCAACGGCTCGAAGCATTGCAACGCATCGATCCGCTGCCGTAGCCATGGGAGGCGAGCTTTGGATTTGCCCTATTCGCCGGCGATCTCGGTTCGAGTTGTCAGGCCGTATGTCATCGACGTTGCGTTTGCCGATGGCTATCGGCGCGAGATCGATATCGCTCCCCTGCTGTGGGGCGAGGTGTTCGAACCATTGAAAGACAGGACACTGTTCAAAAAGCTGGCTTTGGATAAGAGGCTGGGCACCGTAGTTTGGCCGAATGGGGCGGACTTCGCGCCGGAGTTTCTCTATCAAAAACTGCGGCCCGACTACATGCTCAAACCGACGCAGTGGTCGCGCCGCCGGTCGATGATGTACGGCTGCGTCTTCGGGCTTCTGGCTGTTATCGTCACCCATTTCGCGCTTGCGTGGGGACTTGAGTTGAGCAGCCATTTGTCTGGATGGCCTGCTGCGATTG
>CALMZR010000012.1 GCA_937870845.1 uncultured Chloroflexota bacterium
TTCGAACTCTGAACCAATGGATTAAAAGTCCACTGCTCTGCCGTTGAGCTAGAGGGCCATGGCGTCTATGTCTATTGTCGCCCAGAATGGCCCCGTTGTGCAGGGGCCACGGCGGCGCCCGCTTGGAAGGCGCTGCCTCCCGGGAAGTTCGGGAAGTTCGGCGAGTTCGCCGCGAGCTCGCCGCGACCGAGACAATTCCCAGGACCGCGGTCGGGACTGGCGTTCGACGCCGCACTGGAAGGAATCGACGACGCCCTACGGCATGCGCTCCGAACGCAACCCTGTCGTGCCATTCGCCGTCGCGGCGGCGGCCTCCAT
This sequence comes from uncultured Chloroflexota bacterium, assembly GCA_937870845.1. Classification (GTDB taxonomy): domain Bacteria; phylum Chloroflexota; class Chloroflexia; order Thermomicrobiales; family UBA6265; genus JACCXM01. The sequence continues at coordinate 319 of CALMZR010000012.1, forward strand.
CGCGGCCTACCGAGCGCGGGCCCTCTCCGCCGATGGCGCCTTGGCCTCCACCGCCGTCGGCGGGGCCATCGTCTCCGGCGCCGGGTTCCCGGGCGCCACGGCCCTGACCGCCTTCTTCGCCTCGTCGACCGCGCTGGGCCGCCTGCCGCGAGCGAACGGATCACCCCAGCGGCGCGGCAACGAGCGCGACGCCGTCCAGGTCCTCGCCAACGGCGGCGTCGCCGCCGTGCTGGCGGTGGCCATGACCTCGCAAAGCAGCCGTGCCCATCCCCTCCTCCTTGCGGGGTTCGGCGGCGCGCTGGCTGCAGCCGCCGCCGATACCTGGGCCACCGAAATCGGCGCTCGGGCCAGCGCGAGACCCCGCTCCATCCTCACTGGCCGACCCGTCCCCGTCGGAACGTCCGGTGGAGTGAGCCTCGCCGGCCTCCTCGCCTCGGCCGCGGGCGCAGCGTCCGTCGCCATGGCCGTGGCCGCCAGCGCCCGCCACGGCAAGACTCCCGTTCCGTCGCCCTTGCCGGCGGTGGCCCTCGGCGGCATCTGCGGGGCTCTGGCCGACAGCATCCTTGGCGCGTCCGTCCAGGAAGTGCGCTATTGCGAGTCGTGCGGGGAAGAGACCGAGTCGCTCCGGCACCGATGCGGCCACCCAACAACCGTTGTCCGCGGCATCCCCGGATTCGACAACGATGTCGTCAACCTCGCCGCGACGCTCGTGGGAGCGACGACGGCGGCGATGATCGCCCGGTCAACCCCGACACACGCCGCCGCCGCCGAGCGTTGAATCCTTGAGCGCGCCCCGCCATCCTCGGCCGGCCATTGGCGCCCCTCGCCCCTTCAGGGGTAGAGTACGGTTCCCGCACACCGATGCCGTCCCGCGCGGTGTGCGTCAGCCGCGAAGTTCACCAGCGGCGGTCCCAGACCCGATGTCGCGGCAGACTTCAGGACCGCCGGGAGGCAATCGATGATTCGTCTGTGGCGGCGCCTGGGCGCCCTCATCGCCCTGCTCCTTTTCCTCGCCCCCGTCACGGCAACGGCCCAGGACGCCGAGCCCGCCGCGGCTCCAGCCGCCCCCCTCCCTCAGGAAGTGGCCCAACCCGCCTACGAAGTCTTCCGCATCGACGACGGCGGCATCGGCCGCGCCTACCGCGTCTGGGAAGAGTGGGTGCCCCAGATCGCCACCACCCCGGACGGCGGCGCCTGGACCTTCTTCACCGCCCAGGTCCGCACTGAAGCCGGCTACGGCGAGCGTCGCCTCTTCGCCTCCCGCTTCGACCCCGAGCAGATGGTCTGGCTCCCCGCGCGAAGCCTCGCCGCCAGCGGCTCCCAGTTCGGCGCCTCCGCGGCGGTCGACAGCCAGGGCGTCGTCCACCTCGTCTATTCCGATCGCCAGTCGGAAGGCGAAGCGTGGAGCCAACTCGTCTATCGGCGCTTCGCCGACGGCGCCTGGACCGACCCGGCCCCCATCGCTCCCCACGCCGACGCCGGCCACCAGATGCTCGCCTCGCTCGCCATCGACGCCGCCGACGCGCTCCACGTCGTCTGGCGCGACCAACGCTTCGTCTCCCCCAAGGCGCGCGCCGCGCTGCCGACCAACGCCGACCTCCTCTCCAGCGACATGGCCGAAGGCGAATGGACGGAACCGGCCCGGATCAACGTCCGCGAAGCCCCGGACGTCAACCCCGCCTGGCCCCGTTTGGCCGTCGACGGCGACCGCCTCGTCGTCATCTGGTCGATCTACCGCGGCACGACTGCCGAGGAGATGAAAAGCGCCGTCCGCGTCGAATGGAGCACCCGCCCCCTCGACGCCTCCAGCCCTTGGACCGCGCCCCAGACCCTCTACGTCCGCGAGGGCGGCGACGCCGGCGGCCGCCTCATCGACCTGGCAGCCGATCCCCGCGGCGGCGCCGTCGTCGTCTACGGCCTCTACAACCGCGGCAACAACGACCTCTACATGCAGCGGCTCGAACCCGACGCTGGCGCCTGGAGCGAGCCAGTCCTCGTTGCCAACGGCGACTTCGGCTATCTCCCGGACATCACCATCGGCGCCGACGGCACGATCTTCGCCGTCTTCAACAACGGCCGCAACCGCGACGTCGACATCGGCGGCCTCGTCGCCGATCCAGCCGGAGTCAGCGCCGGCGCCGTCACCCTGACCCCCGCCGAAGGCGGCGTCACCGCCCGCGCCTCCATCGCGCTCGACCGCAACGGCCGCCCCTGGGTCGTCTACATGCACCAGCCCGCCGGCTCGACCAACGTCACCGAAATCCAGGCCGTCCGCGCCGCCACGTTCACGCCGCCCACCCCGTCCTGAATCGGCGCCAGCCAGCGTCACGTCACACGCCGCCTCCGTGTCATTCCGACGAAGGAGGAATCTCGGCGCTCATCACGGCGGCGTCCAGAGGACCCGTGAACCCTCGCAACCCTGGGGATGTAACGGGTCGCAGCTACAACCTATCCCGAATCCCGCGCCGCTCGCGCCGCGTTCAGCATCGTCTCCACTGGCGCGGCTCGCCCCGTCCAGAGCGTGAACGCCCGCGCCCCCTGGTGGACCAGCATCGGCAACCCATCGGCCGTCCGCAACCCGCATTCCGCCGCCGCCAGCAGCAAACCCGTATCCCGATACGTCAGGTCGGCCACCACCGCGTCGTCAGGCAGGAGATCAAGCCATTCCGCTTTGATCGGCATCTCGCCCGCGTGCCACCCAAGAGAGGTCGCGTTGACCAGAATCCCGGCCCGCGGCAATTCCTCCGCGAGCACCGCATCAGTCAGCTCAACGGCCCGCGACGGAGCCGGCTCCAGATCGCGCGCCAGCTTCGCCGCTCGATCGATGGCGCGATTCGCGACCACGATCTCCGCGATTCCCGCTTCTTCCAGCGCCAGCACAACCGCCCGCGCCGCGCCGCCGGCGCCCAGCACCAACGCGGTCTTCGGCCTCTCCCCGGCCAGCGCCTCGGCCACGGTGACGCCGAACCCGTAGATGTCGGTGTTATCGCCAATCAAGCGGCCGTCCCGATTGACGATCGTGTTGACCGCCCCAGCCCGGAGCGCCGTCGCCGAGATCTCGTCCAGCAGCGGCATGACGGCGATTTTGTGCGGCACCGTCACGCTCGCGCCCAGCACATCGGGCGCACGCAGCCCGCGAATCCGCTCCGGGATGTCACTCGCTGCCGTGTGCCACCGCTCATACGTCGCCGCAATCCCCAGCTCGTTGAGCGCGGGCTGATGCAACGCCGGCGACAGCGAATGCGCGACCGGGTCGCCAATCACCCCGAGGCGATACGGCCCGGCGTCCAGCGCAAGCGGCGTCCGCTCGGCCATAGACTCAGCAGTTGTCCTGGTACTGCTCGACGTTGGCCGCCTGCTCTTCCGTCGTCACCGCGAAGGCGTGCTCCCCGGTATCGCAGATGGCCACGAAGTACATGTACGGCGTGTCGTTCGGGAAGAGCACCGCCTGGATCGAGGCAAACCCCGGGTTGGCGATCGGCCCCGGCGGCAGCCCATCGACCTTGTAGGTGTTGTAGGGGCTCTCAGTGTTCTCCAGGTCTTCGCCCGACAGCTTCGGCCACCATTCCTGTGGCGTGCCGAGCACATACTGCACCGTCGGGTCCGCATCCAACCGCCACCCCTGCTCCAGCCGGCTCAGGTAGATGTCGGCGATCGTCGGCCGCTCTTCAGGGATTTGCGCCTCGCGCTCGACCAACGACGCGAAGGTCAACACCTGATGAATCGTCAGCCCCATCTCTTGCGTGCGCTGCCGCATCTCCGGCGTGTACCGGTTGCCGAACGTCGTCAGCATCGTGGCGACGTTCGCGGTCGGATTGTCCCCGTCGAACCGGTATGTGTCCGGAAAAAGAAAACCCTCCAGCGACGCATCCGGCGGCAGATCGGCCAGGAAATCGAACTGCGAGCGGTCGATCGTCTCGACCGCCTCCATGAACGCCTCCGCCCCGCCTTCGCCGCCCAGCCGCTCGTACTCCTCGGCGATCTGCTCGATGCGCCACCCTTCCGGGATCGTGATGTCGAACGACTCCGGGGCCGTCGCCGCCTCCTGCGGCGCCTCCTCGGCCGGCGCCGCCCCGGTGATGCGGTCGACGATCTGCGGCACGCTCATCCCCTTGCGCAGGGTGTACGTGCCCGGCACCAGCGCCCCGCCCGACATCCGGAACTGCCCCTGGAACAGCAGCGTCGAGCGTATGAGGCCCTGACTGGCCAGCTCCTGCGCCACCTCGGCGTCTGTCTGGTCGTCCAGTACCGAGAACATGACCGCCTCACCCGCATCGGCGGGCCGCGCCAGCTCGGACGCGTACGAAAAGGCCCACACCCCTGTCGCCAGTACGACGATCGAGAGCGCGGCGATGGCCACCACTTTCAGCGTTTGGGTGAAAATCCGCAGCACGCGACCGAATCCCTCCTGCGAACATGGCACGGCAACTGGGGCACCCCGCTGCCGCGCGTGCGACATCGCCATAATAGGGCTCGTGACAGCGAGCAACAACCAGCCGCCATCCATCGAATACGGCACAGGCGAATCCGACACGCGCCTCCGCCTCGTCGTCGTCAGCGGCCCGACCGCCGTCGGCAAGACTGCCCTCGGCATCGAGCTGGCCCTCGCCTTTGCCGGCGAGGTCGTCAACGCCGACTCCCGCTACCTCTACCGCGGCTTCGACATCGGCGTCGCCAAGCCGCATCTCGCCGAGCGCCGCGGCGTGCCCCACCACCTGATCGACATCCTCCCTCCGGGCGGCGACATGTCACTCGCCCGCTATCAGGATCTGGCGATGTCCGCGATCGCCGATACCTCGGAGCGCGGCCGCCTCCCGCTCCTCGTCGGCGGCACACCGCTCTACATCAACGCCGTCGTCGAAGGCTGGCGGATTCCCCGCGTCCCCCCCGATCCCGAGTTCCGGGCCAGGCTCGAAGCGGAAGCGGCAGCGTCGGGCATCGCGCCGCTTATCGACCGTCTGCACGCCGTCGACCCCGCCGCCGCGGAGCGGCACGGCTCGAACCTGCGCCGCATCATCCGCGCCCTCGAAATCTACGAAGCCACCGGCATCCCCGTGACCGCCCAGGAAGGCAAGGGCCCCGCCCCCTACCGCGCCCTGGAAATCGGCCTCACCATGCCCCGCGCCCGGCTTTACCAGGCGGTGGACGACCGCGTCCACGACCAGATCGCCCGCGGCCTCGTCGCCGAAGTGCAATCCCTGCTCGCCGCTGGCGTTCCCGAGGACGCCCCGGCCATGGGCAGCCTCGGCTACCGCCAGCTCCTCCCCTCCCTGCGCGGAGAATCCACCCTCGACGCGGCCATCGATCGCATCCGCTTCGACACCCACCGCTACGTCCGCCATCAGGAAACGTGGCTGCGCCGAAACCCGCGCCTGGTCTGGTTCGACGTCACCCACTCCGGATGGCACGAGGCCGCGATGGAGCGTGTCCGCCGGTTCCTCGCATCTTCTCCGTCCGCATTCCCAACCGAATGAGCGCCACAGCAGGGGGCGCCGCGCCTCGTATACTCCCCCTTCGCGGCATCGCCGCCCGGCGACCGCGCGACCGGAAAGGGACATCGGTGGATCGCCAGGCATACGTCGAAAACATCGTCGATCATTTCGAACACCCCCGAAACAAGGGCCGCATGGATGACGCCGACGTCCAACTCGGCGGCGGCAACCCCGGCTGCGGCGACCTCATCACCATCTACGCCAAAATCGGCGCCGACGACCGCGTCGAAGATCTCTCTTTTGAAGGCGCCGGATGCACCATCAGCCAGGCCGGCGGCTCCATCGTCACCGAGCTGGCCAAGGGCATGACGCTCGACGAAGTCAAGGATCTGGGCATCCCCGCGATCACCGAAGAGATGGGCGAAGAGATCGTCAAGAGCCGCGTCCGCTGCGCCACCCTCGCTCTCGGCACCCTCCAGGCCGCGCTGGACCAATTCAGGCGCGACCGCGATCGTCGCGAGGCGGGCCTCCCCCCGCTCGAGGTCAAGCCGTTTGAGGTCTAATCGAGCGCAGCCGCGTTGGCCTCCCCCCGTTCGTCTCGGTCGGCGCCGTTCCGCACGACCACCGTTCCCGCCCGGAACGGGGCGTCGACCGCTTCCTCTCCGCCGGGGATCGACCACGGCAGCGGCGGCCCGGATGACCGGCGCTGGACGGCGATTTCGAGCCGGTAGCGGCCGGGTTCGACGTCGCGTGGCATCGGAACGGCCACCCTGACCGGCCAGACGACGCGATCCTGCCGATCCTCCAGCACCTTGGTGTGTGCTGCCGCCACCGGCACGCCAGCCCGGTCGACGATCTGCGCCCGCAGACGGAGACGATCTGAGCCAAGCGCCGCGGGATCGAGCGCCTGCACGTAGACGGTCAGCGGCAGCGAAGCGCCAGGTTCGACGCTGTGCGCCGGTAGCTCATACGCCACGAGCCGGAGCATCCCTCCCCAATCGGTCGCCACCGTGTCGGCAGACAGGTAGGCCTCGGGCAACGGCTTGTCCCGGATGTCGTAAAGCCGCGCGTACTCCAAACCTTGAATCGTCACGCTCATGACCGGCGTTCGCGTCGAGAAATACTCCAGCAGCGGCTCCGGGATCATCCCCCGCTGCTCCTCGCTGACGTAGACGACGCGGTAATCGGCCATGCTCCACTGCAACAGGGGATCGCCGCCGCGCACCGTCCCGTTTGCGCCGGACCCTCCTCGCTCGCTGACATAGGCCGCGGTCAGCGAGGTTCCGTCGTAGAAGTACGCGAACGGCGTGCTCCAGGGTCCGGCCAGCACCGTCGTCTCGGCGGCGTCGGGCAACCCGTTGAGGAACGCCGCGACCTGATCGAAGCCTTCGCCCCATCCGATCATCATCGTCTCGGCCGCGCGCGCGGGACCGCCGAGCAGCGGGTTGTAGTAGCTGAGGTAGTACGGATACGATGGCGCCAGGGACCTAACCTGCATGGCCAACACGGCGACGATCGACGCCGGCGCGCCCCAGCGACCGCGCCGCGCGGGCCACGCCACCGACGCCGCCGCGCGCATCGACCCGACCCAGCCCCACGCGGCCACGATGATGAGCGGGGCAAATGCCGGGATGAGGTATCGATCGAACTTCTTGGGCGAGATCGTCAGGAGAACGCCGTAGCTAATCGCAAACGCGGCAAGCGCCAGGACGGTTCGGATTTCAACGGACGTGAGCGCCGCCTTTGTCCGCGGAACCAGGAGAATCGCTGCGGCGAGGAGCAAGCCGATCAGGGTCGCCGGCGCCGCTCGCCAGACAAATACGGCAGGATAAAAGAGCGGGTTCCCGTTTTCTTGATAGATCTGTCCGGCGAAAAACGTTTGCCACTCGTGCGCCGCCCCGGCTTTTCCCAGCACCGCCTCCGTCGCCGCGGAAAGCGTGCCTACCGGGTCCAGCCGTAGCTCCGGCCAGAGCGCGACGCATGTCGCCAGGATCCCTCCGGTCCACGCGACGACCGCGGTCGCCGCGCCGCGTACGCCGCTCCAGGGAGCGCCGTCTCGGCGGTCCCGTCGCCACTCGAGGACTATCAGCACCAGGACAAAGACCACAAGGACGATGCTCGTGAAACGCGTCAACACGGCGAGACCGCCCACGCCCGCCGAAACCCCCAGATCGATCCATCGTTGGCCCCGATAGGCGTAGCAGAGAATGCCGAGCATCGAGACCAGCATCAGCATGCCCGTCAAACCGACGACGCCCAGAAGGCGCGTCAGCCCCACGGTGAACGGATCCAACGCGATGAGCATCGACCCGAGCGCGGCGACCTCCAGCCCCAGCAGCCGCTTCGTCTGCAAGAACGCGAGCGCCAGCAGCGCCACGTTGGCCAGGATGGTGAACGCGCGCAGGCGCGAGAGCAGCCCGATCCAGTCGATTCCGCGATCCGACTCGTCGAAAACGAGGGACGATCGATCGGCGTCGAGCTGAGCTCGAACGTCCGACGCAGCGTCGGGACCGATCGTCAAGTACCCCGCCGTCGTCAGCCACAGAATCGTCACGCCAGGGTAGACGCGATGGGCTTCGCTCCCGCTCATGTCGGCGCCAAGCGACGTCGCGAAGTCCGTCGACCATTCGATCCAAAAACGTTCGTCGGGCGTGACCAGGCGCTCGCTCCCCATCGCTCGCGCCGCCCAGGCGACAACGACGACGGCGATCAGGAGGACGACGGTCGGCGATGCGAGAAGGAACTGGCGGCGCAGCTCGCGCACGTCCTGCCTCCGAAAGCAAGGCTCGCCGTCGCCCGGAGCCGCCTGACTGCTCCGCCCGTCGCCGGCCGCGAAACGTTCGCATTCCGCCGTGCGCTACGCCCCGCATCGTCGTGGCAGCGTGGCTCCCGGGAATCCGGCGAACGGCGGGCGGGCGTCTGCTGCGTGCGAGCCCGGCGGGCCATGGTACAACAGTGCGAGACGCGCCCCGACTGCTGAGAACGTGGATGTGATGGGCCGAACGTGACGGCAACACGAGTACTGCTGGCGCTGATCGTCGCGGCCGCGATAATCGGCGTCGCTGCTGACGATGACCTCCACGCCGGAAAACGCGATCGGTCCCAGCGATCCGGGACCGACGCTGCCCAGGTCGCCACACCGGGCGCTCGCGCGCCCGTCGATCCGGAGATCGCGCTTGTGCTCGTGGCCAGGGGACTGGCCGACCCGGTCGCGGTCGCCGCCCCCGACGACCAGAGCGGCCGGCTCTTCGTCGCCGAGCGGCCCGGCCGCATCCGCGTTATCGACCGCGACGGCGACCTGCTGGACGAGCCGTTTCTCGACGTGAGCGCCGAGGTCCAGGCCGCGTACATGGAGCAGGGTCTGCTCGGTCTTGCCTTCCACCCGAGCTACAGGACCAACGGACGGTTTTTCGTCGCGTACACCGATTTTCGCACCAACGGCGATACCTTCATCAAAGAGTTTCGCGTGAGCGAGGACGATCCCAACCGCGCCGACCCTGACAGCGGGCGACTCCTGCTCGCAATCGATCAACCATTTGTGGAGCACAACGGCGGCACGCTGCAAATCGGCCCCGATGGATACCTCTACATCGGCATGGGCGATGGCGGGCACGGCGGGGACCCCTACGACTACGCACAGGATCGCGGATCGCTCCTCGGCAAATTGCTTCGCATCGACGTCGATGGCTCCGGCGAGCTGCCCTACGGCATCCCCGAGGACAACCCGTACACTGGGCTGGGACGAACCGACAACCCCTTCGGAACCACCATGCCCCCTGACCGCGAGCGGCGTGGCGCGCGGCAAGAGCGCCCGGAGATCGCGCCCGCGACCCTCTCAATCGCCGACGGCCGTCTCGGACCCAGGCAGGAGATCTGGGCCCTTGGCCTGCGCAACCCCTGGCAGTTCTCTTTCGATCCGGCGACCGGCGACCTGTTCGTCCCCGACGCGGGTCAGCGTCGCTGGGAAGAGATCAATCTCGTGCCTGCGGGGGCCGGCGGCGGCGCGAACTTTGGATGGGACTGGCTCGAGGCGACCCATTGCTACCCGGAGGACGTCGCCCAATGCCCGCGCCAACAAGTCGGCGAACTCCCGATCGCCGAGTACGAGCACGGCGACAACGGGTGCGCCATCGTCGGCATCGGGGTTTATCGCGGCGACCGCTCCCCGGAGCTGGATGGAGCCTACTTCCACGCGGACTTCTGCACCGGCAAGATCTGGAGTCTGAAGCGGCACGACGATGGGACATGGCGCTACGTGGAACTGCTCGACGCCGCCGTACACGCCCTGGGCTCGGGCCAAGACAGCGCCGGCGAGCTTTACCTCACCACGACGGAATCCCCGCCAGCCGTAGACGGACAACCGCCCGAAACGCCTACCGGCGCCGTTTGGCGCATCGCTGCCGCGGACTCCGTCTCCAGCGGAGACGACGTGGCAGCGACGGATGACCCATGAGCCGCCAATCGGGCCCCCAGGAGATCGTCCTCAGCAACGCCTGGCACGCCGGCGCGACTCCAGCCACAATGGCAACGGTCGACGGCGTCCCCCTCGAGATCGTCCATCGCGGCATCTGGAGCCACGGCATGGGGCCGGACTTCAACGACGCCCTCATCCTGTTCTCTGGCCGTGAGCTGCGGGCTGGCAGCGTCGAAATCCACCTCCGCACCTGCGGTTGGGCCGCCCACGGACACCACCTCGACCCGGCCTACGACACCGTGATCCTCCACATCGTCGGCTGCCACGACGGTTCCGAGACGAGGCGCCACGACGGCGCCATCGTCCCCGTGGCCGAGATCGGCCCGGCCGATCGCTTCGCCCAGCCCGACTTCGCCGACTGGGATTGGGCCCGCGTCGGCGGGCACTGCTGCGCCGAGCAGCTTGCCAGGCAAGACCCAGCCGCCCTGCACGAGGCGCTCTTCCACCTTGGCGACATCCGCCTCGCCGCTCGCTCGGCGCGGCTCGAGGCCCGCCTGCCATCGGAGCCGCCCGCGGAGATTCTCTGGGCCGAGCTGCTCGATGGGCTCGGCTACTCCGCCAACAGGGAGCCGATGCGCGCGCTCGCCCGCCTCGTCCCGCTCGTGTCGATAGAAGACCTGCTTCAGGCCACGCCGGCCAGTGGCCGCATCCACGTCGCGCGCGGGGTTCTCCTCGGCGCCGCGGGCTTCCTCCCCCTTTCGCCGGCCGAGGCGCATCTGGCCCGCCTCGACGGTGGCGATGTCGCCGCCCTCGAAGCGGCCTGGATCGACCGTGGCGAACCCTGGCGCATCGATGCCCTGCCGCCCACCGTGTGGCAGCGCGCCCGCGTTCGCCCTCCCAACCACCCGCTTCCCCGCTTGCTGGCCGCGGCGAGCATCACCACCGCCGCGTCGCTACGCTCCGGCTTTGGCGCCGCCATGCTGGAATCCCTGACAACGGCCGCCGGGCCCGCGAACGCGCTCAAGTCGCTCGCGGCCAGCCACGGCGGCCCCGGCCTTGGCGAAGACCGCGCGCTGGACATGGTCGCTAGCAGCCTTATCCCCTTCGCCCTCGCCGTCGCCGCGCACTCCGGCGATAACGCTCTGGCCGACGCCGCTTCGCGGCAGTGGGATCGCCTCCCGGCCTCCGCCCCCAACGCCATCATCAAGCGGGCCTCGCGCCAGGTTGCCGGGTCGGCATCACTCGGCAAAATCGGTGCCCGTGGGGCGCAGGGCCTGATCCACCTGGACACATCCTTATGCCAACCGCGACGCTGCTTCGAGTGCCCAATCGCCGCCGCCGAGCTTGGTGTCAAAGCCTGATCGCGCCTGAGTCACAGGCCCCAATCGTCCATTCGTGCCACCAGTTCACAACTCTGAGTCCTCCGTCGCAGCACGCCTGTGCTCCGGTGATGTGCATTTCGCAGCCCTGATCCGTGTTTCTCCTAACCTTTTCCTGAGAGTCACAACTGCCAAACCGCCGCCATTGGTACTATGAATTGACATTGCGACAAATCTTGCAATTGTCTTTTCTTCCTGTAACCTTGAATCAGTCACAAGTAGCGGGGCTCCAGGGTGTTTGACCCTCGGTCCCACCCGATGACGGCGCGTCAGCCCCCTTTTCGCGACCGTCACAGCGGCGGATTGGCGCCGGGGATCACAAGCGCCAACAGCGCCACCATCGAGGAGCACGTGAGCATGAACGCCCGTAGGTTCGATGCGCTCACCAGGATCATTTCGTCCGATGCCGACCGCGCCAGCAGGCGAAGCGTGCTGCGTGGTCTGGCTGCCCTCGCCGCCGTGGGGTTCGCTCCCGGCGTCGCCCGCGCCTTCGACGGCGGCGTCGCCCCTGCGCAGCCGGCCGTCGGCGGCGTCGCCTGCAACAGCGGCGCCGACTGCGCGGCCGGCGAAATCTGCTTCAACGGCGCCTGCGCTTCCCGCGACACCGCCGGCACGATCCCTGTTACGCAACCCGCCGCAGCCGAGACGGCCGGACAAGACGTTGACGGCACGACACCCACCGGCACGACCCCGGTGACGCCGCCGGAAACGACGGCCGTCGGCGGCGTGGGCGGCCTCATCCAGCCGGGTGAGCCGCTCCCGGCGCGTATCTTCGTCGGGCGCTGCGGCTCCCTCGGCGCCGAACCCGCCTTCCAGCTCATCGACATCGGCTCGGTCGAGGGCGTCGAGGAAGACGAGACGCCGCAGGGATCCCTGACCGCCATCCCCGCCGAGTTCAGCACCACCGTCGTCAACACGACCCTGGCGGATCTGCTCGGCGCCGAGTACGCCATCGATGTCCGCGTCGACGCCGCCGACCCGGCAACCTCCATCGCTTGCGGCGATATCGGCGGCCCGGTCGAGGCCGGCCCCGCCGGTGAGCAGTTGGCCGTCGGTCTCCAGGAGCGCGGGAACTCCGCCTACGCGGGCATCGCCCTCCTGCAGGACGAAGACGAGCGCACGTTGATCCAGGCCTTCCTGGCCCGCGGCCTCAGCGATGCCGACGCGGCGCTCGCGGCGCAGCCGGCGTCCGCGCCAGAAGACGCCCCGGCGGACGCCGCCTCAGCGCCGGAAGAACCTGCCGTCGCGGAGGCGGCGCAGGTCGCCGGCACCCCAGTCGTCGGCGAAGCCACGGGGCTCGTGGCCGGCACGCAAGTCGTCACCACCATCGACGTCAATCTCCGTGCCGAGCCCTCCGAAGACGCCCCGGTCATTACCATCCTTGGCCAGGGCGTGGCGCTCGAAGTGACCGGCGCCCCGGAGAACGGCTGGGTTCCCGTCCTGGAGCCAGCCACCGGACAGCGCGGCTTCGTCAGCGACCAGTTCGTCACCCTCGCTATCTGACCGCGCCCGCGCAAGCGGGCAAAAGGGGGCCGCGGAACCCCGGTGCGCGAGCGCCGGGGTTCCGCCATCGCCAAATTCCGGGTTGACACCGCCGCCCGTTTCCCCCATACAACACCCGGCACACACGTCGTGTCATTCGGAACTCGGGTGAACCCCCGCCATCCCGAAGGCCGCGTCGAAACGCCGCCCTCTCCTCTGCGCGCGGGGAGCCAGGCGCCCTCTGGGCGGCGGTGGGGGGCGAGGGTTCGGCGCGGCAATCACTCCCGGTCCGGATGTCACTCCTTTCCGCGAGCTATGGTCGCGGATTTGCGCGTCAGGAAAGGCCGAGCATGGCGCACACCGCCTCGGGCAAGATCGGCATCGACGAGCTGGCCGGTCTCGTCGCCGCCGACGCCATCGACACCGTCGTCACCGCCATCTGTGACATGCAGGGCCGCCTCGTCGGCAAGCGCGTCACCGGCCAATTCTTCGTCGACCACTGCCGCGCCCACGGCACGCACCTCTGCACCTACCTCCTTGGCGCCGACATGGAGATGAACACCCCCGACGGGTTCTCCCTCATGAACTGGGAAACGGGATACGGCGACTACCTCAACCGCCCCGACTGGAGCACCTTGCGCGTCATCCCCTGGCTGGAGAAGACGGCCCTCGTCCTCGGCGACGTCGTCGACGAAGCAACAGGCGATCTGGTATCGGTCGCTCCCCGCACCATCCTTCGCCGCCAGATCGAACGCGCCGAAGCCATGGGACTCCGCCCCAGGATGGCCTCAGAGCTGGAGTTCTACCTTCTGCGCGACACCTACGAGGAAGCCGCCGCCAAGGGCTGGGACGGACTGCGCCCCTGGGGCTGGTACAACGAGGACTACCAGCTCCTGCAAGCCACCAAAGCCGAACCAATCTACCGCCAACTCCGCAACCTCATGACCCGGGCCGGCGTCCCCATCGAGTTCTCGAAGGGAGAAGCCGCCCCCGGCCAGCACGAGGTCAACATCCACTACGACGACGCCCTCGAGTCTGCTGATCGCGCCGCCATCTACAAGCACGGGGCCAAGGAGATCGCCCACCTGAACGGCTGCTCCATCACCTTCATGGCAAAACCCGGCCACGCGTGGACCGGCTCTTCGAGCCACGTCCACATGAGCCTCTGGGATCTGCCAGGCGACGCGAATCTCTTTGCCGATCCAGCCAACGCGGATGGCATGTCGAAGGTCATGCGCCATTTCCTGGGTGGCCTGCTCGCCGGCTCCCGTGAGCTGTCCCTCTTCATCGCCAACAACATCAACTCCTACAAGCGGTACGCCGTCGCCTCCTGGGCCCCGGTCAACATCGTCTGGGCCAGCGACAACCGCACCTGCGGCTTCCGCATCGTCGGCCACGGCTCGTCGCTGCGCATCGAAAACCGCCTCCCCGGCGGCGACGCCAACCCCTACCTGACCTACGCCGCGATGCTGGCCGCCGGCCTGCGCGGCATCGAGCACGAGATCGAGCCCCCTCCCGAGTTCCACGGCAACGCGTACGAGGCGACCGGCGTGCCGCGAGCCCCGCGGGCTCTGTACGAGGCCATCACTGCGCTCCGCGACGGCGATCTCGCCCGTCAGGCCCTCGGAGACGAGGTGGTCGACCACTACCTCAACATGGCCGAGGTCGAGCAGCGCGCCTACGACATGGCCGTCACCGACTGGGAACGCCAACGCTATTTCGAGCGCGGCTGACGCGACGTGCCGAACTCGTCTCACTCCGACAAAGACGA
>CALMZR010000013.1 GCA_937870845.1 uncultured Chloroflexota bacterium
GGCCGCCGCGGGCAAGCGGACCCACACGCTGGGCCAGGTCGTCCACAACGAGGGCGTGATCCGCGACCTCCAGTCGCTCGGCATCCGCACCGTGGACAAGCTCGACGACGTGGACGAAGGCGCGGCCGTCGTCATCCGCGCGCACGGCGTCCGGCCGGAGGTGATGGAGCGCGCGGGCATGCGCGGCCTGGACGTGATCGACGGCACGTGCACATGGGTCATCCAGGAGCAGCGCGCCATCGTCCAGCTCGGCCGCCGCTCGCATCGTGTAGGCGCCGGGGTAGGGGGCCGTATCGATCCGCTCCCCTTCTTGCCAGGTGAGGCCGCCGTCCCGCGAGCGATGGACGTAGGCGCCGTCGTCGCCGCGCCGCCAGGGGTTGCCGGGGCGTTCGTACCGGCCAGGCATCCGCTCCCCGGCCCCATCGGGCCACGGCGCCCATCGCCAACGCCACTGAAAGAGCAGCACGTCGCCGTTCGCGAGACGCATCAGGCTGGGGCACTCCACCCCGTACCAGTCGTACCCGGGGACCACGGCCGGCGTCGTCCACGTCCGCCCCTGATCGCTCGATCGCGTCAGCACGGCGTAGAACCGGGGATCCGATGGGGAGTGAAGAACCTCGCCTCGCCGCATCGTCTCCAAGAACGCGATGGCCCAGCCGCCGTCCGCCAGCTCGACGATGCTCGGATGCGAGCAGTAGGCGAACGGGTCGCGATGCACGACGACGTGCTCAGGCGGCGCCGCCGGCCGCGAGGAGTCGCGCGGGTCCGAGGCGACCGCGGGACCACTCATCCCTTGATCCCGACGCTGATGACGCCCTCGATGAAGTAGCGCTGCAATACCAGAAACACGAGCAGACTCGGAATCGTGAGAATCGTCATCGCCGCCATCGCCGGCCCGAAGCTCTGCAACTGCGTCTGCCCGCCGACGCCGGGCGCGAACGTCGCCATGCCGACCGGCAACGTCTTCATCTCCTCCGTGAACGCCACCAGCAGCGGCCACAGAAACGCGTTCCAGTTCGTGGTGAACAGCAGAATCGCCGCCGCGATCACCGCCGGCCGCGCCAGCGGCAGCGCGATCGAGAAAAACGTCCGGAAGCGCCCTGCCCCGTCCACCCGCGCCGCGTCCTCCAGCTCGCGCGGCAGCGACAGGAAGAACTGGCGGAAGAGGTAGACGCTGAAGACGCTGGCGACCGAAGGCAGGATGAAGGCCGCGTAATTGTTCACCAGATCGGCGCGCAGAAAGCCGATGAACAGCGGCACGATCGTCATCTCGGACGGGATCATCAGCGTCGCCAGCACCAGGAAGAAGAGCACGCCCCGCCCCGGAAATTGCAGGCGGGCGAAGGCGTAGCCGGCCATGGCCCCGCTGATGAGGCTCAGCGCCGTCGCCGTCGTCGCCACGATCAGGCTATTGACTAGCCAGCGCAGCACCGGCTGCGCGAAGACCTTGGCGTAGTTCTCGCTCGTGACCCGGCGCGGCAGCCATTCGATGGTCGGCGTCATGATGTCGCCCGGCTGCTTGAGCGAGGTGGAAACCATCCACACGAACGGCGCCGCCCACGCCACCACGACCAGCATGCCCAGCGCCCAGAGCACGGCGACCACCGGCGACACGCGCCAGCGGGCGCGGGGTGGAGCAGCCGCCGTGCCCGGCGCGCCCGCACTCACCATCGCTGCACCCGCAGCATCCGCATCTCGACCGCGGTGACGACCAGAATCGTGGCGAAGAGCATCAGCGACAGCGCCGCGGCGTACCCCAGCTCGAACTCGCGAAACCCGATGCGGTAGATGTACATGATCACCGAGGCCGAGGCATTGGCCGGGCCGCCGTTCGTCATGACATAAATCTGGCTGAAAACGCGCAGCGTGCCGATGATCAGCAGTGTTGCGACCAGGCTCAGCGCCGGCCGCAGCAGCGGCAGCACGATGTGGCGCAGCACCTGAAACTTGCTGGCCCCATCGACCTGCGCCGCCTCCCGCAGCTCCTTGGGAATGTCCTGCAACCCGGCCAGGAAGATCACCATGCTGAACCCGGCGTCCCACCAGATCGAAGCCAGGGCGATGCCGAACAAGACCCAGGCCGGGTTGGTCAGCCACGGCACGTTCGGGACGCCGGCGGCCCCGAGGTACTGGTTGATCAGCCCGAAGCGCGTGTCGAGCAGCCAGACCCAGACCAGCCCGATCACCGTCACCGCCACCACGTTCGGCGCGTAGAAGACCGTCCGCGCCAGCGTGGCCCCCCACCAGCGCTGGTTGACGAAGAGGGCGAAGGCGAGCGCTGTGAGCGTCGTCGCCGGGACGACGATCAGTCCGTACTTCAGCGTGTTGCCCCACACCTTGGGCACGAACGGGTCCGCCAGCGCCCGCCGAAAGTTCTCCAACCCCACCCACTGCGGGTCGCCCATGACGCCCCACTCGGTAAAGCTGACGTACGTCCCGAACCCCACGGCGACCAGCGTGAACAGCAGATACGGCAGAAAGAACGGCAGGACGAACAGGTACGCCGCCCAGTCGATCCGCTCCCCCTGCCACGTCGCGTGGCGCAGCCGGGCCAGCGCGCCGGGGCGCGTCTCAGCTATTGCCGGTTGGGTCAGTGCACGCGCGATGGCCGTACCCTCACCAATACAAGCGCTTCGGAGCGACGTGCCAATCCCGTGTCATTCCGACGAAGGAGGAATCTCGGCCCCTGGGGAAACCTTGTCGCTTGGAGCCGAGATTCCCCGCTAACCCTCGGAATGACACCACCCGCGGCAGGCGCTACCCCGCCGCCAGATCGGCCGCCCACTGGTCGGCCAGCATCTGGAGCCCTTCCTCGATCGAGCGCTCGCCCGCCCAGACCGGGTCCATCGTCTGCGCCACGAAGCCGCTGCCGGTGTAGATGGTGAAGTCCGAGGCCGCCTTGACCGGGATCTCGCCGATCACCGCCTCCGGCATCCCCTCGATGAACGCGGCGCGCACGTCCCACGGCAGCCCCGCGGTCTGGTAGTCGTCCCGGTCGAGGATCGATTGCCGCACCGCCGCCCCGCGCCCCTCGGTCGTCCACAGGAAGCTGTTGTCGGAGAGCCACGTGATGGCTTGGGCGGTCATCTCGTAGCGGCTCTCGTCCTCCTGGGCGTACATCTCCAGCCCGCCCAGCTCGAAGTACGTCGAGTCGTCCTCGCCGACCTGCGGCATCTTGAACGACGTGAAGTTGAGCCCGTCGGCGACGTAGCCGGCCAGCGTCCAGGGGCCGGTCAGGAACATCGCCCCCTGGCCGGTTCCGAACGCCTGGTACCGGTCAGTGACGTCCCGCGTGGCCACGCGATGCGTGTCGAACAGGTCGAGCACCCATTGCGCCGCCGCTGCCCCGGCCTCCGGATTGAGCGCCGCTTCCGTGAGGTCGTCGCTGGCGCGGCGGAACCCCATCTGGTGGGCCACGATGCCCCACGTCACCGACGGCTGCACGCCGGCCCCGGTCATCAGCCACCCGGAGCGGGTCACCGTGTCGCCGTCGCGCACCGTCATCTGCTCCGCCCAGTCGAGCAGCTCCTCGCCCGTCGTCGGCGGGCTGGCCGGGTCGAGACCGGCCTCCGCCGCGTGGTCGAGATTGAGCAGCACCTGCAAGCTCATGGCGTCCATCGGGACCATGTAGAGCCCGTCGCCGAAGGTCGGATAGCGGGACGATTGCAGCGAGTGCTCCGTGAAGTCGGCCAGATCCAGCTCGGCCGCCGCCATCAGCTCGTCGAGCGCGATGACGACCCCCTTGTCGATCCAGTCCGCGCGCAGCCCGGCAGTGCCCCAGCCGAAATCGGGCGCCTGCCCGACCGCCGCCGAGGAGAGGACCTTCGTCCCATACTGGTCGTCCGGGACGACCTCCATCCGGATCTGGACGCCCTGGTCGGCGTGGGCTTCGTTGAAGGCGTCGATCATCGCCTGCCACACCTCGCCGTCGGAGGCGGTCAGCCAGCTCCAGTGGACGATCTCGTGCACGTCCTGGCGGGCGGCGCGCGGCCGCGCCGACGCCGGGCGGAGCCCCGTGCGCGTCAGGGCGCCGGCGGCCCCGGCGCCGGCCATCGTGAGAGCGGTGCGTCGCGTGATCCTGGTTGGCATCGCGGTCTCCTTCTCGCTCCGTCGTCGCGGGCGCGTCCTTCGTTGGACGTCCCGGCGCCTCACTCCCGATCGGCCATATCCGTCCCAAAGCTCGCCCTCATCCCCCCTTTCTTGGCGCTGCCGCCTCTGCCGTAACAGGCTTGTAACCGTCTCCAGAGTCTTCTTCGAGCTTTCGCAGCAACTGCTCGCCCGCCGCCAGGATGTGCCCACGCACCTCCCCGGCGGCCACGTCGACGTCGCCGGAGCGCAACGCGTCGAGCAACCGGCGGTGGGTGACCGACTCCGGCTCGACGTCGGAGTTGATCAGCTTCGTCAGCACGATGAACCGCCGCATCTGCAGCCGCAACCCGGCCAACAGATCGAGCAGCTCGGTGTGGTCGCACTCGCGGGAAAGCAGGTCGTGGAAGCGCATGTCCTGCTCGGCGGCCTCGAAGATCATGGCCCGGTCGGCGGTTTCACCGAGGTCGATGAGCGTCGCTTCCAGCGCCGCGATGGTCTCGTCCGCATAACCGCCGCGGGCATGGACGAGCCGAACGGCGAAGGCTTCCAGCTCTGCCCGGAGCGTGAAAATCTCGTGCGCCTTGCGCGGCGTCATCTCGGCCACGAAGGCGCCGCGGTGGCGCACGATCTCCACCAGCCCCTGGTCGGCCAGGAGGCGCAACGCCTCCCGCACCGTCCCGCGCGACGTCCCGAGCTGGGCGGACAGCGGCTGCTCCGGCAACGCTTGCCCCGGCGGAAACGCCCCCCGCACGATCGCCTCGCCGATGGAGCGGGCCACGGCGGCCGTCAGCGTCTCCGGGCGCTCCAGCGTGAACTGATGCTCGGCCATAGAGTTGTCCGACAATCGGTTGATGAACAGATGACTGCGATCATCCTATGGGGGATGTGCCGTCCTGTCAAGCGCGGCCACGGCGAAGCACGCGGCTACAGTCGGGCTACCCCGGCCCTGCCTGGCCGTCCCAGGGCGTTGTGTGCTCGGCCGCCTCCATCACGTCGCGCTCGCGCTCGGTGCGGAAGATGACGCGGTCGCCGTCGCCGACGTCGCGCTCCCCAATCTCACGAACGAAGCGCTCGCGGCGGTCCCGGAGCTGTCGATCGCGCCATGACGCCCGGCTACACCCGCTCCTGTGCGCCCGTACGCAAAGAGGCCCAATGCATCATCGGGGGAGCGATTGGGCCGCGCGGCCCCTCGCGGGCGGGGCTGCCCGCCTCCCGGGAAGTTCGGGAAGTTCGGGAAGTTCGCGGTGGGTCCGCCGAGGGCGCGCCCCCTTGCTCGCCCCAACGGGGTGTCGCGAACGGCGCCATAGCCAACGCTTGGCGGCGGACCGGACAGAAGCTCCCCGTGCGCGGCTCGCGCATGCGGCAATGTTGCTTCGCGTCAAACGGCGCCGCGCCTCCCCGCGGCCCGACGCCGAACGGCGCCAGGAACCCGCCGCCCGCGCCACGGTAAACTTGTCCGATGATCGCTAACGTCGGGAGATGATCGTGCCGAAGTGGACCGAGCGCAAACTGCGGATGGACGACAACCACGGCTGGCGCTGCAAGCCGGGCTACACCATCTTCGTCGCCGATCGGGGCGCCGTGCGCTTCGACATCCCCGAGACGTGGTCCGTCCAGGTCGACGCCGAAGGCGTCAAAATCCACGACAAGCCGCCGCCGGACGACAACGCCCGCATCCAGCTCACCATCTTCTTCCCGCCGCCGGGGGTCGAGATGGATGGCCTACCGCTGGCCACCATGCTCGCCGACGCCCTCTCCGGCCGCGCCCGGGAGGAAATCCGCCGCGCCCGCGGCGCCGGCAAGGGCCACCGCGGCCTGCTCCGCCGCGACCACGTCGACCCGCTGGCCGAGATCGAGGACGAGGACGACGACCTCATCGCGCAGGACCCCATCACCCACGTCCTGCGGCCCAACCTCGAGATCGTCTGGACCGAACGCCGCTACGTCGAGCGGGGCGAGCAGCGGGAGGCGCGCTCCCGCCACCTCTTTGCCCGCGGCCGCGGGACGCCGATCGGGGCTACGCTGCCGCACGACATCCTCCCCTTCGTCACCATGGACTTCTGGCCGGAGGACGCCCCCCACTGCAACGCGGTCTGGAAGGAGCTGGTCCGCACCCTGCGCATCGGCGAGTACGTCGCCGACCCCCGTCGCGGCCCCGACCGCTGACCCTCACGCTCCCCGTAACTGGCGCCGCCCCCGAATCGTCGGCGCCGCCGCGTCATCTCATCTGTTCGTCGCCTGCCCCCCGTCCCAGAGCGTCGTGCGCTCAGTCAGCTCCAGCACGTTGCCATCGGGATCGGTGAGGTAGATGGCGCGGTCGCCGTGGCCGAAGTCGCGCTCCTCCACCTCGAACCCAAGCCGCTGCAGCCGCTCCCGGGTCGCGTCGAGCGCGCCCAGCGGCAGCCGCAGCGCGAAGTGGACGTGGGCGCCGCCCCGGCCCCCCTGGATGGCGACCGCGCCTCCCGTCTCCGGCGGCCAGAGCCCCAGGAACCCCTCTCGGCCCAGACTGAGCCACACCGCGGGCCGCTCGTCGTCCCAGCGCGCGGCGACGGGAAGCCCGACGACCTCCCGGTAGAACCGCTCGGAGGCCGCCAGGTCCGCCACTTCCAGCGTCATCTCGAAAAGCCCGCTCGGCTGCACCGCCGCGCGCTGATCAGCCGCTGATGCAATCCGATTAGTCGTGGTCGAGCTGGCCGGCATGGCGCCGCCTTTCGTCTTATGCGTCGTCATCGGAATCGGTCGCCAGATCATCGCCGCGGTGCAGCCGCCGCGCGATGCGCGCCGTCTGCAGCATGGCGCGGCTGGTCGGGGCGTGCGCCGCCAGGTAGCGCGCCACCGCTACCAGGACGCGGCTCGCCGCCGCCGGATCAACGGGAGCCAGCTCGCGGTGCAGCGCCGCGCCCGCCTCCAGCATCTGGTAGGAGTGGAACTCGCCGTCCTCCCGCAGCAGCAGATGCCCCAGCTCGGCGATCAGCCCCGCCGCATCATGCCCGAGGGCCAGGTAGCGATACGTCGCCAGACCGGCGGCCTGCACCTGCTGCTCGCGGTCGAGCAGATCGCGCAATTTCGCCAGCAGGGCGTCGGCGTCCTCCGGCAGTTCGGCCAGCGCCTCCGGCCGCTCCTCGGGCAACCGCGCGGCGGGGGTGTTGAGGAAGCGGTCGAGGTAGAGACGCATCGCCGCGTGGTAGACGCCGCGCGTCAGCTCCGGCGACGGGGCGCGGCGCAGCAATTGATGCCCGGCGTTGGCGTGGGTGAAGGTGTGCAGCACCGTGATCCAGTCGGAAAACTCGTTGCTGGTGTGGAAGCGCGCCACGCGCAACGCCGCCGTGTAGCCGACCGCGCGGCTGACCGCCGTCACGGGCGCCCCCGCCGCCAGCGCCGCGGAGATCCCGGCCACGATCGCCTCCGGGTCGTCGCCAAGCAGCGTATCGGTCAGCATTTCCGGGGCGGTCCAATCGGCGTCGGCCCCGGCCGCGGCGAACAGCGCCGGGAGCCGCGCGAACTCCGGCTCCAGCAAAACGGCCAGATCGACCGGGTGCCGCCAGGCGTTCAGCTCCTCCGAGCGCCGGGCCATGGCCAGACCGGGCACGAGACTCGGCAGGATCGTCCCCGCCTCGTCCCAGCCGATCAGGTCGAGCAGCTCGCACGCCTTGTTCACGAAGTCGAGGGTGTGCCCGCCGTCGAGAAAGTAATGGTCGGTCGCGGCGCTGGCCAGCATGTCGGCGAGGATCGCGGGAGACAGCCCGGCCGCCGTTGCCGTCAGCAGCGCCCGCTCGGCCCCGTCGCCGTCGCGCACCTCGACGAAGCGCCGGAACCAGCCCTTCAGCCGTTCGGCGGGGATGGCGTCATCCTGCGTGGGCAGGGGATCGAGGGCGAATCGCGGCGGCTGCCCGGCGCAATCGCGGGCCACGTTGACCAGCCCGTGGTAGAGCGCCAGCGTCCGGTCCTCCGGCCGCAGCGCCGGCAGCATGTTGCCCATGGCGGCCAGGATCGTCAGCCCCGCGGCCCAACCGCCGCGCCGGTACGTCGCGCCGAAGCGCCCGCCGATGGCCAGGATCTCGCCCGCCGGCACATCCGCCTCGTGCAAGGCGAGAACGTTCTTGACCGTGATCAGCCCCAGGTTCTGTTCCAGGCCGTCCCACGGCCGCGCCCGCGCGTGGGCGGCGCGGTTGCCAGGCGGGCGGGGATCGACGTAGACGACGCCGTCCTCGATCAGGGTGGCGTAGGTCTGCACGTCATCCGCCCACGGATCGAACGTGCCGCCGCTCTCCAGGTCGAAGCGGGCGTGGCGCCAGTGGCAGGTGAGGATGCCGTCGGCCACGCTCCCCTTGTGCAGCGGAAACCCCATGTGCGGGCAGCGGTTGTCGACGGCGTACACCGCCTCCGAGGTCGACGACGGGAAGACCGCGATGCCGTGCCGCCCTCCGGAGACGACGGTGACGCCCTGCAGCTCCGCGCGCGCCCCTACCCGGATCCAGTGCGTGTTCCCATCCGCGTCATCGCGGCTCGTCCGCGGTTCAATTGCCGGCTGTGTCGTCGCCATCATCCATCCTCCTCGACGAAATGCAATGCCGCACGGTTCGGGCACAGGAGCTGGCTCCCGCCCGACAGCGCGAGCTCACGGCCTGGCCGCGGCCAGCGCCCGCTCGTAGTTCATCCGAAAAAGCGCAATAACGCCCGGCACGTCCTGGGGCGAGCGGATGGTGTAGGTCACGACGCCGGCGAACCCCGCCGCGTGCGGCTTGGCGCGGCCCGCGGCGATCAGCTCGGCGTGAATCCGGCGCGGGAACGGCAGGTCCGCGTCGCCGGTGACGTGGATGTGCCCCAGCTCCCTCCTCCCGAAGCGATACATCGTGGCCGGCGGAACGTGAAACCCGCCCTGCCCCTGCCCACCGGCGAACGCTTGCTTATGGACGCCGGGCCAACCGAGGATTTCGCGTTCGATCTGGGCGGAAATCGTCTCGTCCATCAAGCGCTCCTTCGCGGTCAAGCGTCCACCCGACGTTCGAGCCGAACGACCGGGATCGTGCGCGCCAGTGCGCGCTCGTACTCGGCGAACACCGGGAAACGGGCCGCGTGGCTGGCGAAGACGGCGTCCCGCTCCGCGCCTTCGATCACCGTTGCCCGCACCGGGATCGTTTCGGTCCCACGCTCGATGACGATGCCGGGATGGGCGAGGAGGTTGTAGTACCAGTCGGGATGCCGGTCGCTGCCATGCGCCGAAGCGAAGACAGAGAACGCCTCCCCGTCGGCCATGGCCCGCATCGGCACGACGTGCTCCTTGCCGCTCCTGGCCCCGATCGTGTGCAGCAACAGCATCGGCGGCGAGTCGGGGAAGGGCGCGGCAACCTCGCCGCCGTTGGCGCGAAACTCGGCGAACACTTCGGCGTTCCAGCGCCGCTCGTTGGCGCGGAGCTCGGCGCGGGCGGCGGCGGGAGTCGCTGCGGCGTGCGGCATGGGGATGGTTCCTTTGCTGGGTCGGTTCGGCCGTGTCCCGTGGCGCCGGCCTTGACCGGCAGCGCGAGACCACGGTACAACCTCAACTAATGTTGAGGTCAAGAGGCAAGGGCGTCACCACATGACACCGGGAGCGGCCGGCGCCGAGCTCACCCCCGCCCAACTCGCCGCGCGCAG
>CALMZR010000014.1 GCA_937870845.1 uncultured Chloroflexota bacterium
TCGAAATCGCGATGGCAGACGCTGCACCGCTCCATGCGGTCGAGGACGATGCGCTTGATCTGCTTGTCGGTATCCATGCCTGTCGCTTTCGTAGGAGGAACGATTCCTCAATTGCCCGATTTGCGCTCGAAGTCGTCCAGGTCGAGCGAGTTGATGAAATCCCGGAAGACTGAGAGCTGTTCTTCGTCGACGGGTTCGGCCCGCTCGAGTTCTGGATGCGTGGCCGCCTCCCCGTCTTCGTCGTCGTCGGCGCTAAGCATGACGCCGGCCTTTTCCATCACCGAGTCGTCGACGAGGATGGGCACCCGCGAACGGACGGCGAGGGCGATGGCGTCGCTGGGGCGGGAGTCGATCTCAACTTCGCGGCCGTTCTGGCGCAAAACGATGCGGGCGTAGAAGACATCGTCGGAGAGGTCGGTGACGGCGATCCGCTCCACGGCGCCGCCCATGTCGTCGATGATGGTCCGCATCAGGTCGTATGGGAGCGGGCGCGAGGCGGTGACGCCTTGCAGCTCCATGGCGATGGCCTCCGCCTCGTAGGAACCGATCCAGATCGGCAGGTGGCGCTCGCCGTCGACCTCCTTGAGGATGACGACGCGGTGCTGGGTCACCAGACTGACTCGGATGCTTTCGACCACCGTCTCGATCATGCCAAACCCTCCGGCCGCAAGAAGTGGGCCGGGGAAGAACGGAAGATCACCAGGGCGGTCTGCCCCGCCCGGCTCGCTGGACCCAGGGGAAGTTTACAACCCGGACTGAGGCCGGGCCAATGCCTCGCGTCGGACGGGACCAGGGTCACGACGCCGCCGAGGTGGCCGCGTCAGGGAGTGGCGGGCGTTTGGGCGGCGTCGGGCGCGTCACGGGCGTAGGTCTCATGCGGGACGAGGCCGACATCGTCAGCCGGCCAGTACGAAAGCCAGGCTTTGCCGACGATGTTTTCGACGGGGACGGCGCCAAAGGCGCGCGAATCGGAGGAGTTGGTGCGGTGGTCGCCAAGGACGTAGACGTAGCCGTCGGGAATGACGACGTCGCAGGCGTCGGAGCGGGCGGCGTTGCAGCGAGTGCGCTCGGCGATGTAGTCCTCGTCGAGGACTTCGCCGTCGATGAAGACCTGGCCGTCGCCGAAGGTGACTTCCTCGCCAGGCAGGCCAATGATGCGCTTGATGTACGGCTTGTCGGAGCCGGTCGGCGGGTCGAAGACGATGACGTCGCCGCGCTCGGGCGGGTCGAAGGGGTAGTAGCGCTCGTTGCCGAACTCGAAGAACTGGTAGGCGTTGCGGTTGACGAGGAGCATCTGGCCGTCGTCGAGGTTGGGGAGCATGCTTTCGCCATCGACGCGGAAGTTGAGGACGACCAGGCGCACCAAAAAGAAGATGAGGGCGGCGAGCAGCAGCGTTTCGACGATCTCGCGCACCGCGCGGACGGCCTGATTTTTCGCCGAGGACGCCGGAGCCGCGGGTACGGCGGGGAGCGCGTCGGGTCTGCCATCCCGCGGGAGGGTAGTGCTGAAGTCGCCGTCTGGGGTCATGAATGCCTCACGATGGTCGAAGCCCGCGCCGCACGGCTCGCCGACAGCACGAGCGGGGCAGAGCGCCCCGCTCGTGGCGTCGGTTCCAATCGCTGCTCGTGCAGGAACAGGATCGCGAACTGAACTCTAGATCTCGTCGGCGCGGGTCTTGGCGCGGTCGGTGGTCTGGACCGCGTCGAAGCTGTCGCCAGAGGGGGACGCGGAAGCGGCAGCGAGGCCATCGGTCCCGGTTCCGGACTCCTGCTTGAACTCCTTGACGCCCTGGCCAAGGGATTTTGCGACCTCCGGCAGCTTGCCGGCGCCGAAGATGATCATGATGATGACGAGGACGATGACGAGTTCCTGCCAGCCCAGCCCAAACATGCCTACTCCTCCTGCCAGAGCAGATCGTACATCCCTGGCGTTGCCAGAACGGGGGAGAGTATAAGCCCGCCGCCATAAGGCGACAAGCAAAACCGAGGGTCAATCAGATGAGGAAGCTGCTGGCGATAGCCAACACCACGTAGACGGCGGCGGCGCCGATGGTGAACTGGAAGAGGGTCTTCTCGACGCCGCGGCGGGTGCGGTTGATCGACCCGGCGTCGCCGCCGAAGGCGCCGCTGAACGAGGAGCCTTTGGACTGGAGGAGGATGAGGGCGATCATGAGGACGGAAATGATGATCATGGCGATGTTGAGGGCGGTTTGCATGGGTGGTGATTCGCTCCGATGAGTTCAGACGTCCGTGGCGCATGGCCGCAGGCGCGAAGGGTACCACTTGCAGGCATGGGGCCGGCGAACTTCCCGAACTTCCCGAACTTCCCGGGAGGCGGCGGGGCGGTGAAGTGTGCCGCAGTGGCGGCGCCGGCGGTGGCGTGGCGACGGGAGTGAAGCGACGCATTCCGGCTCGCCGGCGCCGCCGTCCCATGGGCGCCGAGATTCCTCCTTCGTCGGAATGACACGTAGTCGGGGCAACGCTTTGGGCAGCCGGGATGCTTCGCGCTTCGGGCCCAGCGAAATACGGGGGTGTGACTCAGGCGTCGGGCAGTGCCGCGATGCCGGGCAGTGTTCGTCCTTCCAGAAACTCCAATGAGGCGCCTCCGCCTGTGGAGATGTGGCCGATGGCGTCGGCGATGCCGGAGGCTTCGATGGCGGCGACGGAATCGCCGCCGCCGACGACGGTGAAGGCGCGCGCGGCCGCGACGCAGCGGGCGACGGCCATGGTGCCTTCGGCGAAGGCCGGCTGTTCGAAGACGCCCATGGGGCCGTTCCAGAAGATGGTTTTCGCTTTGCCAATCTGGTCGCAAAATCGCTTGATGGTTTCCGGGCCGATGTCGAAGACGGATTGATCCCGAGGGATTTCGTCGACGGAGACGGCGGCGCCGGCTTCCGCGTCGAGTCCGCGGGCAACGACGACATCTGTCGGAAGAAGGAGCTCGACGCCGCGCTCGCGTGCCTTATCAACGAGGCTCCGCGCGTCTGGGACGCGGTCTGGTTCGGCCAGCGATGACCCGATGTCGTGGCCTCGCGCCAGCAGGACGGTGTTCGCCATGCCGCCGCCGAGGAGCAGGGCATCGACGCGGCGGAGGAGGTGGGCGAGGACGCCGAGCTTGTCGGAGACCTTGGCCCCGCCGAGGATGGCGACGAAGGGGCGCTCCGGGTTGTCAAGGAGACGGGAGAGCATGGCCTCTTCGCGTTGGAGCAACAGGCCAGCGTAGGAAGGAAGCAATCCGGCGACGCCGACGGTGGAGGCGTGGGTGCGGTGGGCAGCGCCGAAGGCATCGTTGACGAAGATGTCGGCGAGGCGGGCGAAGGCGGCGGCAAGGGCGGGGTCGTTGGTTTCTTCGCCGGGTTCGAAGCGGGTGTTTTCCAGGAGCAGGATTTGGCCGGACTCCAGTTGCTTTGCGGCAGATTCAGCGTCCGGACCCGCGACGGAAGAGACGGTTTCCACGCGGCGATCCAGCAGTTCGCTGAGCCGGGCGGCGATTGGCGCGACGGAGTATTTCGGGTCGGGCTTGCCCTTGGGGCGGCCGAGGTGGGTGGCGAGGATGACCGCGGCGCCGCGATCGAGGAGGTCGCGGATGGTGGGCAGGGCGGCGTGGATGCGGGTGTCGTCGGTGATGACGCCATTCTGCATAGGGACGTTGAAATCGACGCGGACGAGGACGCGCTTGCCGGCGACGTCAGCGTCGGAAATGGAGCGTTTTAGCATCGGCGGGCTCCTTCGACACGGATCGACGAGAAGGCGTGTCATGCCTCCGAAATGAGGAGTCATGGGCATCCATGGGACGCCGTGTCGGCGGCGCCGAGATACCTCGCTTCGCTCGGAATGACACCGAACGCCGCTCGGAATGACACGGGGGTGCTCGGTATGACACCGGTGTGGTGTTGGGTTCGCTTACGTTGACGCCTGGGCCAGGGCGGGCTCCTCCGCCTCTTCGGGCTCGAGGCCGCGTTCGCAGAGGAGGGCGACGAGCTCGGCGACGCGGCAGGCGTAGGCCCACTCGTTGTCGTACCAGGCGAGGACTTTGACCAGATTGCCGTCGAGGGCCATGGTGGAGAGGCCGTCGACGACGGCGGAGCGGGAATCGCCCCGAAAGTCGGAGGAGACGAGGGGTTCCTCGGTGTAGGCGAGGATGCCCTGCATCTGCTCGCTCTGGGCGGCGTCGCGGAAGGCCTGGTTGACGGCTTCGGCGTCGGTGGTCTTTTCGGTCTCGATGACGAAGTCGATGATGGAGACGGTGGGGGTGGGGACGCGAAGCGATGTTCCGTCGAAGCGGCCTTTCAGCTCGGGAATGACGAGAGCGACGGCTTTGGCGGCGCCGGTGCTGGTGGGGATGATGTTCTGGGAGGCGGTGCGGGCGCGGCGCAGGTCCTTGTGCGGGCCGTCGAGGACGACCTGGTCGTTGGTGAAGGAGTGGACGGTGGTCATCATGCCGCGGCGGATACCGAAGTTGTCGAGGAGGACCTTCGCCACGGGGGCGAGGCAGTTGGTGGTGCAGGAGGCGTTGGAGACGATGGTGTGTTGGGCCGGGTCGTAGGCCTCGTCGTTGACGCCGAGGACGATGGTGACGTCTTCGTTCTTGGCGGGGGCGGAGATGACGACCTTCTTGGCGCCGGCCTTGATGTGGCCCTGGGCCTGCTCGGCGTCGGTGAAGAGACCGGTCGATTCGACGACGATGTCGACGGCTTGCGATTTCCAGGGGATGCGGCGCGGTTGCTTTTCACTGTAGACGGCGATGTCTCTGCCGTTGACGGTGATGGCCTTGTCTTTTGCCGCGATGTCGGCGTCGAAGCGGCCGTAGGTGGAGTCGTAGGTGAGGAGGGTGGCCAGGGTTTCGGGCGGGGTGAGGTCGTTGACGGCGACGACCTCGAAGAGGTCCGAGAAGGGGCCCTGGTGGATGGCCTTGAAGGTCTGCCGGCCGATGCGGCCGAATCCGTTGATGCCCACGCGATACACGATGTGTTACTCCCTGCGCGCGCTCGCGGTTGCCAGTTCCTGTCGCGCCGCGTCGTCGTTGCTCCAAACCTGGTGACCGTCACCAGGAAGGGAATTGCTCGGCCAATCGCCGTTCGTCAGCTCAAGGAGTGCGCAGGCCAGCTTCTCCGGGTCGTGGCGGAGCGGATTCTGCTCGCTGACCATGTCGCGGGCGATGAGGTGCAAGCGCGGGTCGAGGCCGTTGAGAGAGTCGGGCAGGACCGGGTCGATGGCCAGGCCGGGCCCGATCGCCTCGGCCGAGGCGCGGTCGCTGTTGATCAAGACCGCGTCCAGGATGCCGGGGCCGAGCTGCTGGGTGATGACCTGGAGATGGTCGAACGCCGTGAAGTGGTCGGTTTCTCCTTCTTGCGTCGCCAGGTTCATGACGTAAACCTTGGGGGCGGAAGCTGTGCGCACGGCGCGGACGATATCCGGCACCAGGAGGTTGGGCACGATGCTGGTGTAGAGGCTGCCGGGCCCGAGGACGATGAGGTCGGCGTTGAGGATCGCGGAAACCGCGGGCAGGTAGGCCTCCGGGTGGGGAGGCTCCAGGGTGACGCGCAGGATCGGGGCGTCCTTGTGCTGGATGTTCGACTCGCCCTGGATGACCGTGCCGTTGACCAGCTCGGCGTCGAGGCGGACGTTCGCGATGGTGGAGGGGAGGACGCGGCCACGGATGTTGAGGACGCTAGCGGTCTCGATGACGGCTCGCTCGAAGCTGCCGGTGACCTGGGTGAGGGCGGTGATGAAGAGGTTGCCGAAGGAGTGGCCGTTGAGCTCGGAGTCGGCGTGGGTGAAGCGGTACTGGAAGAGGCGAGAGACGAGCGATTCGTCGTCGGCGAGGGCGACGAGGCAGTTGCGGATGTCGCCGGGGGCGGGGATGTCGTAGGCGTTGCGGATCTTGCCGGTGCTGCCGCCGTCGTCGGCGACGGTGACGATGGCGGTGATGGCGACGTCGTGCCGTTTCAGGCCGCGCAAGAGGGTGGCGAGACCGGTGCCGCCGCCGATCGCGACGACGTTGACCTGGGGCCGGCTCAACCCGAAGCGGTGCTCGGCGACGATCTGAACGAGCTGCTTGTCAGCTTTGCTGTGGGCGAGCACGGGCATGATGAGGCCGCGGCTGAGCCGGTAGAAGCCACAGACCATGAAGGCGATGCCGGTGGCGAAGACGAGGAGGAAACGAAGCTCGCGGGGAAGAAATTGCAGGGTGACGGCCTGGATGATGGTGCTGAGTGGTTCGGGGAAGGGCGTGTAGCGATACGAGTAGACCAGCCCCATGGCGATGGAAAGCCCGGTCAGAACCGTGCCCAGCAGGAAAAGCGCCGCCCACCGTTTGACGTGCATGCCTGGGCGAAGCCAGGCGCCCCAGCCGCGTGGAATCGTCACAGCTCCCCTCGCCCCGGCCCAGCCGCCGGGTCTCAGACGATATCGCCGCGGGACCTCGCCGCCGCGGGCGGCAGGCAGAGTATAGCGCGAGGTGACAGGGTGTCAGGGGGGCGGGGGTTTGGGTGACGGGTGTCGGGGGAGGAACGGCGCGTTCGGCTGCCGCGTTGAGGGGGACGATACACGTGTACTCGATTCATGGGAGGTTGGGGATGGATTCGGAGCGGTTCGATCGGTGGGCGAGGGCATTGGCGCGGCCGAGGTCGCGGCGGGGGGCGATGGGCGTGCTGGCGGGTGGCGCGGCGGCGCTGCTGACGCGGGGCCGGGTTGCGGCGCAGGTCGGCGAACCGGGGGGGATGTGCGGGGGGATCGCGGGGATTTCGTGCCCGAACGGGTTCGCGTGTGTCGATGCCGAGGATGGGTGCGATCCGTACGCGGGCGGGGCTGATTGCTCCGGCATCTGTTCGCCGATCGACTACAACCCGTGCGCGGCGATCCTCTGCATCGAGGGGACGACCTGCTGTCCGCAGTGCGGCGGGGTCTGCATTCCGAGTGACATCCCGTGCTCGGAGGAGATCTGCGTTTATCAGCCCTGCAACCAGACGACGTGCGGGCCGGGCGAGTATTGCTGCAATGAGAGTTGCAGCCGGTGCGCGCCGTTGGGGCAGGGATGCACGCGGGAGTATTGCGCGCCGGGGATGCCGCGGGGGGAGCCGTGCGGCGTGAAGGTTTGTGGGCTCGGGGAGTATTGCTGCAACGAGAGCTGTGGGATTTGCGCGCCGTTGGGGGGAGGGTGCATCGAGCTGTACTGCGAGCCGCCGGGCGATGTGGGGGTTCCGTGCGGGCCGACGGTTTGTCCCGTGGGTCAGGTGTGTTGCAACGAGAGCTGCGGGATTTGTACGCCGCCGGATGGGGTATGCATCATGCTGGCTTGTCTTTATTGAGCGAAGGGCATCGATCATGCGGCATCAGGTTCATGACCTTCGCAATGCCGCGGCGTGCCTTCATCCCCTAACCCGCCTCTCCCGTGGGACACGGGAGGGGGGGCTTTCCCCCTCGGTTGTCAGACAGTAGGGTCATTCGCCTGGATGTCGTATTCCATGCGCTTCGTCGGCGCCCCTTGCCGCGTTCCTACGGAAAGGCGGCAAAATCCGGGGCGGCGAGCACGGTTTGTGCGGCGGCGAAGGCCTGGTCGGTGTCCATGTCTTCGAGGATGATGGCGCGGATGATGCCGTCGGCGTCGATGAAGATGTGGGTGGGGAAGTTGTAGATGGGGTAGGCGGCGCCGGTGTTGCGCTCGTCGGGGTCGCTGAGGACGAGGAACGCGGCGCCGTTGCGGGCGGCGTAGGAGGCGGCGTCGATGGGGGTTTCGCGCAGGCTGACGCCGAGCATGCGCAGGCCTCGCGGCTCGAGTTGCTCGTAGGCGGCCTGGATGTCGGGGAATTCGGCGCGGCAGGGGGGCGCCAGGAGCCCCGGAACATCAGCCAGACCGGTTGACCGCGGAACTGGGAGAGGCGAACGGGATTGCGGAAGACGCCGTAGATGAGCCAGGTGAAGAGGGCGGCGGTCTCCTTGGGGTCCCATTGCCAGTAGGCGCCCCAGGCGCGGTAGGCCCAGACGGAGCCGCGGATGAGGACCAGGGCCATAGCGGGGAAGCCGATTGTCACGGCGTGGAAGCCGAGGTCGTCGAGGAGGTCGGCGCTGGGCAGCCAGGAGACGCGCCAGCGGTTGGCGATGATGAGGAAGAGAACGGCGGCGGTCGATGCCGTCGACGCCGGACGCGCAGGTTCCGGCCAGGTGCGCCGGGAAGATGGGGACAAGGGGCAGCACGCACGGGGACGAGATCGAGAGCACGCCCGCGAGAATGGCCGCAAAGTCCGAGACGTCGATGCTCATGGGGGCAACCGGACCATCGGGGCATCGGCGCCGCAATTGACCGTATAGTGGTGTCGATTATTCGATGGATAGCGCCAGAGCGACATCGCGGAATGCAGCAACCGACACCCAGCACGGAAACCGAATCGTCGAGCAGCCGCACGGCAGATCGCCTGTATCGGTGTGACGCGATTGTGCTGGCGCGGATGGACTTTGGCGAGGCCGACCGCATCCTCACGCTCTATTCCCGGCAGCACGGCAAGCTGCGCGTCATCGCCAAGGGGGCGCGGCGGCCGCTGAGCCGGCTGGGGCCGCACCTGGAGTACTTCAGCCGCTCCCGGCTGATGCTGGCGAAGGGGCGCGAGCTGGATGTCGTCACCGGGGCCGAGCCGGAGGACGCGCTCGCCCACCGGTTTGGCCGAGCATCGGACCGCCCGCGGCCAAAATGACGTGTCAGGATAGGCAGCGCCAACGGTGGTGTCAAGCCGCGAAGAGGCGCGTTCTCGAGCCCGTTCTCTCGCTGCCCGGGGTGACGGCTCGCGTTTCCCTCGAGGGTGCGGCGGACGGGGAGTGGAGAGCCCCGCCTCGTGCCGCGCGCGCTCTCTCCCCGGACCGTCTTTCGCGCTCTCGAAGTCGGCGGCCGGAGGCACCTTGACTCGGTTCGAACCGGACCTTTACCATCCCTTGCCCCGGTCCCGGGGGCCCGCAGCTTCCCGCCCTCGCTGCT
>CALMZR010000015.1 GCA_937870845.1 uncultured Chloroflexota bacterium
CGCACCCCAAGCAGGGTGCGCATCGCGCAGCGCGAGAATGCGCTGTTCAACGGCCATCGGCGTGCGCTTAGGCGAGACGTGGGGGCGGCGCGAAGCATCGGCAAGCCCTTCATCGCCTGCCGAAGCATAACGCGCAAGCCATTTATAACCGGTCTTGGGGCTGATCCCAAACCGTCGGCACAATTCGCGTCGATTCGCCACGGGCAAGCTAGCTAACATGACGAATTCCTTGCGTAAAGACATGGTGTCCACCTCTTGCCAAGGCATGATCGCTTCTCCTAAGAAACAATCTGCCTATTTTGCAGAATGTGTTACCCATGTCTCCGAACACCTGTTACCTATGTCCCCGGTCTGCACAGTTCCTCGGAATGACACGGTTGCGGCGCGGCGCGGCTCAGAACCCCACATTCTCCGGCCCCTTGAGCCCCAGCATCCGCCGCGCCTCGTCCGGCGTGGCCGGCTCCAGCGACAGCTCGCGCAGGATGCGCACCGTCTTGGCGACCATCTCGCCGTTCGATTTCGCCAGCTCCCCCTTGCCGAGGTAGATGTTGTCCTCCATCCCGGTGCGCACGTTGCCGCCCATGATGGCGCCCATGGTGATCAGGTTGAACTGATGCCGGCCCGCGCCCAGGATGCTCCAGATGTAGGCGTCCCCCAGCAGACGATCCGCCGTGCGCCTCATGTGCAGCAGATCCTCCGGGTCGGTCCCGATCCCGCCCAGGATGCCGAAGATCGTCTGCACGAAGAGCGGCGGCTGCACCAGGCCGCGGTCGAGGAAATGGGCCAGGTTGTAGAGGTGCCCCACGTCGTAGCACTCGAACTCGAAGCGCGTTCCCCGCTCGCCCATCGTCTGCAGCAGCCGCTCGATGTCGGCGAAGGTGTTGCGGAAGATGTGCCCGCGCGACATCTCTAAGTAGCCCGGCTCCCAGTCGTATTTGAACTCCTTGATGCGGCTCGCCATCGGGTAGAGCCCGAAGTTCATCGAGCCCATGTTCAGCGAGCACATCTCCGGGGCCAGGCGGCTCGGCCCCGCCAGCCGCTCGTCGATGGTCATCGTCTGCGCGCCGCCGGTGGTGATGTTGATGACGGCGTCGACGCTCTCCTTGATGCGGGGCAGAAACCGGAGAAACACCTCCGGATCGGGCGTCGGCTCCCCCGTCTCCGGCGTGCGCGCGTGCAGATGCAGGATCGCCGCCCCCTCCCGCGCCGCCCCGATCGCGTTCTCCGCGATCTGCTCCGGCGTCACCGGCAGATACGGCGTCTGCGACGGGACATGAATCGACCCCGTGATCGCGCAACTGACGATGACGTTTCGCGCCGCGCTGGCCATGATTCCTCCGGAGGTGATAGGTGATGGGTTATAGGTTATGGCTGAATCCAGGCGGCGCGACCCCTTACCCATAACCTATAACCCATCACCCATCACCCATAACCCTCGACAGATTCGCAATCTCCACCGCCTCGATCTCCCCGTGCGGCCGGAACCCGAAGACCTTGCCGTAAAAGTCCAGCTCGCCTTCGAGGGCGCGGCGGATGTTCTCGGCGCGGCGGAAGCCGTGCCCCTCGCCCTCGAAGAGGACCATCGCCACCGGCAGCCCGCGCGCCTTCATCGCCTCGTAGAGCGTCTCCGCCTGGTCGGGCGGGACCACCGTGTCCTCGCTCCCCTGGAAGAGGATCAATGGCTCGGTGAAGCCCTTGAGGTGGTGGATCGGCGACCGCTCCTCGTAGATGTCCTTGCGGCCGGGGTAGGGGCCGATCAGCCCGTCGAGGTAGCGCGACTCGAACTTGTGAGTGTCGGTCGTCATCGTCTCCAGGTCGCTGATGCCGAAGTGGCTGGCCCCCGCTCGGAACAGGTCGCGGAAGGCGAGCGTCGCCAGCGTGGTGTAGCCGCTGGCGCTCCAGCCGCGGATGGCCGTCCGCTCCGCATCGACCACGCCTTGCTCGATCAGATGCTTCGCGCCGTTGACATGATCGTCGACGTCGACGATCCCCCAGCGGTCGTTCAATCGCTGCCGGTAGGGCCGGCCATACCCGGTGCTGCCGCCGTAGTTGACGTCGAGCACGGCGAACCCGCGCGAGGTCCAGAACTGCGTGCCCAGGTTCATCGAGGTCGACGTCGCCCCGGTCGGCCCGCCATGACTCTGCACCAGCAGCGGCGGCAGCTCCCCCTTCGGCGCCGCGAAATCCTTGTTCCTGGGCAGATAGAGGAAGGCGTGCGCGGTCAGCCCACCCTCGGTCGGGAACTCGACCGCCTCCGGGACGGAGAGGTAGCCGGGGTCGATGTCGGCGTCGAGCGACCGCTTGAGCGTCTCGAACCCTTCCTTGGCAGGGTCGTAGCGCACCACGGTCGCCGGCAGCGTCGGGCTGCCGGCTACAAAGACGACCGCACCCTCCCCTGCGGACGGCTCGTCGATCTCGGTGTACGGCGACACGATCGGCGTCAACTCGCCAGAGGCCGTGTCGATCGTCGCCAGGCGCCACGCGCCGTCCTTCGCGTACGTGGCGAAGATCGTCGTCTCATCGAGAAAGGCGTAGGTCGCCATGCCGAAGACCCACTGCGGCAGCCCGAACTCCGCCTCCATCGGGGCCACCGCCTCGTCGCCGCCCTGCTTGTGGCGGTAGAGGTTCCACCACCCCGTGCGGTCGGAGACGTAATAGAGCGTCCCGTCGGGCGACCACTCCGGCTGGAAGATCGACTCGGCCAGCCCGCCTGCCACCCGCGCCGCCGCCTCGACGTCGCCGTCCGCATCCAGCTCGGCGATCCACAGCTCCGAGCCGTCCCAGGGCATGTTGGGATGGTCCCACTGCACCCAGGCCAGCCGCCGCCCATCCGGGCTGAGCCGCGGGTTGGAATAGAAGTCGGCCCCGGAGGCGAGGACCTCGCCCTCGCTCTCGTTCTCGGGGTCGAGGGCGACGATCGTGTTGACAGGCTCTCCCCCTCGCGTGTGGTCCTCGCGCACGGCAATGAGCCGGTCCTGCCCCTGGTCGAAGACCACGTCCGCGTAGCGCAAGGCGGTCTCGGGCGTGATGGCCCGCGGCTCCTCTCCTCCCTCCACGCGGTAAAGTCGGGTGTCATAGAAGTTGGAGAAGATCAACACCCCGTCTCGCACGGCATAGGCCCCGCCGCCGTACTCGTGCACGCGGGTGCGGGCGTTGAACCCGGGCGGGATGGCGTCGGAGACCGTCCCATCCCCCGCACGCCGCACGATCACCGAGCGCCCGGCCTCCTCAGGCCGGTTCTCGATCCAGTAGACGTCGCCGCCGTCGATGTGCGGGCTGGAGAGGCCAACGCGGCGTCCGGTGATCAGGTCGGCAGTGATGGGGGATTGCCAGGTTCCGTAGGGGGCGGTCTTGGGCATGCGGCTCGTCTCCGTGTGCCCTCACCCCCCAACCCCCCTCTCCCGTGGGGCACGGGAGAGGGGGGCTTTTCGCCGCCCGCAACTGGCGGGCTCCCCTCTCCCCGCTCCGAGGGGAGAGGGGCTGGGGGTGAGGGGTTTTTCGCCTTCTTCCTTTCGCTCATGAGTCGAGCTTCGGGAAGCGCGAGGGGGGGAAGATGTCGGCGGCGGGGGAGCGCATGGCGGCGAGGATGCCGCCGTCGACGGCGACCATCTGGCCGGTGACGTAGGCGGCGTCGTCGGAGACGAGGAAGACGGCGGCGCCGGTCATGTCCTGGGGCTCGCCGACGCGGCCCATGGGGATGGCCTGCCCGCGTTCTTTCTTGACGTCTGGGGACATGTCCGAGGTGTTGATGGAGCCGGGGATGAGGCCGTTGACGCGCACGCCATAGGGGGCGAGGTCAACGGCCATGGCGCGGGTGAGGGCTTCGATGCCGCCTTTGGTGGCGTCGTAGGCGGCGTTGCCGCGATGGGCGCGGGTCGCGCCGCCGGAGGAGAGGGTGATGATGACGCCGTTGCCTTTGCGGGCCATGTGCTGGGCGGCGCGGAGGCCGCAGAGGAACGTGCCTTTGAGGTTGACGGCGTGAATCTGGTCCCACCAGGCTTCATCGCCTTCGAGAAAGTGGCGCTCGGTGTTGACGAGCCCGGCGCTGTTGACGATGGCGTCGACCGTGCCGAAGCGGTCCAGAGTCTGGTCGAAGAGGCGGTCGACGGCGTCCTTGTCCGAGACGTCGGTGGTCACAGCGACCGCCGCGCCGCCAGCGTCGCTTATCCCTTTCGCGACCGCGTCGGCTCCGGGGCCGTCAATGTCGGAGACAACGACTGTCGCCCCTTCCTGACCGTACCGCTCGGCGATGGCGCGGCCGATGCCGTGCGCCGCCCCGGTGACGATGATCGCCTTGCCCGTCAGTCTTCCCGCCATGTCTGGCTTACGTCTCCCCGTTGACTCCCACGGCCGTGTCTTGCTGAACGAAGTGAAGCATCTCGGCGCGCATCGCGTCTTGCCGCCGCGGGCCGGGGACCCATCCCTACGGACGCGAGGCCAGCCCCGACGGTCAAAGACCGTCCTGGGCGTCGCGGTCAACCGCCGCGATGATGGCGGCCGTGGCGTGCCCGAGACAGGCCGCCGCCGTGGGGAAGGCTTGCCCCTGATTCTGGCCGGTGAGAACCCGGCCCCAATCGCCGCGTTGCTCGTTGAGATCCTGCTCGCCCGCCGACGCTACCCAACCGTCGCGGGCCGCGTCGAAGGTGGCGCGCACCTCGAAGACACGATGGCGAGACGGATCGTCCGAGGGATGGCTGACGCCCAGGATGATGTGCCGATCCTGTTGCTGCCACATTGCCGGGCGGAGGACCTTGCGATCCGCGGACCCGCGCACGCGATTCGGTTCATCCCCGGCATTCATCGAGCTTTGCGCCTCCTCCGTACATTACG
This sequence comes from uncultured Chloroflexota bacterium, assembly GCA_937870845.1. GTDB lineage: Bacteria > Chloroflexota > Chloroflexia > Thermomicrobiales > UBA6265 > JACCXM01. The sequence continues at coordinate 4,831 of CALMZR010000015.1, forward strand.
CTCTCGGCGCTCGGAGGGGAGTGGAGCGCCGGACACCAGACCCTTACATTTCCTGGCGACTCGGCGCGGACGCTTCGCTGCCGCGGGTCACGACGCGGCCAACCTCGTCTCGGCCGGGGGCCGGCTCCCCCGCGCGCCTCTCGGCCCGCGCGTGATGCGGCCGGGCGCTCCGCCGGTTCAGGAGAGGCTCGAGATCGATCTCATCCGAGCAGAGACCAAAGACCTGGCCGAGTCTACGCACCTGCGGCACCTGTGGCAGCCGGCGGCCACTCTCCCAGAGGTAGATGGTCTGGGGCTGGACGCCGACGGCCAGGGCCAGCTCGAATTGGGTCCAGCCCCGTTCGCGCCGCAACTCGCGGATCGTTTTCATCCGGCACGTCTCCACCACGCCAACGCCGACACTCGTGCAGCACGTATATTGCAGGATTGTGAGTACGCGTGCTAGAGTTCCTCTGCTTCACTGCGGCGCGTAGTCACGCGCCTTCCGTGTGGGATGCCGCCGATTTGGGCCGGATCCTGCGGGAAAACGAATCGGCCTGTCGCCGAGATCGTCACTGCTCAGAACGAAGCGAGAAGGGAAACCGACGATGGCCAACGGGACCATTGCCAGTCTGCGCGACCGCGGCTTCGGCTTTATCATGCCGGAGGGCGCCGCCGCCAACAACGACCTCTTTTTCCATTCCACGGCCGTCATGGATAGCACGTTCGACCAGCTCCAGGTCGGGCAGCGCGTGAGTTTCGACGAAGAGCCGGATCCGCGCGATGCCTCGCGCCGCCGGGCGGTGAATGTCCGCGTCGGCGGGGACGACGCCTCCGTCTAATCGTTTCGACAGGCCATGGAAGCGGGGGCGGGAGGGCCATGTGAACGACGCCGGCGTCGTCGCGATCGTCACGGAGCACGTCACCGGGGCCTATGGCTTCACGATGAAAACCGCGGCCAACGACTGCCTGCACCGCGTCCTCCCGCTGCGCGATCCCGATCAGCCCCGGTTCTGGTGCGTCGTGGTCGTGCGCTGCACGCCGGGCGGCCTGCCGGATCGCTCGCAGCCGCCCTGGGTTGGCCAGCGCGGCTTGCGGCGCGAGGAGCTGTCGGACACGATGGGGGCGATCCGCGCCGATCTATCGGCCTGGCTGGCCCACCCCGAGCAGCGCGAGCTGCGCCGGATGGTGCTCGTCCCGGACGCCGCGGCGCCGAGCGATGCATCGGGAAGACCCGCAGCCGTGGCGCCGCTCCTGGCCGTGCCGGATGAAGGCCAGGACCAGACCCTGGGCGCGGCCACGACTCCGGAGGCGCCGCGGCGGGCGTACGGCTGATGCCGCGCGTCGAGTTGCCGCTGGCCGCGTGGCAGGCCGTGGCGCGGGAGCTGTCCGGCCCCCATGGCGCGGCTCCGCCGGGCGTGGTGGAGCGCATTCGGGCGCTGTTGGACCAGGCGCCGCAGGGCTGGCCGGAGCAGGGGTTCGCCCTCGAGCTGGACGAAAGCAGCGCCGAAGCCGTGCGCATTGCGCACGCGGCGCTGACCAACGTCGACCGCGACGCGGGGCAGCGGGCCTCTTCGGTCGACGAGGCCGTCAGGATCATCCACGATCATCAGCAGCGCGGCTGAGGCCGTCCGGGGGTTCCCGTCGACTGGCTTTGGCCACATGTCCCGCCGCGGGCAACGCGGCCACGAGCCAGAGCCGCCGGAGGAGGGCGCATGCCCCGTTACGAGATCATCGCCCACGTCAGCCAGGAGTTGCCGTGCGACACCGCCGAGGACGCGGCGGCGATCGTGCGCCGGCAGCTACTGGCGGAGAGCGGCGCCCAGGACGACCTGCTGCACCTGGCGGTGTGGCGCGAAGACCCGGCGCCCGCGGCATCGCCGCTGCCGCCGGACCTGCGTCGGACACTCGTTGATTTCTTCGCCACGCTGGAGCGCTGCGCGGGGGACGCCGAGGCGGCGTTCCGCGAGCGCGTCGCCGCGATCCTGACCGTCTCCGCGGTGGAGACCGCGGTCGCGGAGCAGCATCGGGCGGCGCGCGCGCCGGCGCCGGAAGCGGATCGGCCGGCCTGACCGGGATCTGAGTCTTCCGTTCGACTTCGAGTCATTCACTATGCAGGAGCTTTCATTGTGATCGTAGCCGATGTCGATGTCCGTCAAATCCCGCACAAGCGTGTCATCCTGCGCGAACCCGATACCGGGTGGTCGGCCACAACCTACGGCCGAGAGCTGGAGGAGTACGCCGCGGAGTTCGGCCGCGCCCCGCAGACGGCCACGATGCACCCCGAGACCGCGGCGGCGCTGGGACTGCGCGACGACATGACCGATGCCGTCGATGCGTCCAGCTCCACGTTCCTGGTCACCTCGCCCGAGTACACGCGGCAGGAAATCACGCTTTACTACTGATCCGCGGCGAATCCGCCCCGCGGCGGAGGCGAGCACGGCGCCGGCGCTACACCGGCTCCAGCGGGCGATGGGGTTCCGGCGGCAGCTCGACGTGGATCGGGTCGCCCGGTTTCACGTCGCCGCCGGCCAGCACGATCCCCATGATCCCCGCCTTGCGCACCAGGGCGCCGTCTTCGTCACGGCCCAGTGTCGCCGCCATCAGCCCCTGTTGAATCCCGTCGAGCTGGGCGCAGGGGTTGCGCAATCCCGTCACTGCGACGGTCGCCGTTTCGCCCAGACGCAATCGCGCCCCGGTTGGCAGGCCCAGTAGGTCAACGCCGCGGGTGGTGACGTTCTCGCCCATCTGCCCCGGCGCGATGTCGAAGCCGGCCGCGCGCAGCTCGTCGTGGAGCTCGGCGTGGATGAGGTGGACCTGGCGCAGGTTCGGCTGCGTCGGGTCGCGTTTCACCCGCGAGCGGTGTTTCACCGTCTCGCCCTGGTGGGCGTCGCCCTCCACGCCGAGGCCGTCCAGGAGCCGAATGCGCTCCCGGTTCGGTTTGGCCATGGTGTGGGCGCCACTGCTGCTGACCGCGATAACGTGCCCGCTCATCCGTATTCTCCCCTGGCGCCACCGGTCCTGTGCCGGAAGTATGCTCAATTGCCCTGCTGGTGACGTCATCAGGCGAGATTGGAGCGGGCAACATGACGCGCGAGACGGCGGCAATGGAAGAGCGGACCCTGGACGAGGTCGTCCGCGATGCCATGGCGGAGTGGCAGATCCCCGGCGTGACCGTGGCGATCCTGCACGATGGGGAGATCGAGACCCGCGGCTACGGCGTGATCAGCCTGGAGACGGACTACCCAACGCGGCCCGACACGCTCTTCCAGGTCGGCTCCAACAGCAAGGTCTTTACCGCGACATTGGTCATGCGGCTGGTGGAGGCGGGGCTTCTCGATCTCGATGCCCCGGTTGGACGCTACCTGCCCGATCTGCCGCTCGCGGAACCGTCGGCCGCGGCGACGATCACGCTGCGCCAGCTCCTCTCCCACACGAGCGGGTTGGAGGGGGATCGCTTCGAGGAGACGGGCGAGGGCGACGATGCGCTGACCCGCTACGTCGCGGGGGGCCGCGAATTGGGCGCAGGTGACGGCGCCAGGCGAGCTCTGGAGCTACTGCAAGAGCGGCTTCGGCATCGCCGGGCGCATCATCGAGGTGGTCACAGGAGCTTCGAGGCGGCGATGAAGGCGCGCGTCTTCGACCCGCTGGGGCTGGAGCGGTCGTTCTACTTCGCCCACGAGGCGATCGTCTACTCGGCGGCGGCGGGGCACGAGCAACTGCCCGGCCAGGACGCGCCGCACGTCGCGCGTCCGTACCACATCGGCCGCCGGGCGCATCCCGCCGGCGGGATCATCGCCAGCGCGGGGATCTGCTTGCCTTTTTGCGATTCCACGTAGGCGACGGCACGGCGAACGGCGAGCGGGTGCTCTCGGCGGAGTCGATCCGCGCCATGCAGGAACCACAGGCGCGGATCAGCGACGAGAAGTCCTGGGGCATCGGCTGGGATCTGCGCACGGTCGGCGGGGCGAGCATTATCCGACACGGCGGCGGCACGAACGGGCACATTACCCAGATGCTGGCCGTGCCCGCGCAGAACTTCGGGTTGGTGGTCCTGACCAACGGAAACCGCGGAGGCCACGTTATCGAGGCGGTGGAGACGCGGGCGCTGGCGCGCTACTGCGGCGTGCGGGAGCGTGAGCCGGAGCCGATCTCGCTGTCGGAAGCGCAGTTGGCGCGCATGACCGGAACCTACTCGCAGCGGTTGCAGAAAGCCGCGGTGACCCTGGCCGATGGCGCGCTGACGATGACCGTGACCGGGAACAACCCGTTTTCGGGGGAGAAGATCGCGTACCCGCCGATCCTGCTCGTCCCCAGCGGCGCGTGGGAGGCGTCTAGCAGGAACCACTGCCGGCTGATATTTTGGGCTTTCAAGCTAAAAGTCTTCATTGTCCGGCCGCCTTTTTGACCGCCGGGCGTTTGCCGGCAGTTTTGGGGGTTTTAAGCGTTTTAGCCGGCTTGGCGGCCGGTTTTTTGGACTTTGCCGCGGCCGGCGGTTTAATTTCCGTCGTCAGGTCGTCAACGAAACTGATGGTCGCCAGTTGAGCATTATCACCGCGGCGACTGGAGGCCCGGGCGATTCGCAAGTAGCCGCTCTGTCGGGTAAGCCTGGGGGCGATTTCGTCTACCAGGCGGTGGGCGCTGCCGACCGTTTGAAGGCCGCTGATTATTTGCCGCCGGCTGGCCAGATCGCCTTTTTTGGCCTTGGTGACCAGCCGCTCCATATAGGGCCGGAGATCCTTGGCTTTTGGCAAAGTGGTGACCAGGCTGCCGTTTTTTACCAGCGATTCGGCTAAGCCTTTCAGAAGCGCTCGCCGCTGATCTCGCTGACGGCCGAATTTTCGTCCCTGATATCCGTGGCGGTGCATCTTAAAGCTCCAGTTCGGCCAGTTTCTCTTTTACTTCGTCCAGGGCCTTGCTGCCGAAACCTTTGAGATCTCTAAGCTCGGCCTCGCTGAGGCTGAAAAGGTCCTTGATGGTATGAATATCGTTGTTGATCAAGGCGTTGGTGGTACGGGCGCTCAGGTTAAGATCCTCTATGGAAGTCATCAGTTCGGCCGGTTCCTCGCCCTCCTGCCCCTCCAGTTCGCCGGCGGCGCTGCTGAGCGGGGCGGCAACTTCGACGCGGGTTTGGCCGGCCAGAGCCGAATACTGATTAACCAGTATGGCGGCGGC
>CALMZR010000016.1 GCA_937870845.1 uncultured Chloroflexota bacterium
GGGGTGAGGGGGTGGCGCCGGGGCATACCCGGCCTTATGCGCGCTCAGCACACGATGCGCGTTCGTCACCGCCCTACCCTATCACCAGCCAGCCTCATCGGCCATACTGACCCCACAGAACTCAACGATTCACGGCGACGGGGAGACCTCATGCTGACGACGCTCGTGGGAATGCCGGTGTCTGAGCTCGACACGCCGGCGCTGCTGATCGACATCGACGCCATGGACCGCAACATCGCCTCCATCGCCGGGGCGATGCGCAAGCACGGCGTCGACTGGCGGCCGCACGCCAAGGGCCACAAGTGCCCCACCATCACCCATCGCCAGATCGCCGCCGGCGCCATCGGGGTCACCGTCGCCAAGGTCAGCGAGGCCGAGGTGATGGCGGCCCATGGCGTCAGGGACATCCTCATCGCCAACCAGGTCGTCGGTCCGATCAAGACGCAGCGCCTCGCCGCTCTCATCGCCGCCACTGGCGCCGACCCCATCGTCGCCGTCGACAACCCGGCCAACGTGCGCGAGCTGGACGACGCGGCGGCGGCCTTCGGCGTGCGGCCGCGGGTGGTGGTCGAGGTCGACTCGGGCATGAAACGCTGCGGCGTGGCGCCGGGGGAGCCGACCGTCGCGCTCGCGAAGATGGTCGACACGGCCCCGAACCTGCGCTTCGCCGGGCTGATGGCCTGGGAGGGCCACACCGTCTCCATGGCCGACCACCCAACCCGGCGCGAGGAGATTAAGAACGCCATCGGCCGCCTGACCGGCGCCGCGGACGACGTGCGCGCGGCCGGGCTGCCGGTCGACATCGTCTCCTGCGGCGGCGGCGGCACCTACGTCACCGCCGTCCTCCAACCCGGCATCACCGAGATCCAGGCCGGCGGCGCGACAATGGGCGACGGCTTCTACCGCGCCCTCGAAGCGCAAGTGGAGCCCGCCCTGACTCTGCTGACCACCGTCACCAGCCGCCCCACGGAGGACCGCCTCATCCTCGACGCCGGCCGCCGCGCCATCGACCCCAGCCAGCGACCGCCGACCTTGCGCGGCCTCGCCGGCGTCAAAGCCATCCGCTTCTCCGCCGAGCACGGCGTCGTCTCCCTCGACGGCCCCTCGGAATGGCCCCGCGTCGGCGACCGCCTGGAGCTGGAGGTCAACTACACCGACCAGGCGGTCCACCTCCACGAGAACCTCTTCGCTGTCCGCGACGGGGTGATCGCCGCGATCTGGCCCGTGGCCTGCCGGGGGAAGATGCAGTAGGGACGGTTCGCCCTCACCCCCCAGCCCCCTCTCCCGTGTCCCACGGGAGAGGGGGGCTTTCGCCGCGCGCACGACGGGCTCCCCTCTCCCCGCTCCGAGGGGAGAGGGGCTGGGGGTGAGGGGCAATACGGCGCGTCCAAACACGGTTTCAGGCAATCGCTATCGTTAGCGACACTTCCGAACCCCTCTCCAACCAGATAAGATACCGACAGAGCCCGCGCAACCCGCCCAACCGTCGCTGTCGTGGTGGAGGACAATCATGGGACAGAACGCGACCGTTGCCGGCGTGCCAGGCGGATCGGCCGGCGGGCTGGAAGGCTTCTTCCGGCTGCGCGAGAACGGGACGAACGTCCGCACCGAGCTCCTCGCCGGCCTGACGACCTTCTTCGTCATGGCCTACATCATCGCCGTCAACCCCGCCATCCTCGCCGCGGCCGGCCTGGATATCCGCGCCGTCGCCACCTCGACCTGCCTCGTGGCCGGGGTGCTCTCCATCCTGATGGGGCTCTACACCAACCGCGCCTTCGCCCTCGCCCCGGGGCTGGGTCTCAACGCCATCGTCGCCTTCAACCTCGTCGGCACGCTGGGCCTCACTCCGGCCGAGGCGATGGGCGTCGTCGTCGCCGAAGGCATCCTCATCCTGATTCTCGTGCTGCTCGGGGTGCGCAAGTACGTCATGGACGTCGTGCCGGCCTCCCTCAGCCGCGCCATCGCCGTCGGCATCGGCTTTTTCATTCTCTTCATCGGGCTGCGCAACGCCGGGGTGATCACCTTCGTGCCGGGCCAAACCAACACCGTCGACGGCTTCCTCACCCTCACCCCGCTCGACACCTGGCCGATCTTCGTGGCCATGGCCGGGCTGCTGGTCACCGTCGTCCTCATGGCGCGCAGGGTCCGCGCCGCCATCCTGCTCGGCATCCTCATCTCGACGATCATCGCCTTCCTCGTCCCCGGCCAGGTGGCGACGATGCCCGCCGCGCCCTTCGCCGGCCCCGACTTCTCGCTGCTCGGCCAGTTCAGCTTCGGCTTCTTCGCCAAGCTGGGGCTGCTCACCGCCGTCCTGGTCGTCATCAGCTTCATGCTCTCCGACTTTTTCGACACCATGGGCACCCTCATCGGCGTCGGGGCCGAGGCCGGCTACCTCAACGAGGACGGGGAGCTCGAAGACTCGCAACGGCCGCTGCTCGTCGACTCCCTCGGGGCCATCGGCGGCGGCCTCGTCAGCGCCTCCTCGGCCACGACGTACATCGAGTCGGCCGCGGGGGTGGCCGCGGGCGGGCGCACGGGCCTGGTTGCCGTCGTGACCGGCATCCTCTTCCTGCTGGCGTTGCCATTCGTCGCCCTGGTCGGCGCGATCCCCTCCGTCGCCACCGCCCCGGCGCTGATCGTCGTCGGCGTGCTCATGGTCGGCGTCCTCTCGGAAGGGGCGTCCGGGCAGCGCGGACGGATCGACTTCGGCAACCTCGAAGACGCCCTGCCGGTGGTGCTGACCATGCTCGTCATGCCGCTGACGTTCAGCATCACCAACGGCATCGGGGCCGGCTTCGTCAGCTACGTCCTGATCAAGCTCGCCAGCGGCAAAGCGCGCCAGGTCCACCCGGCGCTCTACGTCATCGCCGGGCTGTTCCTGTTGTATTTCCTGCGCTGGGCGGTGTTCGACGCGCAGTTCTGAAGCTTTGGACCCTCACCCTAACCGCCGCCCAGAGGGCGCCCGGCCCTGTGCGCAGGAAGAGGGGCGCTGCGATGAATCCGAGGACTGGTGAGCCTTGTTTCTCAGTTCATCCCTGGTCCCGGCGCCTGCACGAGATACGCGCCCTTGGCCAAGCGACGGCACTGCTCTCTCCACGTCGCCTCACCGAAGCCCACGATGGCGCAATGACCCGGGAAGCCCTCGATTGGCTGGTGGACAACGCTCAGTCCCGCGTCATACGCCACCTGCGCCTTGAGAGCCGCCAGCAATTGTCCAGGCAGTCCTGCCGCAAGAATCTCGCTTGGGTCCGAAAGGCGCGCGAGGAAGACCGAGACCTCGGGGTCCCGTTTCCGCTTTCGCATGAACGCCGACGCAGAGATTCCACCGGTCGCCGCATCGAATTGGTAGTGGATGATCCGCCGGTACAGGACATCTTCGCCGTCAATCTGGTCCATGAACATCCTCGTAGAGCCGAGAGCGTTGGCATCGTCTCCAACGAGGCAACGGAACACCGCGATACGGTACGGGCCATACTGATAGGGTCCGATTGCGCCTTACGAAGAGCGTCAGCTCGTTGCAAGTTGCCCTCGAGCGTCGGCAACCATCACTCAATCGAGAACGCGATCGATGAGTGCGAGGACGGCATCGAGTGATGCGGTATCGGCTTCCTCGTATCTGGCAGCCGATCCCGTTTCCCATCCCACGAGATAGCCCAGAGTCCCATCGGGATTGGCCTGAACATCGATGCTTGCGGACGGTCCTCGCCACTCGATGAGCAATCCGCCGTCCGGGGTTGGCGACGAAGTTGCCGGAGGAACGCCGACGCCGCCTAGCCGCTGTCGGCGTTCCGCCACCGCTTCGATGAGAAAACAGGCGGCAGCCACAGCTTCCGCGGTGGGCGGGTCGGCGTCCTCACCGTCCCAGTTCGGGGCCAGCTTCGCCATCTCCACGATCCGGCTCAAGGCGGGCAGAAGCGACGGCGGCGAAATGTTTGCATCGCGGACGGCTTGGACCATCGGTTTGCGTTCCCAGTGTGATCTTCGGCTCCGACTCAACCGAGACGGGCTCGCCAATTCGGTGATGGCACTATACCCGTTGAATTCTCCCGTCCGCCTCCCGCCTCCCGCCTCCCGCCTCACAACGTCAACAGCCCAAACGCCCCCTTGTACCGCTCGTCATCCCGCCGGAATGTGTCCGGGTGCGTCCCGCGCAGCACCGCCATCGTGTAGGCCAGCATCTGCATCGGCACGACGGCCAGCAATGGCGAGATCATCTCGGGCAGATCAGGCAGGGCAAAGACGCCGACGTCGGCGGAGAAGCCTGCTGGGGAGCCGACGGCCCAGACCTCGCCGCCCATGGCGACGGCCACGGCGCAGATAGCGGAGACGCGCTCAAACGAATTGCCAGGCACGTTGACGGCAACGAGCAGATCCCCCTCGTTGAAGGCGACCATCGGCCCGTGCAGGTACTGCTCGGCGTGCAGCGCGTCGATGGGGACGTAGGCGGCCTCCCGCGCCTTGATCACCAGCTCCAGCGCCGTCGCCTCGTTCGGCCCAGCCCCGATGGCGTAGATCTGCCGCGCCAGCGCATCCTCGGCCACCGGCTGAACCTCGGCCTCGCGCGCGAGAACCCCGGCGATCTCGTCCGGCAGGCGATTGAGCGCATCGCGGAATCCCGCCACACCAGCGGCGCCCCGCTCTTCGCCGAGCGAGGTCGCGACCTGAGCCATCACCGTCATCGCCGCCAGATGGGACGAGGTGTAGGCGGCGGACTGCTCCCGCCCCACGGTGCGCAGGATCAGCCCCG
>CALMZR010000017.1 GCA_937870845.1 uncultured Chloroflexota bacterium
CAGCAGCGTGTCGCTAGCGCGTGAGAGCCGCAGACTGTTGGCGACGCTCGATCAAATCGACAATCTCATCCTCCGAAAGCTGGATCCACCGTTGCCGGTACGCCTGCGTTTTCGCCAGTTGCCGGGCGCGATTGTTGGCGCGGCGATTGACTTTGGCCAGCCGACAATTGATCACGGTTGGGCTCAACGCCTTTCCAGCACGACCGCCGAGCGAGCCAACAATGGCGTCGGCCATGGAGTCCAGCACCTTGGTTGGAGACATCGGGCTCACCTCCTCAGTGCTTTGTCCGAACGCTTCCAAAGGCGACAATCAGTCATCGGGGCCGATCGCGGGTCCATTGGGAGCGTTGCGGGAATCATAGAGGCACAACCGTGCTTTTGGTATAGGCATTCTGGCGGCTCGAGCGATCGCCAACCGGCGAAGGACCTGTCGCTGGATCGAGCCGGGTCTGCCAGAGGTGGGCGACGACGGCGGCGGCCTCGCGGATGACGTAGGCGAGTTCGCCGCCGCCGCCGGTACGGATGGGGCTGTCGTCGGCGGGGGAGCCCCAGGCCTGCAGGCCGACGTCGCGGGCCATCATGCGGGAGCGGAAGAGGTGGAAGCCGTCGCTGACGAGGATGACCTCGTCCGCGCCGAGGGGTTGGAGTAGTGCGGCGACGCCCTGCATGCTCTCCCAGGTGTCGCTGGCGGCGTTCTCGCTGACGATGGCCTCGGGGGGGACGCCGGCGTCGACGAGGTAGTTCCAGGCGGCCTCGGCTTCGGTGTAGCCGTCGCCGGGCATCTTGCCGCCGGTGACGACGATGAGGGGGGCGTAGCCCTCCCCCCAGAGGGCGAGGGCGCGGTCGAGGCGGGCGCGGAAGACGGGGCCGGGCCAGCCGTTGTACTGGGCGGTGCCGAGGACGACGATGGCGTCGGCGGGGCGGGCGCCGTCGGTACGGGCCTGGCGGTAGATGGCGCCGACGAGGAAGAGGCCGGCGATGGCGAGGGCGGCGAGGGTGAACCAGACGGCGGTCACGAACCAGCGCCAGGTCTCGCCCCAGAGGGAGCGGCGACGGCGGATAGGGCGGGCGGGCGGAGGGGCCGGGGCCGGCGCGGCGGTGGGGGCGACGGTCGCGCCGTCGCGGGAAGCGATCATGGGGCGATGATGGCGCCCCTGGCGGTGGGCTTCAAGGCGCCAGGAGCCATGGCGGATGCCAGTCGATTGGCTGGCCCATGAGGCCGCGGCCGCTGTGCTACCGAGCCGAGCTGAAATCCATCAGGAACCAGACGATGAAAACGACGAGGAATGCGACCAGGAGGTAGACGTAGTTCCGGATCTGGAGCGACGAAAAGAAGGCGTCCGCCAGGCTCAGGATGCCGAGGAGGAAGACGAGCAGGGACGCGAGCAGGACGAACAGCGAGCCGCTCCCAAGGGAGGCAAATGCGCGGTGGTCCTCGCCGAGGGCAAGCATCAGGAGCGCCGCTACCACGAATAACACGCATCCGAGGCTCGACGATAGAAAGAAGTAGGCCACTTTCTGGGCCTTGAACGATTTATCGCTGCCGAGCGCGATCTGGGCCGTGACCGACAAGCCGAACCCGGCGATCAGTCCCGCCAGTACGATGCCCTGACCGATCAGTTCAGCCGTGATCTCCATGCTCGTTCCCCGGTCGATTGCTGGGGCCCCCGCGCCTCGATGCGCACGGCACGATGGTACCCAACAGTGGACACACTCCTCGTATTCTTCCGAGAAGCGATGCTTCCGGCACAACCCAGACGCGAAATCATGTCCGTTTACAATGCCGGGGGTGCATGCCATCCGAATCGAAGATGAAGGGAGCGGTCATGGTCATCGAATCGCCTGAGCGAACCGCGGAAACGGCCGGCGGCGCCGACCACGACCGGACGATCGAGCGGTATCGCGAGTACGTGACCACCTCGTTTGTCGCCGCGCTCGAGCCGGTGGCGGTGGCGAAGGCGGAGGGGGCGACGGTCTGGGACCAGGACGGGACGGAGTACGTCGACTGCTTCGCCGGGATCGCGGTGGTCAACGCCGGGCACCGGCACCCGAAGGTGATCGCGGCGGCCAAAGCACAGATGGACGAGGTTGTTCATGCCGCGACCTACATCTATCACGTGCCGGTGGTCGGGGAGCTGGGCGAGCGGCTGGCGGGGATCGCGCCGGGGCGTTTGCGGAAGACGTTCTTCGGCAACTCCGGGGCGGAGGGGATCGAGACGGCGATGCGCCTGGCCAAGGCGTACACGGGCCGGCGTGAGTTCATCACCCTCACCCATTCCTTTCACGGGCGCACGGCGGGCACGCTCTCGATCACCGGCAACAAGGCGCGCAAGACGCGCGGGGGGCCGTATCTGCCGGGGATCGCGTTCGCCCCCGCGCCGTACGTCTACCGCAACCCCTTCGGGACCGATGACCCGGAGGAGGTCGCGGAGCGGTGCGCGGCGATGGTGGAGTGGGCGATCGATTACCAGTCGAGCGGGGACGTGGCGGCGTTCATCGCCGAGCCGGTGATGGGCGAAGGGGGCATCCTGGTCCCCCCGGCGAGCTACTTCCAGCGGGTGAAGGAGATCCTCGATCGGCACGGCATCCTCTTCATTGCCGACGAGGTGCAATCGGGGTTCGGGCGGACGGGGAAGACGTTCGCCGTCGAGCACTACGGGGTGGAGCCGGACATCATGGTGCTGGCCAAGGGGATCGCCGACGGCTTCCCCTTGAGCGCGACGATCGCGCCGCCGGAGATCGCCGACAGCCTGAAGCCGGGGGAGCATCTTTCGACGTTTGGCGGGAATCCGGTCTCGTGCGCGGCGGGGCTGGCCAACATCGCGGTCATGCAGGAGGAGCGGCTGCCGGAGGAGGCGGCGCGCAAGGGGGAGCGGGCGATGGCGCGGCTGCGGGCGATGGCGGAGCGGCATCCGCTGATCGGGGAGGTGCGCGGGCTGGGGCTGATGATCGGGGTTGAACTGGTCAAGGATCGAGGGACGAAGAAGCCGGCGGCCAAGGAGGCGGCGGCGGTGCGGCGCCTGGCGCGGGAGGCGGGGGTGCTGATCGGGGTCGGCGGGCAGGGGGGGAACGTGGTGCGCATCCAGCCGCCGCTGGTGATCGGGGATGGGGCGCTGGAGCGGGCGCTGGATGTGGTGGAGGAGGCGCTTGGGGCGCTGAGCTAACCCCCCGCGTGTTGTACCGACGGAGCGAGTCCCTCGACATCCGAGAACCCGCGGCAGCTTCACCCTTTGCGGGCGTCGGCCATGGCCGGCCGCGCGACCGCGACCGCATCGGCTCGCTGTCCCCTGGCGCCAATCCTTCCATCGCGAGGGTTGCGCCGCGGGGTCGCGGCGCGGGCGAACCGTCAGACGAGCGGACACCGGATGCAGCTGCACTCGTTGCCGGTGGTGCAGGCGACGGCTTGCGTTTGCGGGTTGACCGGATCGTTGCACGTTATGGTCCCGACGCGCGTGCCCGGGGCACACGCCGCATCACACGCCGCGTTAAAGTCACCCCTTGGTTGAGGGATAAGCAGGCACCGCTGGGTGGTCCCCGTGCATGCGCAGCATACCCGGCGGGGGCACGTGTCGATACGCGGGCGCCGCTTCTTGCACTTCTTCTTCGCCGTGGCCTGCCCCCGGCCAAGCGCGATGAGCCCTCCGCCGACGGTAAGCCCCAGGAACCGTCGGCGGGGTGACTCGGCCCAAGAACGAGAACCCGTGTCGCAGCGATCGGCGTCCATAGCCTCCTCCCGGAGTGGCTCCCACGCGCCCCGCGACCCAGCGCGAGACAACCGGGATTGTCCGCGGCTGAATCGTCGGGCGCAAGGTTGAATGACCATGCGGGCGCTCACGCCATGGCTCCAGGCGAGGGCGTTGGCGTGAAGTTGGCAACCCGTCGAGCCGGCGCCAGTCACGAATGCGGCGCCCAAGCATCTATACTCGGTCACGCCATCAGCCCGTATCCCACTACCGCGGAGGTTTCCATGAGCGACGAAGCGAACCGAACCGGTCAGGTCTCTTCCACCCCCGAGGGTGGCCCGATCGATGCGGGCGCGCCTTCATCGGAGCCGGGCGCGGGACAGGTGCGGGCGACGCCGGAGGCGGTTCCGGCGGAGGACGACGTCGAGCTGGTTCCGCCGACGTGGCAGGAGCATATGCAGGGGCCGATTCCGGGGATGGACGATGCGCCGGCGGCGGCGCGGGAACCGGCGCAGGCGGACGCGGCCGGTTCCACTCCGTCGACCGACTGGAAGGGCGTGCCGCTGACGAGCGTGGGGACGCCGTCGGCGGGAGGGGACGACGAGGAGCCGCGCACGCGGCCGCCGTACGTCGGCAAGCCGGTGAGCGAGCAGGGGTGGGACGCGCTGCGCTACGCGGCGCCGGTGGTCTCGCAGGCGGAGAAGCTGGCGATCAAGGCGATCGGGCTGTCCGGGCGGGGATTGTCGAAGCTGGCCCAGTATCTGGATGCGCGGCGGCAGGAGCGGGAGAACGAGGAGCGGCGGAACGCGCCTGGCGATCGGTAGTCGCCTCGCCCGACTGTCCGTACGCATCGCACGGAAACGGCGCGACTCCGCGACCGGGGCCGGCCCGCGCCGCCCGGCCATTGGCTTGGGCTTAACATTGGATTGACGACCCCTCGCGCTGAACCGTATCATGGCCGCGGGTGGGGTAAGCGCAGGCAACGCAACGTGTGCCCTTTGGGGCTTCGCGCCACAAAGACGGTCGTCTTACCACGCTTTTCGTCAATGCACGCACCCCGGCGACGGGGCTGGTGTTTCTCATGCCGCGCGCGCGATTCGGGCGCCCGCGTCACAATCCAATATGTCAGGGATGCCGATGACTACCCAGACGTTCATCCTCGGCGTCCTCGAGGCCGTGCTCGTCGTTATCGCCACCTACTTCGCGACCCGGTGGTACCTGGAAGGCCGCGCCAACTCCCGCGCCAGGCAGGCGCAGGCGGAAGCCGACCGGCTCCTGGAAGAGATCGAAACCCGACGACGCGACGCCGCCCTCGAGGCCAAGGACGAGGCGATCCGCCTGCGCGCGGAACTGGACCGCGAGATCTCGCAACGGCGCAAAGAGATCGAGCGTATCGAGCGCCGCGTCGAGCAAAAAGAAGAATCGATCGACCAGAAATCGACGGCCCTCGACAAGCGCGACGCCGACCTGCGCCGCTTCGACCAGGAGACGCAGCGCTCCCGTGAGGAGTGGGAGGCCGAGCGCACCCGCAAGCAGGCGGAGTTCGAGGCCGATCGCGCCCGGCAGCAGGCCGATCTGGACGCGGCCCGCGACCGCCACCTGCAAGAGCTGGAGCGGGTGGCGGGGCTGACGGCCGACGAGGCCCGAGACGAGCTGGTGCGCGAGGTCGAGGAGGAGGCGCGGGCGCAGGCCGCGCGCCGGCTGCACGAGCTGGACCTGGAGCTGCGCGAAGAGGCCGACCGGCGCTCGCGGCGGGTGCTGGCGACCACCATCCAGCGCATCGCCTCCGACTACATCTCCGAATCGACCGTTTCCGTGATCCCCCTCCCCTCCGACGACATGAAGGGGCGCATCATCGGGCGCGAGGGGCGCAACATCCGCGCCCTGGAGCAGGCCACGGGGGTCGACCTGATCGTCGACGACACGCCGGAGGCGGTCACCATCTCGGCGTTCGATCCGGTGCGGCGCGAGGTGGCGCGGCGGGCGCTCAACAAGCTGCTGCAGGACGGCCGC
The DNA here is from genome assembly GCA_937870845.1 of uncultured Chloroflexota bacterium. Taxonomy (GTDB): domain Bacteria; phylum Chloroflexota; class Chloroflexia; order Thermomicrobiales; family UBA6265; genus JACCXM01. Next base: position 5,697 of record CALMZR010000017.1, read on the forward strand.
ATCCACCCCACGCGCATCGAGGAGATCGTCGCCAAGACGCAGACCGAGCTGGAGCAGGTGATGCGGGAGGAGGGGGAGAAGGTCGCCTACGAGGCGAACGTCCCCGGTCTGCACCCGGACCTGATCAAGCTGCTGGGGCGGCTGAAGTTCCGCACGTCGTACGGGCAGAACGTGCTGGGGCACTCGCTGGAGACGTCGATGATCGCCGCCGCGCTGGCCGCCGAGCTGGGCGCGGACGTGAACGTGGCCAAGACGGCCGGGCTGCTGCACGACATCGGCAAGGCGGTCGACCACGAGGTGGAGGGGCCGCACGCCCTGATCGGGGCCGACATCGCCAAACGGCTGGGCCGCTCGTCGAAGATCGTGCACGCCATCGCCGCCCACCACGGGGAAGAAGAGCCGCAGACGGTGGAGGCGTTCATCGTCGCCACCGCGGACGCCATCTCCGGGGCGCGGCCGGGGGCGCGGCGCGAGATGGTCGAGACGTACATCAAGCGGCTGGAGGCGCTGGAGGGGGTGGCCAACTCCTTCGACGGCGTGGAGAAGAGCTTCGCCATCCAGGCCGGGCGCGAGGTGCGCATCCTGGTGTCGCCCGATTCGATCGACGATCTGGCGGCCACGCGGTTGGCGCGCGACGTGTCACGCAAGATCGAGGAGAGCCTGGAGTATCCGGGGCAGATCAAGGTGACTGTCATTCGCGAAACCCGCGCCGTCGATTACGCCCGGTAGTGGGCGGCGCCGACGGCGTGTCATGCTCGGAGATCGTGGGGGTTCCGGGAACGGCTTTCCCCGAGGCCAAGGTTGCTCCTTCGTCGGAATGACACGGGGGGCGCCGCGCCGGCATCGTGCGCGCACCAACGGATACCGGATCATGCACCGATGGACACCGAAAGCGCGCGGACTGTACTAGACTAGGGTTAACGCCCGTGGGCGACGCTCGGGGTGGAGGCTGGCTCCCTGCCGGCCTCGTCAGAGGCGAACGCGCCGCGATCGGCCGGGATGAGGGCCGGCGGCGCGCACGGTGGCAAGACCGGGCCCGCCCGGGAGGACGACTGCCGATCGCATAGCACGCTTTTCCGCACATCGGAGTTCCTTGGTTTGGGTGGCGCGCCGAGCGCATCGGCGGCCCGTGGGTTCTCACGTTCAGGGGGTTCGGCATCGTGGATCGCTTCTTCTCCAAGCTCGACTTGCGCGACATCAAGATCGATCCGTTCAAGGCGAGTTACCCGCCGGACGCCGAAGAGGTGGTCGAGGCGGGCACGGAGCATGGCGTCGAAAGGGAGGTCGCCACGGAGGTCGTCGAGCGTCCATTTGGCGCGGCGCGCCAGCCGCACACGCCGGCCTGGGCCGCGTCCGCCGGTGCCGCAACGGGCAACGGCCACGACGCCGCCGAGGATGCCGATGTCGCGCCCTCCGCCAACGGGGCCGTCAGCAACGGCGCCCTGCCCACGACGGATGTGGCAGCCGTCGAGCACCGAAACGGGGACGTGCTGAAGGTGTCGGCCCGCTCGCGGCCGAGCGCGGTGGCCGGGGCGATCGCCGGGGTGGTGCGCGAGAACGGCCGCGCCGAGGTGCAGGCCATCGGGGCCGGGGCGACCAACCAGGCGGTCAAGGCCGTGGCCATCGCCCGCGACTACCTGCGCGAGACCGGCATCGAGGCGGTCTGCCTGCCGGCGTTCATCGACGTGACGATCGAGAACGAGGACCGCACCGCGATCCGGCTGGTCGTCGAGCCGCGGTAGGACGGAGTCGTGGGTCGTGAGTCGTGGGTCGTGAGCAACGACGGTGCGGCTCGGGAGCCCACGGACGACTCACGACTCACGACCCACGACCCACGACTGATCCGCGTCGATCTGCATACCCATAGCACCTGGTCGGACGGCCTCCTTTCGCCAACTGCGTTGGTGGAGGAGGCCGCGTCGCGTGGGGTGCGGGCGCTGGCGCTCACCGACCACGACACGGTGGCCGGCATCCCGGAGGCGCAGGCAACCGGGGAGCGGCTTGGCGTCGAGGTCATCCCCGGGGTGGAGCTGAGCACGTCCCTGGGCCGCGGGGGCGAGATCCATCTGCTGGGGTACTTCATCGATATCGAGGCTCCCGCGCTGCTCGAGCGGCTTGGCGAGTACGCCCGCGCCCGCGCGGAGCGGATGGAGCGGATGATCGAGCGGCTGCGGCGGGTCGGGGCGCCGGTCGACCCGGAGCGGGTGCGGGAGATCGCCGGGCACGGCACGATGGGGCGGCCGCACCTGGCGCGGGCGCTGATCGAGGCGGGGCACGCGGCGGATCTGGCGGATGCCTTCGACCGCTACATCGGCGGGGGCAAGCCGGCCTATGTGCCGCGGCCGCGCGTCGATCCGGCGGAGGCCATCGCGTTGGTGCGTGGCGCGGGGGGCGTGGCGGTGCTGGCGCATCCGTTCAGCGTCGGCGGGGTGGAGCCGGTGCTGGATCGGCTCGTTCCGGCGGGGCTGGCCGGGCTGGAGGTCGATTACGGGGAGTACGGGCCGGAGGACCGCGAGATCCTGCGCGAGATCGCGGCGCGGCGGGAGCTGATCGCCACGGGCGGCAGCGATTACCACGGGCCGGATCGGCGGACGGCGCGGGAGCTGGGGTCGGTCCCGGTGACGATGGCGGCGGTAGAGGCGTTGCGCTCGGCCCTCACCCCCCTACCCCCCTCTCCCATCCCGATGGGAGAGGGGGGACGGTAGCCGCGGCCATGACGCCGCTTGTGGCGCCTGAACGTGTGGCGGCAGTCGTGGTCGCTGCTGGGCGGGGGGAGCGTGTCGGGGTTCCGGAGAAGGTGCTGCTGCCGCTGGCCGGCGCGCCGATGATCGCCTGGGCGCTACGGGCGCTGGAGGAGGCGGCGAGCGTCGGGGCGGTCGTGGTGGCGGCGGGGGCGCATACGTGGGAGGCGATTGCGCGGCTGGTGGCCGACGAGCGGTTCGCCAAGGTGCATGCCGTCGCGCCGGGGGGGGAACGGCGGCAGGATTCGGTGGCGGCGGGGTTGGCGGCGCTGCCGGAGGGGATCGAGATCGTCGTCATCCACGATGGGGCGCGGCCACTGGCGGAGGCGGAGCTGTTCAACCGCTGCGTGCGCGCCGCGGCGGAGACGGGGGCCGCCATCGCGGCCACGCCGGTGGCCGACACGCTGAAGCGCGCAGCGGACGGGGTCATCATCGAGACAGTCGACCGCGAGGGGGTGTGGGCGGCGCAGACGCCGCAGGCGTTTCGGCTCTCGGTGCTGCGCGAGGCGATGGCGGCGCACGCGGGCGAGACGGTGACCGACGAGGCGCTGCTGTGCGAAGCGGCTGGCCTGCCGGTGCGGATCGTGCCGGCGTCGGCGGCGAACCTGAAGGTGACGCGGCCGGAGGATATCCCGGTGGCGGAGGCGTTGCTGCGGGCGCGGGTTGCGGAGGCGGGAGCGAGGTCCCGTGTCGTTCCGAGGGACGAGGAGGCTCGTTTCGGCATCGGGGCCGCGCCTGGGGAGCCGAGATTCTTCGCTGGCGCCCAGAATGACACGGGAGTAGGCGCCCAGTCCGGCGTGGCGGGACGTGCGCGCATCGGGGCAGCGATGCGGACGGGGATCGGGTACGACGCGCATCGCTTCGCGGCGGGGCGGCGGCTGGTGCTGGGCGGGGTGGAGATTCCGCACGAGCGGGGGCTGGAGGGGCACTCGGACGCGGACGTGGTGTTGCACGCCATCGCCGACGCGATCCTGGGGGCGGCGGCGCTGGGCGACATCGGGGCGCACTTTCCGCCGTCGGATGCGCGATACCGGGATGCCGACAGCCGGGATCTGCTGCGCGAGAGCGCGCGGCTGGCGCGGGAGGCGGGGTGGGTCCCGGTCAACGTGGATGCCACGGTGCTGGCGGAGGCGCCGCGCATCGGGCCGCACGTCCCGGCCATGCGAGCGCGGATCGCGGCGTGCCTTGGTCTCGAGGTGGCGGCGGTCGGGGTGAAGGCGACCACGAACGAGGGGATGGGGGCGATCGGCCGCGGCGAGGGGATCGCTGCATTGGCGGTCGCCACGCTCGTTGCGCTCACCTCACGCGGAGGCTGAATCATGCGCGTGCTGGTGCAGCGCGTGACGCGGGCCAGGGTGACGGTTGCAGGCGAGACGGTGGGCGAGATTGGGCCCGGGTTTCTGCTCCTGGTGGGCGTGACGCACGGCGACGAGGGCGCGGAGGCCGAGCTGCTGGCCGGCAAGGTGGCCAACCTGCGCGTCTTCGACGATGAGGCGGGGAACCTCAACCGCTCGGCGCTCGATCTGCTGGCGGCGGGGGAGGCGGTGGGGATGCTGGTGGTCTCGCAGTTCACGCTCTACGCCGATTGCCGCAAGGGGCGGCGGCCGAGCTTCGTGGCCGCCGCGCCGGCTGTGATGGCCGAGCCGTTGGTGGAGGGGTTTGCGGATCGGTTGCGGGCGCTGGGTCTGCCGGTGGCGATGGGGCGGTTTGGAGCGGAGATGCAGATCGAGTTGGTCAATGATGGGCCGGTGACGATCTGGCTCGATTCGCGCGACCTGGCGCGGTAGATTCGAGCTCCGCAAGCCGGCACAATGAATGCGATCGGCTCCCGCGCCTCCTGCTCAGGACTGGTCGTCGTCGAGACCGGCGAAGATGGCCGGCAACGGGAAGGCGGCGCCGCCGAGGAGCGGGGAGACCGCCGCGTCGGCGCCGGCGGCCGTCTGGCGGGTGTGGAGGGCGTCGCGGTCGAGAGTCAGGATGTCGACCGTGCGGTTGTCGGGGTCGACGATCCAATACTCGCGCACGCCGGCCCGCCCGTAGAGGGCGCGCTTGGCGAGCAAGTCGTAGGGGCGGTTCGAGGGGCTGAGCACCTCGATCAGGAGGTCTGGGGCGCCTTCGACGCCACGACCGCCACCGACGGCTTGGGAGCCGGGCAAGATCACGACGATGTCCGGTTCAACCGGATCGGCTCCTGGGAAGAAGACGTCGAGCGGCGCTGGGACGATCTCCCCCCCGAGCGCCCGAACCAGCGGGGCGAGCAGGAGGAGGAGATTCGTGATGATCAATTGATGGTTCCAGCTCGGCGACGGCATCTCGTACAGCACTCCCTCGATGATCTCGTAGCGTTTGCCGTCGTCGGGCAGCGAAAGCAGATCCTCGTAGGTCCATGTGCCGGTCAGCTTGGCAACGGCCATGACGCTCGTTCCTCCTCCCGAACCGCGGCCTGGAGGCTCGGGTCTGTCTTACTCGTCTTCGATCTCGTCGAGCTTGGCGAAAATCGCGGCCAACGGGAAGGTTGCTCCGTCAAGGAGAGGGGAAACGACGGCGTCGGCGCCGGCGGCGCGTTGCGCCAGGTGCAGGGCATCGCCATCGAGCGAAAAGACGTCGATCATGCGCTCGATCGGATCGACGATCCAATACTCGCGGACCCGGGCGCGGCCGTAGAGGGCGCGTTTCGTGAGGGGGTCATGCACCCGGTTTGAGGGATCGAGGATTTCGATGACGAGATTGGGCGCGCCTTCTGCACCGCGCATGCGCAATCGTCCGTCCCAGTCCGACGTCATGACGATGATGTCGGGCTGCACGGGGTCGGCGCCAAGAAAGAAGACCGCGAGCGGGGCCGCGTAGATCCGTCCGCCGATCGATTCCACTGTCGGATGCAAGAGAGAAACCAGATTGATGAGCGTCGTCGCATGATACATGTCCGGGGTCGGCAGCTCGAACAGGTCTCCTTCGATGATCTCGTAGCGTTTGCCGTCGTCGGGGAGGGACAGGAGATCGTCGTAGGTCCAGGTTCCGGCGGGTCTGGTCAGGGCCATGGCGCATACTCCTCGCGTGATCCCAAGTGTACAGGGGCGGGGGCGCGCTCCAGAAATGCCGAGCGGGACGGGTTTCCCCGTCCCGCGTCGAGATGAAGGCTGTTCCTCGGCGGATGGGTCAGAGGCCGGGGTCGATGAGGGGGTTGTCGAAGACGCCGAAGAAGGAGCCGATGGCGATGAGGATCATCAGCAGGAAGAAGATCGTGTAGAGCGCCGTGATCAGCTTGATTCCGCCCATTCGCCCCTCGCCCGTTGCCGTTGTCCGTCCCCGTCTTCCACAGCGCATACTGTACCGGATTTCCCGTTCGCGCATCCCGGCGCCGGTCGCCGATCCGCCGGGTGTTGCGCGCTCGTTCCCAGGAGCACCACAGGCATGAGCGCCGCCGTTCCGGCTTCCCGGCCAAGCACCGATTCCCCCGGCCCACCCGGTCCCGCGCCCGATCTGGACATGGTCTGGATCCCCGGCGGGGAGTTCCTCATGGGGTCGGACGACCATTACCCGGAGGAGGCGCCGGCGCACCGGGCGCGCGTCTCCGGATTCTGGATCGACCGCACGCAGGTGACGAACGCCGCGTTTCGCCGCTTCGTCAAAGCGACCGGGTATGTCACCGTGGCCGAGCGCATGCCGGACGCGGCGATGTATCCGGGGGCCAAGCCGGAGATGCTCGTGGCCGGGTCGGTGGTGTTTCGCCAGCCGGCGGGGCGCGTCCCCATGCATACCCACTACACCTGGTGGGACTGGATGCCGGGCGCGGACTGGCGGCATCCCGAAGGGCCGGGGAGCAATCTCGATGGCCAGAATCGGCACCCGGTGCTGCACGTGGCCTGGGAGGACGCGGCGGCGTATGCCGCGTGGGCGGGGAAGACGATCCCGACCGAGGCGGAATGGGAGTTCGCCGCGCGCGGCGGGCACGACGCGCAGCCGTTCGCCTGGGGGCCGGAGTTGGCCCCGAAAGGGAAGATGCTGGCGAACTACTGGCAGGGGGAGTTTCCCTGGCAGAACCTGGCGCTGGACGGCTTCGAGCGGACGGCCCCGGTGGGGAGCTTCCCGCCGAACGGGTACGGGCTGCTGGACATGATCGGCAACGCCTGGGAGTGGACGGCGGACTGGTACACGGCTCGGCACGACGTGGGGAGCCCGTGCTGCGGCGCGGCGGTCAATCCGCTAGGCGGGTCGCGGGAGGCGAGCGTCGATCCGAACGCGGACGGGCTGGACATCCCGCGCAAGGTGCTCAAGGGCGGCTCGTTCGCCTGCGCGGAGAACTATTGCCAACGCTACCGGCCGGCGGCGCGGATGCACCACCCGATCGACACCGGGACGAACCACATCTCGTTTCGCTGCGTGGTGCGGCCGGACCAGGGCTGACGACGCGCTCCTCTCGCGCCGTGTGGATCTCTCGTCATTCCGGGATTGCGAGACATCTCGCGTTTCGGGGAGCAGATCTTCCCTGAACACCGAGATGTTTCCTGGGGGTCCTCTTTGGAGTCCTCTTTCGTCGGAGTGACACGGCTTGGGCACGCTGTTCGCATGCGCGGCGTCGGCTGGCATCTTGTGCGAAGATGCCGCATCGGACATGCATGGATTTCGGGATACGGGCGATACCCTCTGGAGGGGGCTGCGAGATGCGCGAATCGGGTCGTGATGGGGAGACTTCTCGCGGGGCGCTGACGCGGCGCACCCTTCTTGGGGGAAGCTCGGCGGCGTTGTTGGGCATGCTGATCCCCGTGTCCGCGGAGCGGGTGATCGCCGTCCCGGTGGCGGCTGAGGTGACGATTCCCACGTCCCGGCTGGCAATGCAGAGCGGCGATCCGCTGCCGTCGTGGAACGCGGGGCCGCGCAAGCAGGCGATCCTCGATTTCGTGGCGGCGGCGACCGACGAGGGGACAACCGACTTCGTGCCGGTTCCGGAGCGGATCGCGACGTTCGACATGGACGGCACGCTCTGGGTGGAGATGCCGCTCTACGTGCAGAGCACGTTCTCGCTGGCGCGGATCAAGGCGATGCTCCCCGAGCACCCGGAGTGGCAAACCACGCCGCCGTTCGACGCCGTTTTTTCGCGCGACGAAGCGGAGCTGGTGACGTTCTCCAACAACGACTGGCAGCAGATCATGGGCGTGACGCACGCCGGCTTCACGATCGAGGAGTACGTGCAGGAGACCGCGGCGTGGCTGGCGGCGACGAAGCACCCGCGCTTCGACCGGCTCTACACCGATCTGGTCTACGAGCCGATGCTGGAGGTGATGGCGTATCTGCGGCAGAACGGGTTCCGCACCTACATCGTCTCCGGCAGCGGCGCGGAGTTCATGCGGGCCTTCGCCGAGTCGGCCTTTGGGGTGCCGCCGGAGCAGGTGATCGGGACGACGTTCGAGCTGACGTACGCGATGGGCGACAACGGCGTGCCCACGATCACGATCGAGTCGGCGGTGCTGCTGGACGACAACAACGCGGGCAAGCCGCAGGACATCGCCATCGTCATCGGGCGGCGGCCGGTCGCGGCCTTCGGCAACTCGACCGGGGACCAGCAGATGCTGGAGTGGACGGGAGCGGGCGACCGAGCCAATCTGATGATGCTCGTCTACCACGACGACCCGGTGCGCGAGTACGCCTACGGGCCGGCAGGCGGTTTGCCGAACACGCACATCGGCACGTTCACCCAGGCGTTGATGGACGAGGCGAACGAGCGGGGCTGGTTCGTGATCAGCATGAAGGACGACTGGGGGCGGATCTTCTCCTGGTCTGGAGAGGCGACGCCGGTGGCGGGGGGCTAGGGGTTCGCGAGTTCAGCCCGGAGGGTGTCGACCGTCCAGGTGGGGCAGCCGCGGCCGAAGAAATCGTAGTCGTTGGTGAGGATGCCGGCGTCGACGGCGATGGCCAGGGCGACCGTCGGCCAGTCGTTGGGGTCGCGCGGGATGCGGCGGCGAGCCTTGACCTCCAGACGCACATAGTCATCAGGCGCGGCCACCTTCACGGCGTTTTCGTCGAAGTGCGCCTGGATATCTCGCCACGTCTGCGCGACCCAATCCGGACTCAAATGCCCTCGTTGGACGATGAGGCCCATTCGTCGTCCGAGCTCATGGTGCGTCTCGCTCCACTGTTCTTCGGTGACGAGAACGCCGAGGCTTGGGGTCGTGATGAGTGCTCGTCCGCGCGGTCGAAGCAGTTCGGCAACCAACACGCTGGCATCGGCGACGACGATCATTCCGGCAGGGGCTTACTGAGATCAAACAGATCGGCGAGTTCGTCCTCAGTCATGCCGGTCTCTTCGAGGATGCGATTGACGGTTTTCTCGAGCCGATCGACGGCTTGGCGCACCTTTTCCTCATCGCGTTTGCGGGGCCGATAGAGGTCGAACATCTCACCGAGTTCATCGTCAATGTTGCCATTCTTATCGACGATGCGATCGACGGTTCGCTCGAGGCTCTCGACCGCCTGGCGAACCTTTGCCTCATCCCGCTTGATCGGGACGTAGAACCCGATCAGGTGGCCGTTCTTGCGGATGGCCAGGGTGTCGCCCCCAGAAAGGTACTTCGTGGCATGGTCGCGGAACTCGCGGACGCCGATGTCTATCATCTGCCGCCGCGCGCTCATGTGGTCACCTCGTGGTCACAATCGTGGCGCGAGTGTAGCACCGCTCATTCCGGCCGGTAGGGCGCGTGCTCCTCGAGGTCGCCGACGAAGTCGGGCAGGTTCGTGTGCCCCAGCGCCTGGCGGATTGCCGCGTTTTCGCCGGTGTGGAACCAGTAGTGGTAGATGTTGCGCAGCATCATGTCGCCGAACGTCACCCGGCCCGAGGCGCCATCGCGCGACACGTCGGAGCGCAGGATGTCGCTTGTGACCGCGTCGAGCCAAGGATCGGCGGCGGCGGTGATCTCGTCCCACGCGGATAGCATCCCGGCCAGCGGCGGCATCGATGCCGGCGAGCCATAGCGGTACGCATCTCGCAGAGTCGGAAGCGGGGTGAGCCCCTGCGCGATCGTCAACCAGCAGCGTTGCTCCTGCGCGGCCAGGTGGCCCACGTTCCAACTGAGGCAGTTCATGGGCAACACGCGGCGGCGGGCGTCGTCGTCGCTGACGCCTGCGAGGCTGCGGCGGAACTCGATCCGGGCGAAGCGAAGTTGATCGACCAGTGGGTGAGGCATGGGGCGCTCCTGGGTGTTGGGCATCGGCTGTCGAGTGTCGAGTGTCGGACAGGAGTGTATCGCCGTTTGGGGAGCGCTTTGACCGTGGCCGGGTTCAATGAGCGGCGCGGGGCCGGCACGATCGGATAGGCGCCAGGGTCCAATCCGGGAAAACACCACCGGGCGATTCGGCGGTGCGATAAGATGACGGCGCGAAACGGCTGACGGGCCAAAACCAAGCTGGCCAGCGTCGCCCACGACCGGTGGGGCGAGGACGTTCAGCATGCATGTCGGGGAGGATGGCACGGTGAGCGAGGCGATCTCGGGAACGCTGGAGCGGGGTTTGGATACGGCGGCGCCCCGCCGCAACGTGCTCAAGGGCGCGGGCGGCCTGGCGCTGGGGGCGCTCGGGCTGGCGGGGGCGAGCGGGACCGGCCGGGACGCCGGCGCGGCGGCGGCGCAGGAGGGCACCCCGGTTGCCGGGGCCGGGCGGCGACCGAACGTCGTGGTGATCATGAGCGACGACGTGGGGTGGGGCGACTTGGGGAGCTACGGCGGGGGGGTGATGCGCGGGGCGCCGACGCCGCATCTCGACCAGATGGCCGCCGAGGGGATGCGCTTCGTCAACTATTACGGCCAGGCGAGCTGCACGGCGGGACGCGCCAGCTTCATCACCGGGCGCATCCCGATCCGCACCGCGCTCTCGCTGGTGCTGCTGCCGGGCGACCCGGACCACCTGACGCCGGAGACGCCGACGGTGGCCCAGTTCATGAGCGAGCAGGGGTACACCACGGTCCAGCTCGGCAAGTGGCACCTGGGCGATGTCGACGAGGCGTACCCGATCGCCAACGGCTTCGACGAGATGTACCACATGCTCCCCTACTACGCGGGGGTCTACGCCTATCCCAACACGGAACTCACGCCCGACTGGCCGGCGGACGACCCGGAGTTCATGGCGCAGTGGAACTCGTTCAACCTCGGCGAGTGGGAAGGCAAGAAGGGCGAGCCGGCGGTCAAGACGCGCGATTTCACCTGGCAGGATCTGGCGACGGTCGACACCGAGATGAAGGACACGGCGATCGGCTGGCTGGAGCAGCACGCCAACGACGACGAGCCGTTCTTCATGTACCTGAACTTCATGAAAGTGCATAACCCGAACTTCCCGTCGCCGGAGTGGGAAGGGAAGTCGCCGGGGCGGCATCCGTACCTCGACTCGCTGATGGAGCTGGACGACAACTCCGGGCAGGTGCTTCAGGCGATCCGCGACCTGGGGATCGCCGAGAACACGCTGGTGATCTGGACGACCGACAACGGGGCCTGGGTCGATGCCTGGCCGGACGCCGGGTACACCCCCTTCCGGGGCGAGAAGGGGAGCGCCTACGAAGGAGGGTTCCGGGTGCCGGCCATCGCCTGGTGGCCGGGCACGATCGCTCCGGGCCAGGTGGCGACGGAGATGATGAGCCACATGGACTGGTGGCCGACGTTCGCCGGGCTGATCGGGGCGGAGGCGCCGCCGCACATCTGGGAGGACAACGACGGCAAGCCGATCGTCTTCGACGGCATCGACAACAGCGCCTACCTGCTGGGCGAAGGGCCGAGCGCCCGCGACACGTTCTTCTTTTATTACGACCAGGCCTTCGGCGGGGTGCGGGTCGACAACTACAAGTTCCTGTTCACCGCCAAGGACACGTGGCTGGGGCCGAGCCTGCCGCTGACGAGCGCGCCGGCGATGTACAACCTGTTCTGGGATCCGGGCGAGCAGTTCGACAGCCTCTTCAACGGGGCGATGCCGAACGCGGGTCAGGTGCAGACCTCGCCGGGCCGCTTCTCGGGGGCGGACCACGGCTGGACGCTGTCGATGTTCATGACCCCGGCGTTATCACAGCACTTCGAGGAGATCGCGCAGTACCCGAATATCCCGTCGAAGATCGGCGGCGGGCCGTTCTACGAGATCCCGGAGGAGAACCGGCCGGAGTAGGAGAAGCCACGGACGGCGCCGGCGCGCAAGCAAGCCGGCTCCTGGCCCCGACCGGACCTGGCCGGGGAGCGATGCGATACGGCTGGCCGACACGCGAGCCGCTGGCCGGCCCAGGGGCGGCGCCGCACCAGCGGCGCCGCCGCCTCGTCTCTACTCGCCGCCGACTGACGGCTGGTTCTCCAGGATGGCGTCGATGTAGAAGCCCAGGCTGGCCTTGGAGATGAAGATGCGGGTTTCCACCTTCTCGATGAGGCGCGCGGCGCCAGTGGGGACTTCCTGAGCCGAGGTTGACGAGGCGATCGTCGCGCTCAGGCCCACCCCGATCAGCAGCGCCGCGGCGGCGCGCGCGAGGCCATTCATGGCGTTCCTCCCTCCGGGCGCCCGCCGAGCGGCGTAGGAGCGCCCGTTCTTTCGACTTTTGACTCCCGACTCGTTACTTGCACTTGCCCTTGCGGCATTTGCGCGAGCAGCAGTTGGCGCCGATGCGGTTGATGCACGGCTTGCCCTTCCTGGCGCACGTGCAGACGCCGTCGAGGCATTTGTCGGTGCAGCACTGCTGGTCGCGCCCGCAGGGGAAGCCGCCGACTCGGCAGAAACCGAAGGCCTCGGCGCCGACGTCGTCCTGGGCGGCGGCGAGCTGCACGCCGACCCCGGCCAGGACCGGGGCGGAGAGGCCCGCCGCGGCGGCGAGCAGCATGCCGCGCCGGCTGCGCTCGCGGCCCACGCGCCTGGTCAAATCTTCGAAGGCCCGATCGTCCATGGCGTCCCTCCAGATTCGCTTCCGCGCGGGGTGGCCTAGCGGCACTCCTCGGTGCGCTTGTTGACCTTGTTGGAGCAGCACAGGGCCTTGACCGGCACCGGGCCGAGCGGGGTCTTGACCAAGGGCTTGGAGCCCTTCTTGACGCAGCCGCAGCGCTTCTGGCCGCTGCACTTGTTGGAGCAGCAGCGCTTGTTGTTGTTGCATTTCTGCCCCGGCAGCCGGCAGCCCTTGACCAGCGCGCTCTCAGAGCCGACGCCCTGCGCGCTGACCCGCCATGGGTAGACGCCGAAGACGACCATGGCCAGCGCGAGCCGGCCGAGCAGCTCGAGCACGTCGCGGCGCGCCCGCACGTCCGAGAAGCGCACGGTCAGGATGTCGAACAGCTCTTGCCGATCCATTTCCCTTCCCTTTCCCTGCTGGCGCGGCGCCCAGACCTACGAGCATTTGCCGTTGTTGCAGCGTTGCGAGCAGCAGAGGGCGCCCTCCAGCGGCGTCCAGCACGGCCGACCCTTCTTGGAGCAGATGCAGCGGCCCTTCTTGCAGCGGCCGGAGCAGCAGCGCCGGTTGGACGAACACTTCTTGCCCGGGGCCTTGCAGTTGGCGATGGGGACGCCGGCCGCGGCCTCGTCGGCAGCAAGCCGTCCCAGCACCGGGGCCGCCAGCGCGGCGGCCACGGCCGTGACAGCGGCACGCCGATTCGCCGCTTCGCCCACGCGGCGGCTGAGCGCTTCGAAGCGCCTCGAATCCATGGCAGAGCCCTCCTCCCGTTCCCCAGGACCTTGCGCCACATGGCTCTTCGTGCATTGTTCGCACGGCAGTATACATGCGCCGCCAAGGCAGTTTGGACTCGGTTGGCGAAGGGGATGCGGCGAATGGTGGAATTGTCTACGTATCCGTAGCTACCGAGAGAAATGCCTACGAATCGTCCGCCAGCCGGTCCAGGAATGCCGCGAACTCCTCGAGATCCCTGCTGACTTCCCGATACGTCGGGCGCAGCCGGGCGGCCAGAGTCTCGACGCGATCCGGATCGAGCTGGAAAGCGTAGTTGTACCGGACGACGTGGCGGAACCGGAGGAACTCGTCGACCTTGCCGGCGGCTTCCGGCGAAAGAACGGGCGGTCGAAGGTTAGGGATTTCGACGGTCATCTGCCGCAACAGCTCGCGATGCGAATCGGCGCCGGCTGGCGTGCTTTGGTCAAAACTGGAGGCGATCTGGGTGAAGATGCGCTCGAGCCCGGCGTAAAAGCCATGGAGGTTGAGCGCCTCGGAGTCGAGCAAGTAGTCGGGCTCGGCGCCTTGCCGCTTTCGCGCCCGCGCGACCTCTTCCACCCGTTCCACGACGCGATCCAGTTGCCCCAACTCCTGGCGAATTCGGCTGGCGAGGAGAGCGTGGCGTGGGATCACAGGGGAACGCCGTCCCGCTCGATGGTCTCCAACAACGAGGCGGAGCAGGCGCCAACGTCGACGAGGTTGAGAGGGATGTCGGTGTCGAGATCCATGACGACGCCGATGGCGCGAAAGGTGTCCTCGGGCTTGATCCCCCACGCGGCGATGTCGACATCTGACCAGGGGGTAAACCAGCCCGGATGCACGAGAGAGCCGAAGACGACAACGCGCGAGACGCCGAATTGCTCGCGCAGCGCCGTCGCCGCCTGCCGCGCCAGCTCCCAGGCGCGTCGCTCCCGCTCACGCAGCGCCTGCCGCTCGCGCTCCTGCCGCCGCCGCGCGCCCGCCTTGTAGGCAGCCATCTGCTCCGGTGTGATGTCGCGCGCGGCCGCCATGCGGTGTGTCGCTCCTGGTCTTGGCTTGGCCCAGGCGAGAGTATGCCGCTGGACGCGAACCGAGTCCAGAAGAGCGGACGTGATTCGGCGCTCAGCGGGCGCGGCGGGGGCGCGGCAGGGGGAGGTCGCTGTGGCGGTGGAAGTGGAGGGCGGCGCGCAGGGCGAGGCCCAGCAGGAGGAGGAGGATCAGCCAGGAGAGGGCGAGGTCGATGGCGGTGACGGTGGAGACGCCCTGGGGCAGGAGGAGGGAGCGGAGGCCCCAGACGCCGAGGATGAGACCGCCGATGCCGAGGGCCAGGTCGTTGACCTCGCGGGTGAAGAGGGCCATGGCCGCCGAGACGGCGATGAGGAGGACGAGGACGACGGCCAGCACCTTGAGGTAGGCGGGCCGCTCGAAGCCGATCTCCTGCACGGCCAGGAAGGCGAAGGGGTCGGCGGCGGCGCTGACCGCGTCCGGCGGGACGGGCGTGGGGCGGTCCATGATCATGTCGGGGATGCGGTTCTGGAGGGTGACGGTGGCGCGCCCGGAGAGGGCGCCCGGCCGCAGCTCGACGGTGGAGCCGTCGGGCAGGGTCGCGGTTCCGCCGACGCCGAGCCAGATCTGGTAGGTATCGAAGGGGTAGAGGCTCGGTTGGCCGCGGAGGGGGAGCTGCACCGTTTCGCTGAAGATCAGATCGTCGGGGGCCAGGGAAAGGGTGGCGGAGGGGGGCAGGCCGCGGCGCTCGTCGGCGTCGTCGTCGAGGGCGAGGAAGGTGAGCTCGAGGGCGGGGCAGGTCTCGGGGCAGACGCGGTTGCCGGAGACGGCGAGGGTGAGTTGGCCGGTGGAGTCGTCGAGGTCGACCATGCCGAGGTTGACGTAGGTGGCATGCGCTTCGGCGGCGGCAGCCTCCTCGTCCGAAACCACCTCGTCGGTGAGGAGGTCGAAGAGCGGCTCGGGCGCGCGGCCCAGGACCTCCTGCATGCTGCGGATGGCGATCGGCAACGTGACGACCACGGCCACCACGAGCACGATGGTGAAGAGCAGGGCGAGGCGGTACCAGTGGCGATGGGGCCGTGGCAGCGGCCGCTCGCTGGCAGCGGTTCGAACATCGCTCATGCCGGCATCGTCATCCATCTCGGCGCTCCTGTCTCCAGCGGAATCTCAAACAACGCGCAGCATGAACGGCAGCGTCCCGAAGCCGATGAGGGTCAGCAGTCCCGATAAAGCATAGGGAAAGAGCCAGCGGCGCTTGCAGTGGGGCGCGATGCACGCGTCACTGTTAGCACTCTCCCTTGCAGAGTGCCAATCTCTTCCATACAATACCTCCCGCACTGAGTGGTTCGGAGTCGACCGGGGCAACTGGCCCCGGCGGCTCCGCGAGTCCGGGAGTGACGGAGGAGAGACGCATGGCGACGCAGACCAACGGAACCGGGACCGCGGCGAAGCTGGTTCCCCTCGGCGATCGGGTGGTGGTCCGCCCGTCCGACCGCGAAGAGACGACCAGGTCGGGCATCGTCATCCCCGACACCGCCAAGGAGAAGCCGCAGCGCGGGACGGTCATCGCCGTCGGCCAGGGCCGCCGCGACGACGACGGCGACCGCATCCCGCTCGATGTCGAGGTCGGGCAGGAAGTCCTCTTCGCCAAGTACGGCGGCACCGAGTTCAAGCTCGACGATGAGGAGTACCTCATCCTCGCCGAGCGCGACATCCTGGCCGTCGTTGGGTAACGGGTTTCGGGTGTCGGGTGTCGGGTGTCGGAGGAAGACGCTACAACCGTGCCAGTCTGAGCCCGTGGGGCGAAGAATCTCGTGGCTCCTGGGGCGATGTTCCCCTGAGCCGACATGCTTCGCTTCGCTCAGCATGACACCCGAGAGTCTGTGGCAGTAGGGAACGGCATCCAGTCAGACGAGGGAGAGCACGAGACATGGCCAAGATTCTGGAGTTCAACACCGCGGCGCGGCAGTCGCTGAAAGAGGGCGTCGATACCCTCGCCAACGCGGTCAAGACCACGCTCGGTCCCAAGGGCCGCAACGTCGCGCTCGACAAGAAGTACGGCGCCCCGACCGTCACGCATGACGGGGTGACGGTCGCCAAGGAGATCGAGCTCGAAGACCACTTCGCCAACATGGGCGCCCAGCTCCTCAAGCAGGCCGCCACCAAGACCAACGACATCGCCGGCGACGGCACCACCACCGCCACCGTCCTGGCCCAGGCCATCGTCCGCGAAGGCATGCGCAACGTGGCGGCCGGCGCCAACGCCATGCTCCTCAAGCGCGGCATCGACCTGGCCACCGACGCCATCATCGCCGATCTGCTGGAGCGCGCCACCCCCGTCACCGGCAAGAAGGAGATCGCCGAGGTCGCTACCATCTCCGCCGCCGACCCCGAGATCGGCGACCTCATCGCCGAGGTCATGGACAAGGTCGGCAAGGACGGCGTCATCACCGTCGAAGAGTCCAAGTCGATGCAGTTCGAGACCGAGTACGTCGAGGGCATGCAGTTTGACCGCGGCTTCACGAGCGCCTACTTCGTGACCGACACGACGCGCATGGAAGCGGTCCTGGAGGATCCCTACATCCTCATCACCGATAAGAAGATCAGCGCCATCCCGGACATGCTGCCGACGCTCGAGAAGATCCTGCAGAGCGGCAAGAAGGACATCCTGATCATCGCCGAGGACGTCGACGGCGAGGCCCTCTCGACCCTCGTCGTCAACAAGATCCGCGGCACGTTCAACGTCGTCGCGGTCAAGGCGCCCGGGTTCGGCGACCGCCGCAAGGAGATGCTCCGCGACATCGCCACCCTGACCGGCGGCACCGTCATCAGCGAGGAAGTCGGCCGCAAGCTCGACTCGGTCACGTTCGAGGACTTCGGCTCCGCTCGCCGGGTCGTCGCCACCAAGGACGACACGACGATCATCGACGGCGCCGGCTCGGCCGACCAGATCAAGGCCCGGATGAGCCAGATCAAGGCCCAGATCGAGGACACGACCTCCGACTACGACAAGGAGAAGCTCCAGGAGCGTCTCGCCAAGCTGTCGGGTGGCGTCGCCGTGATCAAGGTCGGCGCGGCCACCGAGGTCGAGCTCAAGGAGAAGAAGCACCGCATCGAGGATGCGCTCTCGACGACCCGTGCGGCCGTCGAAGAGGGCCTCGTCGCCGGCGGTGGGACCACCCTGCTGCAGGCCATCCCGTGCCTCGATAAGCTGAACCTCGGCGGTGACGCCCAGGTCGGTGTCGACATCGTCCGCAAGGCCCTGGAGGCTCCGGCCCGCCAGATCGCCGAGAACGCCGGTGCCCCGGGCGAGGTCATCGTCGCCCACGTGAAGGGCCTCAAGCCCGGCCACGGCTACGACGCCCTCAACGGCGAGTACGGCGACCTGTTCAAGAAGGGCATCGTCGACGCGGCCAAGGTGACCCGCTCCGCCCTCCAGAATGCGGCCTCCATCGCTGCCATGGTCCTGACCACGGAGACCCTGGTCACCGACCTCCCCGAGAAGGAGAAGGCCGGCGCCGGCGGCGGTCACGGCCACGACGGCGGGGGGATGGACTTCTAGTCCGTTCGCTCGTTTCAGAACCTGGTGGCGGCCCCCGGTGCTTCGGCACCGGGGGCCGCTCCGTCGTTCCGGGGGCAGAAAGGGCCGCGCGGACCCGCAAACGGACCCGACTCCGCCAGATGTCTTCCAGAAGAACGTTTGGCGGGCTCGCGACGCGTCCTGACGTTGCGCCGGGGTCGTGAGACCCCGACAAGAGTCCGTTCCGTGCGGGGTGCTACGGCGACGGACCAGCCCCGCCCGCATTCCGTCGATCGAGCGCGCCTAGCGTTCCGTACGGCGACATGTGGCGGTCTGGACCTGGCCCGCCGAAGGGTTCACGGACTAGCTGCACCCATTGATCGCGACTCAAGGCTGCCCCATCGTTCGGCCATGGAACCAAGCGATGGGCCGTGGGTAGTTGCGGAGGGCTTCGGCCGCTGCCGTCTGCTGGGCAGTGCCCACACCACTCCCGGGCGTATCGCCGCAAGGACTGCGTTCGCACCGTGTATACCGCTGGTGTGAGCACCGGTGCCGGATCCGCCTTCATCGAGTCGGGTGGCCATCCGGGCCTCGTACGCAACGAAAGTGGCGCCGCGGCTTTCGTCAATGTCACGTATGTCGTCCCGAAGGGCGTCACGGCACTGCGGATCGACAAGGCTAACCCTGGCTGCCAGTTGGAGCGACGCGGTGTCGGCAACGACAGGCCAGGCAGGGCCTGCGTGGTGATGGCCGGCTCCGAGTCCAAGGGGAGACCCCCGACGGGATCCGTCGGGGGTCGTCTCGTGTGCAGCGGCCTCCGTCCACGGCCCCCGGCCCCCGGCGCCTGAAGGCTCGATCCCTGACTCCGCCCTGCGCGACCGGACGTTCTTTTCCGGCTCTCCTGACCCATCCGTGGGCACTCACCGGCCCGGCAGCGGTGGGCACAGGCCGCCGAGGCTGAGCATCGCGAGGGCAATCAGGGCCTTCGCGGAGTGGAACCCGAAGGCGACCCGGGTGAGGAGGCGGATCTTGGTGTTGACCGACTCGACCCGGGCGTTCGACAGGCCGTGGACGAGGGCTGCCTCGATCCCCGGCCGGTTCTTGGCGACCTTGCGGGCGAGCTCGACGAAGGCCGGGATCCGGCAGCGCCGCGCCCACGCCAGCCAGCCGTCGAGGAACCTGATCCCATCGACACCCCGGAGCGCGAAGACCATCCGGAGCTCCTCCTTGAGCAGGTACGCCCGGTAGAGCGGCTCGTTGGTCTCCGCGATCCAGGCGAGCTTCGTGTGCTGGCGCTCGGTCAGGTCCTCGGGGTTCTTCCAGAGGGCGAAGCGAGCCCCCTTGAGATCCTGCGCGAGGCTCGTCTCACCGTGCCGCCGGGCCGCGTTCCAGACCTCCCGCCGGACGGCGTCGAGCGCCTCGGTCGCCCAGGCCACGACGTGGAACGGATCGGTGCACAGGACCGCCTCTGGTGCTCGCCGCCGGACGACCCGCTCGATCCACTCGGCGGCGTCGGCCGAGACGTGGGTGAGGGCCGCCGAGCGCTCGGGGCCGAGTTCGTCGAAGAAGCGCTCGAGGGTCCGCTCGCTGCGGCCGTCGGCCGCCCACACGAGCCGCCCCGTGTCGTGGTCGACGACGACCACGAGGTAGCGCTGACCGCGCCGGTAGCTGATCTCGTCGATCCCGATCCGGGCGAGACCGGCGAGCGGGTCGCGGACCGCTCGGCCGTCGGCCACGACCCGCCTGATGATCGCCCCGACCGTTCGCCGGGCGACCCGCGTCAGCGCCCCGACCGCGCTCTTCGAGGTGTGCGCCGCGAGCCACGCGACGGTGTCGTCGAAGACGCGCGTGTGCCCCGCCCCGTGGCGGGCCCACGGCACGGCGGCCACGACCACCCCGTGGGCCGCGCACTGGACCCGTGGCGCGGCGGCCTCGAGGTACGCCTTGGTCGTGCCCAGATCGAGCGCCCGCCAGCGCCGCCGCCCGTCACCCGCGTCGTAGCCGGGAGCGCGCCGCCGGCAGACCCCGCACCGGTTCCGGTCGCGGCGCCGGAGCCGCACCCGCACGACAAGCGAGCCGGTCTCCTCCTCGAACGCCGCGTCCTCGACGATCGCTCGCTCGACACCGAGCAGCCGAGCCCATACCCTCACTCCGCGCACGCCGTCTCCTCGCCTTGGTTCAGCTTGACAACCCGAACCATGGCAGGCGGCGTGCGCTGCCGTTACCCGGTCAGCGAACCCACAGATTCAGCAGGAGACCCCGTTTTTCGGTATCCAGAGCTGTGCCTGCTGCTACGTCGATGGCCCGGCCGATCTTGGGCCGGATCTTCGGTATCCAGAGCTGTGGCTGCTGCTAGCGCCCTGATCTGCCGTGAAGGCGCCCCGACGCCGTGGATACCAGAGGCGTGCCGGCTATCTGCCGAGAATCGGCCAGGGTAGGCTCGTGTCCGCTCACGCCGGAGCACATCGGCTAGACTCCCCGGGCCATGCCATCCGCCGACTTCGGCGCCACCGCCGGCGCCGACCCCGGGTCCGACTCGGGCCCCACCGCCGGCGCCG
Source organism: uncultured Chloroflexota bacterium (assembly GCA_937870845.1). Taxonomy (GTDB): domain Bacteria; phylum Chloroflexota; class Chloroflexia; order Thermomicrobiales; family UBA6265; genus JACCXM01. The sequence continues at coordinate 26,166 of CALMZR010000017.1, forward strand.
TCCTGCCGGCCGACGTCGAACGCTGGCTCGCCGTCCTGGGCTTGGATCCCATCGAGCGGGCCGACCGCGACGGGATCTCGAGCTGGGATCTCGTGCTCGACGGCCGTCGCCGCTTCGACCTGCGGGTCACGGTCATCCTGGACCCGGCCCTCGCCCTGATCTGCTGGGCGCACTACGCGCCGCCCATCAACGACATGTTCCGCAAGTCGTACCGGCGGCTGCTCCAGTGGAATGACGCCTTCCCGTTCGCGAAATTCAATAGCCAGCTGATCGCGTTCCTCACGTCGCAAGTTTGCGGCAGGCAACCTGAGATCAGCAATTGTATTAACAATGATGGTACGGCCCTGCTGCTGCAATTGTTCGTTCGACGCAACACGAACATATACACGACAATCTTGCTCTAGCAATATCGTGGTGTATCTCTTGAGCTCTCGGACAATCGCTGTCGGCTTTTGTGCGGACTGCACAAATATGACGGAATCAACTGCTGCCAATTTCGATGGGTCGCCGCTATCGAACTCGCTTGAGTGAAAAACCTGATAGCCGCGAGTTGTAAATGCTGTTTTTTCGTTGTCGGCCAACTTGTCGCCGAAGTATACGACTCCCTTTCTTGC
>CALMZR010000018.1 GCA_937870845.1 uncultured Chloroflexota bacterium
CCCACCCACCCCATCCTCCCCGGCTCCGGCGCCGGCGCCCTCCCCGTCCCTCCCCGCCGGGGGTGATCCCAACGTCACCTCCGGCGTTGCATTCCTTATCCACGGCCAATCAGCCCCCACCCCTCGCCGTGTCGCGCGGCAAAGCCCCCTCGCCCTGCGCACAGGGAGAGGGGGGTTGGGGGGGTGAGGGAAAGCACCCGGAGCCCCCATGTCCACCAATCACACCGAACAAGCCGCCGACCACGACGACGACTTCGACCGCTGGTACGTCGACGTCGTGCGCAACGCCGAGCTCGCCGACGACGCCCCCGTCCGCGGCTGCAAGGTCATCCGCCCCTACGGCTTCCGCCTCTGGGAGCTGATGACCGCCCGCCTCGACGAGCGCATCAAGGCCACCGGCGCCGAAAACGCCTACTTCCCCCTCTTCATCCCCCGCCACCTGCTGGAGCGCGAGGCCGAGCACATCGCCGGCTTCGCCCCCGAGGTCGCCTGGGTCACCCGCGGCGGCGGCCACGAGCTGGACGAGCCCTGGGCCGTCCGCCCCTCCTCCGAATCGATCATCTGCCCCAGCTTCGCCCGCTGGGTGCAGAGCTACCGCGATCTGCCCATCGTCATCAACCAGTGGGGCAACGCCGTCCGCTGGGAAGAGCGCCCCCGCGCCTTCCTGCGCACCCTCGAGTTCCTCTGGCAGGAAGGCCACACCTGCCACGCATCAGCCGACGAAGCCGACCAGCGCGCCCGCCAGATGCTGGAGGTCTACCGCGCCTTCCTCGAAGAAGACCTCGCCATCCCCGTCATCCCCGGATTGAAGACCGAGTCGGAAAAGTTCGCCGGCGCCCTGCGCACCCACACCGTCGAGGCCATGATGGGCGGCAAATTCTGGGCCCTCCAGGCCGGCACCTCCCACGACCTCGGCGACCACTTCGGCCGCGTCTTCGGCATCCAATTCCTCGACCGCGACGGCGAGCGCAAATTCGCCTGCAACACCTCGTTCGGTCTCAGCACCCGCACCGTCGGCGCCGTCATCATGGTCCACGGCGACCCCGGCGGCGGGTTGAAACTGCCGCCCCGCGTCGCCCCCATCCAGGTCGTCGTCGTCCCCATCTGGCGCTCCCCCGCCGAGCTGGCCGCCGTCGCAGCCGCCGTCGCCCGCATCGCCGAGCGCCTGGCCCCCGTCGCCCGTCTCCACGTCGACTGGCGCGACGACCGCACCCCCGGCTTCAAGTTCAACGAGTGGGAGCTCAAAGGCGTCCCCCTCCGCCTCGAAGTCGGCCCCCGCGACGTCGCCGCCGATCAAGCCATCCTCGTCCGCCGCGACACGCGCGAGAAAACCCCCGTCCCCGTCGCCACCCTGGCGTCAACGATCGAGACCCTCCTGACCGACATCCAGACCGCCATGTTCGCCGCCGCCAAGCACACCCTCGACACCCACACCGCCCCCGTCGCGAGCTACGCCGACCTCGCCGCCCGCGCCGCCGCCAACGCCGGCTTCTCCCTCGCCCACTGGTGCGGCGACCCGGCCTGCGAAACCCGCGTCAAAACCGAAACCAAAGCCACCATCCGCTGCATCCCCCGCAACCTCCCGAAGGAACCGGGCCAATGCATCGTCTGCGGCAAGCAAAGCGACCAACGCGTCATCTTCGCCCGCGCCTATTGATGCACAGCCGCGCAACGCGCTCCCCTCTCCCATCGCAATGGGCCGGGAGCCCTCTGGGCGGCGGCTGGGGGTGAGGGCCGTCCGCGGGGCTGGGGCTGAGGGGAACCGCCAGGGAGCGGTACGATACCCCCAACAACCAGCCGTCCCGGTTCGCGAGAAGGAGAAACCCATGCTCATCGAGAAGCCCCTCAACGACGCCATCAACGAGCAGATCGGCCACGAGTTCGGGGCCATGCTGCAGTACGTCGCCATCGCCGCGTACTTCGACGCCGAGGCCCTCCCCCGCCTCGCCCAGCACTTCTACCGCCAGGCCGACGAGGAGCGCGCCCACGCCATGCGCTTGCTCCACTACCTCGTCGAAGTCGGCGGCGCCGTCGCCATCCCCGCCATCCCCGCCGGCCAGAGCGATTTCGCCTCCGCCGAAGCAGCCGTCCAGCTCTCCCTGGACCAGGAGCTGAAGGTCACCCGCCAGATCAACGCCCTCATGGATATGGCCATCGCCGGCAACGACCACGCCGCCCGGACCATGCTGGAGTGGTTCGTCACCGAGCAGGTGGAAGAGGTCTCCAGCATGGAGACCCTGCTGCGCACGATCCAGCGCGCCGGCGAATCGGGCCTCCTCTTCGTCGAGCAGTTCCTCGCCTCCGGCCAGCTCGCGCAGGAAGTCGAAGGCGGCGCGGAAGCGGGGTAAGCCGAGCCGCTCCGCCGGAGAACAGATCCCCCCGTCAGGGACTTCAACCCGGAGCCGCACGCGACGGTGGCCACGGTCCTCCCCGGTTCCGGCTCCCGCGCCAGCCCCAGCGCGCCTGCCACGTTCAGCCCGGTCGATGTCCCGGCGAAGATGCCCTCCCCCGCGCACGGGGAGCCCCCC
>CALMZR010000019.1 GCA_937870845.1 uncultured Chloroflexota bacterium
GGCCAAGACCGACGCGCTGGACGCGCGCGTGCTGGCGCTGTTCGCCGCGCGCGTCCAGCCCCCGGCCCGCCCCCTGCCCGACGCCAAGACGGTCGAATTGGCCGCGTTGCTGGCCCGGCGCCGGCAGCTCATCGAGATGCGCACCGCCGAGCAGAACCGGCGCCCGACCCTACCGGCGCGCCTGGTGCCGGGGCTGGACGAGGTGGTGGCGCTGCTGGAGCGCCAGATCGCCGCCCTCGACGACGACCTGGACGCCGCCGTGCGCGACAGCCCGGTCTGGCAGGCCACGGAGCGGGTGCTGCGCTCCATCCCCGGCGTCGGCCCCGTGGTGGCGCGCACGCTGCTCGGGGAGCTGCCCGAGCTGGGCACGCTCGACCGCCAGGCGATCGCGGCGCTGGTCGGCCTGGCCCCGCTGAACGCCGACAGCGGGACGCGCGCCGGGAAACGCCGCACCTGGGGCGGGCGGGCTCCGGTGCGCGCCGCGCTGTACATGGCCGCCGTCGCCGCCGTCCGTTGTAATCCGGTCATCCGCGCCCTCTATGCCCGGCTCAAACAGGCCGGCAAGCCGCCCAAGGTGGCGCTGGTGGCCTGCATGCGCAAGCTGCTGACCACGGCCAACGCCATGGTCCGGGATGGCGCGCTGTGGCAGCCCACGGCCCCCGCCACAGCTTGACGCCCCAACACGGTTGCTCTCCCATTGCGATGGGAGAGGGGTTTTTCCGCTCCGGCGCGGGGAAGGGGCCATGGCCAAGGATTTCTCTTGTCGGTGGCCGTGGGGCTGAGGACCTACACGTCGTCGGATGCGTGGTTCGCCAGGAATTCGCGGACGCGGGGGAGGACAAGGTCGCCGCGGAAGAAGGTCTGGACGTGGTCGAGGCCTGTGAGGGGGACGAATGTGCCGTGGGGGAGGAGCGCGGCCGCGTGGCGCGCCTGCGCGGCGAAGGGTTCTTTCGTGCCGACCAGGAGCATGACCGGGGTTGCGATGGCGGGGAGATCGTCGACCTGAGCGCCGTCCGATTCGGCGATCATGGAGGCGACGCAGGCGGCGAGGGCGGCGGCGTCGTTGCGGAGCCAGCGGAGGCGGGCGTCGTCGGGGAGCGGGCCGTGGCGGCGTTCGTAGCCGGCGACGAAGCCGGGCATGCCGCCGCGCAGATCGGCGGCCCAGGCGGCCATCTCCGCGGCTTCGTCACCAGCGGCGGCGAAGGGGCTGTAGCCGGTGACGATCAGGGCGCTGACGCGGCGGGGGTGATGACGACCGAGGGTGAGGGCGACGGCGCCGCCCATGGAGTGGCCCCAGAAGCGCGTGGTCGGGATGCCGAGGTCGTCGAGGACGGCGATTACGTCGGCGGCCTGGCGGCGGCGGCCGTAGGCGGCAGGGTCGTGCGGCTTGTCGCTCTGGCCGTGGCCGCGGGCGTCGATGAGGATGAGACGGTGGCCGTTCTCGAGCCCCGCGACGTAGCCGGTGTCGCGCCAGCGCTCGCCGGAGCCGGTGAGGCCGTGATAGAGGACGAGCGGCTCGCCGTGACCGACGACCTCGTAGTGGATGCGAACGCCATCGTTGATGGCAAAGGGCATGGCGGCTTCTTTCGTTTCGACCCGCTATCTCGGCGCCAGGAGGCGGCGCTGCCCTGGGCGTCGAGATTCCTCCTTCGCCGGAATGACACGACTTCCGCACACTGCTCCGGGCGGGGAGCATACTCCTCCTGAGGCGGCCGTCGCGGTGCATACTCTCTGCGACGATCGGCGCGACCCGCGGCGCGCCCTACGTGCTTCGGATAGACGACCGTGTCAGCGATCCCCGACATCGACATCCCCCACGCCGGGCATCGGCCGGTGCTGCTGGAGCAGGCGGTTTCCGGGTTGCTGCCGCGCGCGGGGGGGCGCTACCTCGACGGCACCTTCGGCGGCGGTGGGCATACGCGGGCGCTGCTGGAGGCGTCGGCGCCGGATGGAATCGTGCTGGCGCTGGATGCGGACCCGGAGGCCGTCGCGCGGGCGGGCGCGTTGCGGCGGGAACCGGGAGTTGGCGATCGGCTCATTCCGGTCCATGCCAATTTTGCCGACCTGGCGGGCGTGGCGAGGGAGCGCGGCATGGCGCCGCTCGACGGCATTTTGCTTGACCTCGGGGTGTCGTCGTTTCAGCTCGATCGACCGGAGCGTGGGTTTGCCTTTCGGTATGAGGGGCCGCTGGACATGCGGTTCGATACCTTATCAGGGTCGCCGGCCAGCGAGCTCGTCAACACGTTGCCGGAGCGGGAGCTGGCGGATCTGGTCTGGCGCTATGGGGAAGAGCCGGGGAGCCGGCGCATCGCCCGCGCGATCGTCCAGGAACGCGAACGAGCGCCGATCGAGACGACGACGCGGTTGGCGGAGATCGTGTGGCGGGCGGTGGGGGGGCGGCGCGGGCGCGACACGCACCCCGCGACGCGGACGTTTCAGGCGTTGCGGATCGCGACGAACCGGGAGCTTGCGGCGCTGGAGGCGGCGTTGGCGGGGGCGGTCGACGTGTTGGCGCCGGGAGGGCGGTTGGCGGTTATCGCGTTTCACTCGCTCGAGGACCGCATCGTCAAACGGTTCATCGAGCGCGAGAGCGCAACGTGCGTGTGCCCGCTGGAGATTCCCGTCTGCGTGTGTGGGCATCGGCCGCGGCTGCGGAAAGTGACGCGCCGCGCGGTGCGGGCGGACGAGGCGGAGATGACCGCGAATCCGCGGGCGCGGTCGGCGGTGTTGCGGATCGCGGAGCGCCTGACGGAGGAAGCATGGCCGCTGGACGCGGGAGGGACGGGATGACGCCGCTGGCCCTGGGGTATGTCCTGAGCGGCACGGGGGCGTCGCCGCGGGGCGATCTGGCGGAGGGGACGGTTTTCGCCCGCATCGAGCGCGATGCGCGTCAGGCGGGGCCCGGCGATCTGTTCATCGCGCTGCGCGGGGAGCGCTTCGACGGGCATGATTTTGTCGGAGATGCGGCAGCCGCGGGGGCGACGGCCGCGCTGGTCAGCCGCGAGTGGGCGGATGCGCATGCGGACGCGACCCTGCCGCTGCTGGTCGTCGCCGATCCGCTGGGGGCGCTGCAGCGGCTGGCGGCGCGGTGGCGGGCGGATTTGGCCGACTTGCTGGTCGTTGGGGTCACGGGGAGCGTAGGCAAGACGAGCACCAAGGAGACGATCGCCTCGGTGCTGGCGCGGTGGAGACCGACGTATCGGTCGGCGGGAAACCTCAACTCGGAGATCGGGCTGCCGCTCTCGCTGTTGGACGTCACGCCCGAGCATGGCGCGGCGGTGCTGGAGATGGGGGGCGCGTACGCGTTCGGGGAGATTCGATTGCTGGCGGAGATCGCTCAGCCGCGGATCGGGGTCGTGACTAACGTCCATCCGGTCCACCTGGAGCGGATGGGAACGATCGAAGCGATCGCGGAGACGAAGGCGGAGCTGGTCGATGCGATTCCGGAGGATGGCTGGGCGATCCTGAACGGGGACGACGCGCGGGTGCGGGCGATGGCCGAGCGCTGTCGGGGGGGCGTCCTCTTCTATGGGCTGGCCGACGGGAACGACGTGCGGGCGACCGACGTGGAGTCGGAAGGGCTGGAAGGGACGAGCTTCTGGCTGCACATCGGCGACGACTCGAACCGGGTGAAGGCGCCGCTGATCGGGGGGCACGCGGTGGAGCTGGCGCTGGCGGCGATCGCGGTCGGGCACGCGCTCGGGATGGACCTGGCCGACATGCTGCAGGGGCTGGCGGAGCCGGGGGTGCAGGTGCGGTTGCTGATCGTGCCGGGGCCGAATGGCTCGCAGATGATCGACGACACCTACAACGCCTCGACGCCGTCGGTGATGTCGGCGCTGGGATTGCTGGAGGCGATGAACCCGACGCGAGCGATCGCCGTGCTGGGGGACATGCGCGAGCTGGGGGAGGTTTCGGAGCGGGAGCACGTGGCGGTCGGACGCCGCGCTGGGGAGGTGGCCGACCTAGTGGTCACGTTCGGCGAGATGGCGCGGACGATCGCGCGCGAGGCGGCGACGACCGACGGCCGCTTCGACGTTGGCCCGCCGGAGGTCGTGTCGTTCTCGCTCGACCAGCGCGAAGAGCTGATCGCGTACTTGGTGGACGAGCTGCGTGCGGGTGACGTGGTGCTGCTCAAGGGGTCGCGCGGATTGCAGATGGAAGAGATCGTGGAGCGGTTGCGAGGCGGGAGGCGGGAGGCGGGAGGCGGGAGTGAGCCCGAAGGACGGCAGGGCGGCGAGGCGGGGGGCGATTGGTGAGCCAGCTCGCTCCCACCTGCCGTTCCTCCCGCGGCTGAGAGCCGGACATGGACAGCATCATGCCGGTCGATCCGAATCAGAACATGGCCGTCTCGCTGGCGCTGGCGGGGCTGGCTTTCGTGGTGACGCTGATTATCGGGCGGCCGATCGTGACCTTCTTGCGGATGCGCAAGGCGGCCAAGCAGGTGCGCATCGACGGGCCGGAGACGCATTTCGTCAAGACGGGCACGCCGACGATGGGCGGGGTCATGGTGGCGGCGTCGGTGGTGCTGATCACGCTGGTGTTCAACACGGCCGGGCGGTTGTCGATGCTGCTGCCGGTCGGGGTGCTGCTCGCCGCGGCGATCCTGGGGGCGATGGACGACCGGCAGAGTCTGCTGGGAGGAGCGCGGCAGGGGGGGATGGCGGCGCGATTGAAAATGCTGTGGCTGACGCTGTTTGCGCTGGTGGCGGCGATCATTCTGCACGCGCCGTTTCCGTACGGACTCGGGCTGAGCAGCGTCTATCTGCCGTTCATCGGGCGGTACGACATCGGAATTCTGTATGTGCCGATCGCGGGGCTGGCGATCATCGCCATGGCGAACGCGGTGAACTTCACGGACGGGCTCGACACGCTGGCGGCGGGGACGGCGGCCATCGCCTTCGTGGCTTACGCCATCATCGCCTACCGGCAGGGGCAGCTCGGCGTGGTGACGTTCTGCCTGACGATGACGGGGGCGTTGATGGGGTTTCTGTGGTTCAACGCCCATCCGGCGCAGGTGATCATGGGGGACACGGGGTCGCTGGCGATCGGGGCCTCGCTGGCGGTGGCGGCGTTTATGACCGGGCAATGGCTGCTGCTGCCGGTGGTGGGGGCGGTGTTCGTGGCCGAGGCGTTGTCGGTGATGTTGCAGGTGGGGTACTTCAAGCTGACGAAACGGCGGTATGGGGAGGGACGGCGGTTGTTCAAGATGGCGCCGCTGCACCACCATTTCGAGATGCTGGGGTGGTCGGAGACGCAGGTGACGATGCGGTTCTGGATGCTGGCGATGATGGCGGGGATCATCGGCGTGGCGATGGCGCTGGTGCAGTTCTAGGTGGGTGGTCGAGAGTCCCTGGAGGTCGGGCCAGACCGTGGCCGCGAGTGGTGGGCTGTCGGCCTGCGGCCGACGGGCGCAGCAAGCAGCGCCCCTACGGATCGAGGGGTCGTAACGAGGCTCCAAGAGGCCGTGACCACCCAGTTGGGCGGCAAGGTGTGACCGCACACGACCCATTGGCGAGCGGGCTCGATCTGCGGGGCAAGCGCGTCACGCTGCTTGGATTGGGGACGCGCGGCGGCGGTCTTGGGGTGGCCCGATATCTGGCGGCCAAAGGGGCCGAGGTTACGGTCACCGATCGGCGGACGGCGGCGGAGCTGACGGAGCCGCTGGGGGAACTCGCTGGGTTGCCGATTCGCTTCGTTCTTGGCGGCCACGAGGAGCGGGACTTCACCCCGGACGGAGCGGATCTGGTGGTGCGCAACCCTGGCGTGCCGCGGCGCGCTCCACTGCTGGAGCTGGCGCGGGGGCACGGCATCCCGGTCGAGATGGAGATGAGCCTGTTCTTCCGGGCGTGTCCGGCGCCGATCGTGGGCGTGACCGGGACGAAGGGGAAGACGACGGTTTCGATGTTGATCCGGGAGATGCTGCGCGGGACGTATCCCGACGTGGTTGTGGCGGGGAACATGGGCATCTCGGCGCTCGACCAGTTGCCGAGGTTGCGACGCGAGGTTCCCGTGGTGATCGAGGTCTCTTCGTGGCAGCTCGAGTCGCTGATCGAGCACGGGTTGGCGCCGCATGTCGCGGTGCTGACGACGATCGCCGAGGATCATCTCAATACCTACGATGGGTTCGCGGACTACGCCGCGACGAAGCGGGGTATCGCGCGTCATCAGCGACGTGGCGACTGGCTGGTGGTCAACCGTGACGATCCCGAGGCGTGGCGAGCGGGTGAGGCCGCGGAGGCGACCGTCGTTCCGTTCGGGGATGGCGTCGGCGGCGGAGATGGCGCGTGGCGCGCGGAGAACGCGCTCGTCTGGCGCTGGCGTGGGGCCGAGCATCGCTGGCCGCTACCGAGCAGCCCGGCGCTGGCAGGGGGGCATGGGGCGCGCAACGCGCTGGCGGCGATCGCGGCGGCGATGCTGGCGGGGGCGAGCGCGGAGTCGATTGGCGATGGGCTCCGTGGGTTTCGGGGCGTCAAGGATCGGATGGAGCGGGTCGCCGAGATCGACGGGGTCGTCTTCATCAACGACACGACGGCGACGGCGCCGATCGCTGCCGTGGCGGCGCTCAACGCCCTGGCCGGGATGACTGGGCGCATTCATCTCCTCACGGGCGGCGCCGACAAGGGGCTCGATCCGGGGCCGTTAGCTGAAGCCGTTGCCCGGCATCGTGTGCTGGCGTATCTCTTCGACGGCACGGCCACGCCCGCATTGGCGGCTGCGCTCGGGAGCAGAGGGGTGGGAGCACGCGGTCCATTCATGAGCATGGCCGACGCCGTTTCGACCGCCCGCGAGGAAGCCGCGCCGGGCGACGTCATCCTCCTTTCGCCTGGATGCGCTTCGTTCGGGCTGTTTCGCGACGAGTTCGACCGTGGCGAACAGTTCCGATTGGCCGTGGCCACGAGGCAGGCAGACGGCGCCACAAGCGAGGGTCTTGCGTGTTTCACACGGGGAGAGGAGTTGGAGTGAGGGTTCTCCACGACCAGGTTACGATCGGAGACCTCCTTCCTGCGGCCCCGGCGAACGTCCATTTCGTCGGCATCGGCGGCATCGGGATGAGCGGGCTGGCGCGCATCCTCCATGCGTGGGGCTATGCCGTTTCAGGTTCGGACGCGGCCGATTCCCCGTTGCTGGCAGATTTGCGGGATGAGGGGATCGCGGTCACGGTCGGGCATTCGGCGCTGGAGGAAGCTGCGGCCGCGGATCTGGTGGTGGCGACGGCGGCGGCGCGGCCGGACAACCCGGAGATCGGCGCCGCGATTGCGGCGGGGAAGCCGGTGGTCAAGCGGGCGCGCTTGCTCGGGGCGCTGGCGGATGCGCGGCGCGGGGTGGCCGTGGCCGGGTCTCACGGCAAGTCGACCACAAGCGGGATGATCGTGGCGGCGTTGCGGGCGCTCGGGGCCGATCCCAGCTTCGCCATCGGGGCGGTGATCGCGGGGGTTGGGGCCAATGCCGCTCCGGGTTCGGGGGAGGCGATGGTCGTCGAGGCGGACGAGTACGACTGGTCGTTTCTGGAGCTGCATCCCGACGTGGCGATTGTCACGAACGTCGATTACGACCATCCCGATTTGTTTCCCGGTGTCGACGCGTATGACGCCGCGTTCGCCGCGTTTGTGGCTGGGATGCGGCGCGAGGGGACGCTGGTCATTGCTGGCGACGATCTGGGATGCCGCCGGGTGATGGGCCGCGCTGACTGGGAGCCGCCGCAGCACGTCGTCACTTTCGGGGAGACGGATGGCGCGGATTGGCGGTTGGAGCAGACCGACGAGGGATGGCGGGTCACTGGACCGGACGACATTGCCGTGCCGTTGACGTTGGCCGTTCCAGGGAAGCACAACGCGAGGAACGGGGCGGCGGCGCTGGCGGCCCTGATTGCGCTGGGGTACGACGCGGCGGCGTCCGCGGCTGCGCTGGAGACGTTTCGCGGCGTGGGGCGGCGGTTCGAGACGAAGGGTGAGGCGGGAGGCGTGCTGGTCATCGACGACTATGCGCATCATCCAAGCGAGATCGCGGTCAATCTGCGCACGGCGAGAGAGCGGTTTTCGGGGCGGCGGCTGTGGGCGGTGTTTCAGCCGCACACCTATTCGCGGACGAAGGCGCTGTTGCGTGAGTTCGCCGACTCGCTGGCCGAGGCGGATCGGGTGATGGTGCTGGACGTCTACGCGGCGCGGGAGACGGACAATCTGGGGGTGTCGGCGCAGGACGTGATCGCGTTGCTGCCAGACGGGACGATGGATGCGCGTGATCCGGCGGATGCGGGCGAGAAGCTGGCCGGGGTGGTTGAAGCTGGAGACGTGGTGTTGACGCTGGGGGCGGGAAGTGTGACGGAGACGGGTCCGATGCTGCTGGAGGAGTTGCGACAGAAGACCACTTGTGGCTACCCCTCTCCTCCGGCGCCCCTCACCCCAACCGCCGCCCAGGGGGCGGCCGGCCCCGTGCGCGGGGAGAGGGGCATTTTCCCCGCCCGCCGCAGCGGGCGGGAGGCTCAAGGCGAAGCCTTCGCGGTTCCGAATCAGCCAGGGCTCAAGGTTCTGCGTGATGCGCCGATGCGGCTGCACACGACGTGGCGCATTGGGGGGCCGGCCGATTACCTCATCCGGGCGGCGACGCCTGACGATTTGCCCGCCGCGGTGGCGTGGGGGCGAAGTGAGGGGATGCCGGTGACGGTCATCGGGGGCGGGAGCAATCTGCTGGTCGATGACGCGGGGATTCGGGGGCTGGTGGCGCTGGCGCGCACGCCGGGGGAGCGGGCGGGCGATCTGGTCGAGGTCGAAGATCTGGGGGATGCGGTGCGGCTGCGGGTGGCGGCGCAGGCGCCGTTGTCGTGGGTGGGGCGCTACGCGGCCGAGCGGGGGTGGGCCGGGATGGATTGGGGGGTGGGGCTGCCGGGGACGATCGGCGGGGCGACGGTGAACAACGCGGGGGCGCACGGTACGGAGCAGATCGATCACCTGGAGGGGGTCGTCGTGCTCGACGAGGCGGGCGGGGTCGAGGAGCGGCCGGGGGCGTGGTTGGAGGCGGCGTATCGGCACACGGTCGTCAAGGCCGCACCGCGGCCGCGGCCATGGACGGTGCTGGAGGCGGTGATGCTCCTGCCGAAAGGGGATCCTGTCGAGTTGGTCCGCCTGGCCGACGAGCACGCCGCGTTCCGCAAGCTGACGCAGCCGACGGGGGCGTGTGCGGGTTCGACCTTCGCCAATCCCCCCGGCGATTTTGCCGGACGGCTTTTGGAAGAGAGCGGGATGAAGGGCTTTGCCGTGGGCGGGGCGGCCTTCTCGCCCAAGCATGCCAACTGGATCGTCAATGACGGAAGCGCGACCGCGGCGGACGTGCGCGAGCTGATCGCGACGGCGCAGGAGCGGGTGCGGGAGCGGTTCGGGGTAGAGTTGCGGCGAGAAGTGGAGTACTTGTGAGTCGTGAGTCGTGAGTCGTGAGCGGTGGTTGAGAGCGATACGGTGGATCGGATCGCCCGACTCACGACCGACGCCTCGCGACCGACGCCTCGCGACCCACGACCCACGACCAACGTCTGAAAGGACCAACTGATGCAGCGGCCGCGCGGGGGCAAGGTGCGGGTGGCCGTCATCTTCGGCGGGCAGTCCAGCGAGCACGACGTGTCGTTGCGCTCGGCGCAGACGGTGATGGGGGCGCTCGACCCGGAGCGATACGAGATCGTGCCCATCGGCATCACCCGCGAGGGGCGGTGGCTGAGCGGGGGCGATCCGTTTGCGGCGCTGACCGCGTCGTCGCCACTGTTCGCCCTGCCCGAGGGATCGGAACGTGACGTGATCGAGAATCCTCCCAAAGAGAGCGCGGCGCCCGCCGTTCTATCCGAGGGCGTCGACGTCGTCTTTCCGGTGCTGCATGGGCCGATGGGCGAGGATGGGACGGTGCAGGGGTTCCTGGAGCTGACCGGCGTGGCGTACGTCGGGGCGGGGGTGCTCGGGTCGGCGCTGAGCATGGACAAGGCGATGGCGAAGACGGTGCTGGCGCAGGAGGGGTTGCCGCAGGCGCCGTGGCGGCTGGTGACGCGCAAGGAGTGGGAGCGCGACCCGGACTCCTGCACGGAGTGGGTGGCTGAAGTCTTGAAGTTCCCCTGCTTCGTCAAGCCGGCGAACATGGGCTCCAGCGTGGGGGTGGTCAAGGCGCACGATCCGAGCGAGTTCCCGGCGGCGATGACTCAGGCCGGGCGGTACGACCGGCGCATGGTGGTGGAAGCGGCGATCGACGGGCGGGAGCTGGAAATCTCGGTGCTGGGGAACGACGAGCCGATCGCCTCGGTGGTGGGGGAGATCGTGCCGGGGAACGAGTTTTACGATTACAACGCGAAGTATGTGGACGACAATTCGGAGCTGCTCGTGCCGGCGCCGATCGACGGGAGCACGATGGCCGAGATCCAGGAGATGGCCATCGCCGCGTTTCGGGCGCTCGACTTGGCGGGGATGGCGCGGGTCGATTTCTTCATGGAGCGGAACACGGATCGGATCTATCTGAACGAGGTGAACACGATCCCCGGGTTTACGGCGATCAGCATGTACCCGCGGCTGTGGCAGGGGAGCGGGATGGCGCTGCCGGAGTTGGTGGACCGGCTGATCGGGCTGGCGCTGGAGCGGTCGCTGGAGCGGCGGCGGACGGTCTGACCGAACGTTCACCGGGGGAGAGGCGGCGAGGAAGGGAGCCGACCCGGTGTTATACTCGGGCGAGGCGTTGCTCCGCGGCACGCGCCGGACCGATCGAGGATGGGATTCGTCCTGCCGGGTTGGGGGTGTGCCCCAATCCGGCGAGCGTTGTTTGCCCGCAACGCCGGCCTGGAGCCAAACGTCGTGCGTGCTGCCTTCCCGCGGCGGCCGATAGCAACAATCCTCGGGTGCGCCAGCCGGACGGGCTGATCCGGTTGCCCTGCCGGCGCCAGTAAAGCGCTCGCCTTCCGGGATGGGGAAGAAGGATGCAGCAAGCCCACAACCACGGGCCGGTACGCGGCCAGCGGCGGCCGCCGCAAGCCGACGGTCAGCGCAACGCGCTTCCCGCCGCCGCCGTGGAGGCAGCCCCGGCGCCGCTCGAGACGAACGCGGCCGTGCGCGAGCCATCGCCGCCCGACGAGCCGGCGGCGGCCCCGGCCCCGGCCAGACCCGCGCCGGCGCCGCGGACGCGTGATGCGGCGTGGGACGACATCGTCCGTGAGACGTTCGCGCACATCAAGGTGGTCGGCATCGGCGGGGCCGGCGGCAACGCGGTCAACCGCATGATCGACTCCGGGGTGGACGGGATCGAGTTCGTCTCGGTCAACACCGACGCCCAGGCGCTGATGGGGAGCAAGGCGCCGGTCTACGTCCGCATCGGCGACAAGCTGACCAAAGGGCTTGGGGCCGGGGGACGGCCCGAGATCGGGGAGCGCGCGGCCGAGGAGAGCGCGGACACGCTGGGCGAGATGGTGCGCGGGGCCGACATGGTCTTCATCACCGCCGGCATGGGCGGGGGCACCGGCACGGGAGCGGCGCCCGTGATCGCCAAGCACGCCCGCGCGGCGGGGGCGCTGACGGTCGGCGTAGTGACCAAGCCGTTCGATTTCGAGGGGACGCGGCGGCGGCGCGCCGCCGAAGAGGGGATTTCCCGGCTGCGCGAGACGGTCGACGCCCTGATCGTGATCCCCAACCAGCGGCTGCTCGACATGGTCGACGCCAAGACGTCGATCGAGGAGGCGTTCGGGCTGGCCGACGACGTGCTGCGGCAGGGGATCGGCGGGATTTCCGACCTGATCACCAAGCCGGGGGTGATCAACCTCGACTTCGCCGACGTCAAGACGGTGATGAAGGAGGCGGGCTCGGCGCTGATGGCGATCGGGCACGGCTCGGGCGAGACGCGCTGCATCGACGCGGCGCAGCAGGCGATCGAGAGCCCGCTGCTGGAGATGAACATCCAGGGCGCGACGGGGGTGCTCTACAACATCACCGGCGGCACGGATTTGACGCTGGTGGAGACGAGCGAGGCGGCGGAGGTGATCCGCGCCGCGGTGGACGAGGAAGCCGAGATCATCTACGGCACCTCGATCGACCCTTCGCTGGGGGACGCGGTGCGCATCACGCTGATCGCCACCGGGTTCGACCAGGGCGGGGGGGATTTCTTCGAGTCGGCGCTGCGGCCGCCGGTGCGGGAGCCGCGGCCGATGCGGGAGCCGGACCGGGGCGCCTACCGAGCGCCCGTTTCGCCGCCTGTTTCATCGCCGACGAGGAACTCCACGCCGGCCACCTCGCCGGCGACGGCGTTTCAGGAGGACGACTGGGTGGCGGAGTCGTCGATCATCAAGTTCTTGCGGGAGCGGTAGGGTGCCCTCACCCCGCTGCCCCCCTCTCCCATTGCGATGGGAGAGGGGGGAACGACCGCGGAAGGCCATGGCCTTCCGCGGTCATCGCTCTGGACGGCAGTAGCTCGTGCGCTGTCCGTTCTGCCGTGCCGAGGATACGCGGGTCGTCGATAGCCGGGAGCTGAGCGGGGGCGACAGTATCCGGCGGCGGCGGGAGTGCCCGAACTGCGGGCGGCGGTTTACGACGTATGAGCGGGTCGAGGGGGCGGGGCTGGTCGTCGTCAAGAAGGACGGGCGGCGGCAGGAGTACGACCCGGCGAAGTTGCGGCAGAAGCTGCGGGTGGCGCTGACGAAGCGGCCGGTGGGCGAGGACGCCATCGACGCGATGTTGGCGCGGGTGGAGGCGGATCTGCTGGCGCTGGGAACGGCGGAGGTTCCGTCCAGTGCGATCGGGGAGTCGGTGCTGCGGCAGTTGAAGGCGCTGGACGAGGTGGCGTACATCCGCTTCGCGTCGGTCTATCGGCAGTTTCAGGACATCGAGGACTTGCGGCGCGAGGTGGAGGAGTTGCGGACAGCGCCCGGAGACGATGGGTAGCGCAAGCCGAAGTTCCTGAACTTCCTGAACTTCCGGGGAGGCGGGAACGGCGCAGTAGCGTTCGGAGGCAGCGGTTCTATGGCGTCGGGTCACCGGCCGGCAGGGTGTAGCGCCACCCGGGCTGCCAGGTGAATGGGGCGTTCACCAACGCTTCGAGGGGGATGCCGAGGAGCAGGTGCTCCAATGCCCAGCGGTTCGCCGAGTGCGCGATAATGACGAGTCGCGAGCCATCCCATTTTGCGGCCAGATCGCGGAGGAGATCGCGCGTCTGGGCGACGACTTGTCGGTAGCTCTGCCCCTGCGGGAATGGCACGCTGATGTGACGTGAGCGTTCCCTGACGAGGAGCTCGACCGGCGTCCCGTTCAATTGGCCGTAATTGCACTCCCGGAGCCGGGCGTCCTGGAAGATCGGGATGCCTGGCGCCGACAACTGGCCCGGAAGCCAGCCGGTGGCGATGCCGGCTTCATTGTCGATGGTCGTGGCGTGGGTTTCGTAGATAATCTCGATGGCCATGTCGATTCCGTGATGGACCAGTCGACGGCTCGATGGCGATGTCTTGCGCGCCGTGCACGCGATGTGTCACCCCGAGCGCGGTGAGGAAGCTCGGCTCCTACGAGGCGATGTTTTCCGTACGCCGAGATTCCTCCTTCGTCGGAATGACACGGCTGCCGCATGGCGCCGGAGCGTGGGGAGCGGACTCATGAGCGCAAACGAGCCGAGTCGCGAACGTGTTCCTATTGTTGATGCTCATCACCATTTCTGGACGCCGTCGCGGCACGATTACTACTGGATGGCCGGGGCCGAGCTGGATCCGATCCGTCGTACGTTTGGGCCGGGCGATCTGCGTCCAAAATTAGAAGCGGCCGGCGTCGACTTCACGGTGCTGGTGCAGACGGTGCCGAGCGTCGAGGAGACGCGGGAATTCATGGGGATCGCCGGGCGGACGCGGTTCGTGGCGGGCGTGGTCGGGTGGGTCGATCTGACGGATGACGCGGTTGGTGAGACGCTGGCGGCGCTGCAATCAGCGCCGAATGGGGCGACGCTGGTTGGCATCCGGCACCAGGTGCATGACGAGAAGGACGCGCAGTGGTTGCTGCGGCCCGACGTGCAGCGTGGGTTGGCCGCGGTGCGCGACGCCGGATTGGCGTACGACATGCTCATTCGGCCGCGGGAGCTACCGGCGGCGCTGGCGACGGCGCGGGCATTTCCGGAGATGCGGCTGGTGATCGACCATCTGGCCAAGCCGCCGATCGCCTCGGGGAAGATCGACGAGTGGGCGGCGCAGATGGAGCCGTTTCGCGAGTTGCCGCACGTACTCTGCAAGCTCTCGGGGATGGTCACGGAGGCCAACTGGACGAGCTGGGCGGCGGCCGATTTCCACCCGTACGTGGTGTGCGTGCTGGACATCTTTGGGCCGGAGCGGGTGATGTACGGGTCTGATTGGCCGGTTTGCCTGTTGGCGGGGTCGTACGGCGAGGTGAAGCGGGCGCTGGAGGAGGCGCTGCCGCCGCTGTCGGATGCGGAGCGGGCGGACGTGTTCGGCGGGAACGCGATGCGGTTCTACGGGCTCGATGTCGCTTGAATGGCCGCGCGGCATGGGTCATGCCAAGCGCCGCGAGGAATGTCTGATTCTAGGAGACGGCGCGTCGGCAGCGCCGAGATTCCTCCTGCAAGTTCGTCGGAATGACACGTGTTGGGCACGCCGCTCCTTCGTCGGACTTGTTTGCACGCCGGTGACACAGCGGGCGCCGGGGAGGCGAGATTGCTCGCTGAGGCGGGGAATGGCACGGGGAGGCTCAGATCACCTCAAGGCCGTTGAGGTCGGGCAGAGCCGGGAACGGCGCGTGGGGCTCGGACTGGTACCAGAAGGCGGTGCTGGCGATGTCGTCCTGGAGCGGGAGGTAGCGGCGCTGGTCTTGCAGGGCTGAGCGCCAGCCGAGGGCCTGGATGGTGACGCGCAGATCCTGCGTGAAGCGGATGGGGTCCATGACGTGCCAGCGATACATGCCGAAGCGTTGCTGGCTGCGGTAGAGGCCGTCGGGTTTGATGACCTGGGGCAAGCCGAGGAAGGGGGTGGAGTAGACGCCGTACTCGCCCGGCGGGTGCTCGAAGTTCCAGGCGCCTCCGAAGTAGTCCTCGGCGCCGGTGCCGCAGATGGTGGGCCAGTCGGCGTCGCCATCCATGTAGAACTTGATCTCGCCTTCGCCCCACCAGCCGGTGTTGTTGACGCCCCAGGCGAGGTACGTGCCGACGTAGTGGCCCTGGCCCTGGACGCCGTCGAGGAGGGTGTGGACCTCCATGTAGGGGAGGGGGTTGCTGCGCCGCCACTGGGCATGGAGGTAGGCGCGGTCGTCGGGGACGTCGGTGAGGGTGTAGTCGATCTGGTAGTAGAGGGCGGGGACGGGGTCGGGGCTGAGGTTTTCGACGGTGATGCGGGCGCGCCGGCGGAAGGGCATCTCCCAGTAGCAGTTGAAACCGCCGGCGGGGTTGACGGCGACCGGAAGCGACGAGATGTTGCAGCGTTCGCACCAGCCGCTGCAGAAGAAATCGCCCAGTGGCGTTTCGATAGAGGGGGTCTCTTCGTCATCCCAGGAGATGCGCCAGACGAGGGAGCGCCAGTGGCGGGGGTGGACGGTGAGCCAGATGTGCTGGATGGCGCCGGGGCCTGCGATGTCGGCGAGCGCAGCGGTTTCGTGGCCGGCGATCTCGATGGAGGGCGAGACTTTCCAACCCTGACCGAGCTCGCGGGCGGGGATGGCGCCCGTGCCTTCGGTGGCCATGCCGCCTCGGCCTTTTTCGCCGGTCGGGTTTTCGGCGCTGATGGAGCGGGTTTGGGCTGGTGAGAGGCGCGAGAGGTTGCCCAGGCTCATGCCCAAGCCATTGAATGGCTCCATAAATGGCTAGTCTCCTTGACGTCGGGTGGACCCTGGGCCAATGGCTGGTGGTGCGAACCTCCGAGGTCATCCAGCTCGTAGGATACGAGGCTCCGAGGATCCCTGGCGTTCGTCACGTCGCGTCGAGCCGGATTCTTGTGGCAGAACGTCTCTGAAGGCGACTCCCAAAGCATCGCAAAACTGCGCGACCTCAGTGAGGGACGTCGTGTCGCCTTCTTCAATCATGATGATTCGGTCCGAAGGCAATCCGGTGCGTGCCGCGATCGTTTCCACGGAGAGGCCAGCGTTTTCCCGGGTCCGGTAAAGCGCATGAGCGATGTCCAGATGGAGGCGCGCGAGTTTCCGTGCTTGGTCTGCATTCACCGGAGTGCCTTTCGTCGTGCTTTGGCGAGGTCAAGACGGCGCTTGGGAGTTTGCTGGGTCTTCTTCTGGAAACCCTCGAGGAGGGTGGCAATGCCCTGCTCAACAGTGTAAAGGATGCGGTATTGCATCCGACCTACGCTGATGCGGAGTTCCCAGATTCCGTCGCCGAGGTAGTCGCGATGGCGTGGTCGGGCGTCGATCTCGCCAGATTCCAGAAATCCGATGACTTCCTCGCACGCCGCTCGATGCAACAGAGTGAGGGATTCGAGAAACTCGGCCACCGGGTCTGCGCCGCCCGGTGTTCGAAAACGCTCGATTCGCACAGGCGGCATGGCAAGTGACTCTTGCTGAAAGGACGCTGTCATGGACGGTTTGCAGGGAACCGAGTTCTACGACGACGAGGCAGTGTTTGCCAAGTACATGGCGACTCGAAACGAATGGCCCGACAACCCCAATGACACGCTGGAACGGTCGATG
>CALMZR010000020.1 GCA_937870845.1 uncultured Chloroflexota bacterium
CAATGCGATCGAGGCAGGCGAGCTGATCGAAGACCTCGCCGTCGGGCACTGGATTTTTCAGTACGATCTGCTGTGTGATGTGGAGGGGGAGTGAATCCAACGTTTCGGCTGGATGGCTTCCCCTCGACGCCTACCTCACGATTCAAGCCCACGTCCTCGCGGATTTTCGCAGCGATGGATTCCTCCTTGAGGAGCGCCTGTCGCTGAGCGAAGGCGGAGACGAAAGGCTCCTCGTCGAAGGCCGCATCCGATGTCGAGGCGGCCTGTTTATCGACGTTGAAGAGTTTCTTGCCGTTCGCACGGCAAGGGGCCGACGCCACGTCCGAAGCGTAAGGTACAGTTTTCACGCAGGCATCGAGGGACCGCTGGGCCTCACTATTTTTCGCTACGACAATCACCACTCGTACCTGCGCGAGGGTCACCCAGACGCTCACCACAAGCACGTTTTTGATCCCACGACGTGGGCAGAGCGGCCACCTCCGGAATGGATCGGCGAGGAACGGCGCCGAAACCTCAGCGACGTCATCGCCGAGCTGCGGCAATGGTGGGAGGCCACCGGCCAACACCTCGGCCTCTCGCACAGTGAAGACCCGCACCCCTGAACTGAAGACCTTCAGGCTTCGTTCGCTTGACGCCCCGCCCTTCCCCGCCTAGCCTCCCCCATAACAACCGGATAGCACGTCAACGGGAGCTCGGGGAGCCGGGCTGAGAGGGTGGCCGTCGCCGATACCGCCGCCGACCGTCGAACCTGACCGGGGTAATGCCCGCGCAGGAATGTCGACCGCCCCTCACACGCGCCACCGGGATTCGGTTGGCGCGTGTTCTGGTTGATGGCCCTCGCGTGCAACGTCCGGAGGCGCATCCCGTGTCCCTAGCACCCCATCACCCGACCCCCCCAACACCCTGGCTCACCGTCCACGGCCGCGAGTTCCGCAGCCGCCTCATGCTCGGCAGCGGCAAGTACCGCACCCGGGAGGAGATGCTCGCCGCGCTCGATGCGTCGGGCGCCGAGATCGTCACCGTGGCCCTGCGCCGCATCGATTTCGACGACCCGGCCAGCCGCTCCATCCTGGAGGACATCGACACCAGCCGCTTCGCCATCCTCCCCAACACCGCCGGCTGCACGACGGCGGAGGAGGCGATCCGCATCGCCCGCATGGCCGACGCCATGGACCTGGGCAGATGGGTGAAGCTCGAGGTCATCCCCGACGCCAAGTACCTCCTCCCCGACCCGATCGGCACGTTGGAGGCCGCCCGCGTCCTGATCGACGAGGGGTTCGCCGTCCTCCCCTACATCGGGGCCGACCCGCCCCTGGCGCGGCGGCTGGCGGAGCTGGGGAGCGTCACGGTGATGCCGTTGGGATCGCCTATCGGCTCCGGGCAAGGACTGGTCAATCTCGAAGCGATCCGCATCATCATCGAGCAGGCGACCGTGCCGGTGGTCGTCGACGCCGGCATCGGCGCCCCGTCCGACGCCGCCCTGGCCATGGAGCAGGGCGCCGACGCCTGCCTGGTCAACACCGCGGTGGCGCTGGCCCGGAACCCGGCGCTGATGGCCGAGGCGATCGCGGCGGGCGTCGACGCCGGGAGGAACGCGTTCCTGGCCGGGCGCATCCCGCGCCTGGCCTACGCTTCGGCCAGCAGCCCCCTGGCCGGGGTCGTCGGCGCCGCCTGACGAACCGCAGATGAGGGAGTTGCCCCACGCTCCGCGCTTGATGCTCGTCACGGACGCGGCGAGAGCGCGGCTGCCGCTCCCGGACCTCGTTACGGAAGCCGTGGCCGGCGGCGTCGACGCCGTCTATCTCCGTGACATCGCCCTGTCGGCAGCGGCGCCGGCGGCCGTCGTCGCCGATCTCCGGGAGCGTATCGGCGCATTACGTGACGAGGGCACGGCATGCCGTGCCCCTACAACGTGCAGGCTGGTGGTCAACGGCGATCCCGAAACGGCTCGTGCGCTTGCGACCGGCCTGCACCTGCGCGACGCCGACATGTCGCCGGAGGAAGCGCGCAGCCTGCTCGGCCCGGACGCGATCATCGGCAAATCGGTCCATGATGTCGCAGGAGCGACCCGTGCCGCGGGAGCCGATTACCTGCTGGCGGGGCACGTCTTCCCGTCGCGGAGCAAACCGGGCCTCCCGCCGGCTGGCCTGCCCGGATTGGCCGCCATCGCCGCCGCCGCGCCCTGCCCGGTGCTGGCCATCGGCGGCATCACGGCCGCTCGCGTGGCGGACGTCGTGCGCGCGGGCGCCCAGGGGATCGCCGTCATCGGCGCGATCGCCGAGGCAGACGATCCTCGCGCCGCGGCCGCGCAGCTTCGTACCGCGCTCGATGCCGCGCTCCAAACTCAGAAAGAGTCGGGGATGAACGACGCCTCCAGCCCAACCCACGCCGAAGCGGCCGTCGCGTTCGTCGTCAACGGCAAGCCAGCGACGATGCCGGAGGGCGCGACGATCCACGATTTCCTGGCCAGCAAGAAGATGACCGACGCCATGGCTATTGTCGAGCGCAACGGCGCCATCGTCCCCCGCGCGGAGTACGGATCAACCGCGCTTCAGACGGGCGACCAGCTCGAAGTGGTGCATGCGGTGGGGGGCGGCTGAGCGCCATTGCTTGCGGCCCTGAACTCCCCTGATAAGATCGACATGCGGGCTGTTCGGCATGAAGCAGGGGACACGCGATGCGGTTCGATTCGTTGGCCAACGAATTGCTCCTTCGCCGTTCTGTGCCTGTCTCGCAGCTTCCGGCGCAATCTCTCATCGGCGCCCAGCCGCCGCTCTCTGGGCGAGACGTCCATGCGACCTACGGTCTCCTCGTTCACTACACGGGCTCGCACTGGGTGAACGCGATGATGAACGCGGGTTTCGTCGGTCGAGCTGGCGCCGATTGCTGGTTAACCCCCTCCCCACACGCCGCATGCATGCTGCCGTACACGCTCGGGCTGGATAGCCCGCGGGATGTCTGTCTTCTGATAGATGTCAGTTCCGTGCCTGGTCTCTGGGGTCCCGGAACCTGCCCGCCGTCACGCCGCTACCCGAACATCTGGCGCGGAGGGGGCATCGAGTTTGTGTGTCCTGCCTCAACGCCTATACCGTTCGCACTCGTTCAGAATATCGTCCAACTAGAGCCCTGCGGAGACATCTTCTAGAATATGCGGCAAGTCGTGCTGCGCGGCTTCAGAACGGACGTGCTCCCATGATTGAGACTTCTTGGATGTCATTACTCGACCAGCGAGTACTCACCGCTGCGGCACAGGCGGGACTGCCGGAGCAACAGGCCCCGCGTGCAACGTTCAATGGTGAGGAACTGGTCTGGGCATGGCGCGAGTTCAAGTTTAATGGCGCCATCGCCGCTGACGTCCGCCTTAGCCTTGTATCTGACGAACTGGCCCAGCAATCACAGATCACCCGGGTCCCGCCTGAGGCGAGAGAACACGTGCAGGCTTTCGTGTCCGGCTTGGCGTGGCCCGTTGCCCCCCAGCTACGGTATCTATCGCGGCTCGTGTTCAGTGCGAGCAGAGATGCTTATCTTATGGATTCCGCCGAAGAAGAGCGGCTCTGGGCATGGCTTGCCGATCGCCTGCAACTTGCTTGGGCGAGAGCTCAAGAAGCGGCAAACGAAGTCTTTGCCGTCGCTGAAGCACACCAGGCGAATCTGAACGATGAGGGCGCTTCGCGCTGACGCCGACAAGATCGCGCGTCTCTCATTTGCTCAGCGGATCGCGGCCGCTGACGACCTCGCCGCCGTCGCTGAAGAGATCGCCGTCGGTGTCGACCTTCGCAGGATCCGTTCCGTAAACGTCAGTTTCGGCGGCGTTGGAGAGGCCGTCGCCATCGAGGTCGCCGTCGGGATCGAGCGCGGCGGCGGACGGCGTGGCCGCGGATTCCAAGCCGAGGGCCGCTGGCGACGCCATGGCGTCGGCGCTCACCGGCGTGAGTTCGGGTGTCTCGGGCGGCTCCGCCGGGAAGCTTGCCATATCGAGCGGGTCGGTCCCGGCGTCGACCTCGGCCGTGTCGGCGATGCCGTCGCCGTCGGTGTCGGCGAGGAGCGGGTTCGTGCCGTGGACGATCAGCTCCGTGGCGTCGTCGAGCCCGTCGGCGTCGGTGTCGGGATCGGCGGGGTCCGTGCCGTAGAGGGTCGTTTCGTCGATGTCGGTCAGGCCATCGGCGTCGGCATCGAGCGTTGGGTCGTCGGGGGTCGGCGCGGGCCAGAGGCGATTCGCGCCGGGTTCCAGCGTCGCGATCGGGGTTCCTCCCGGAACGGGCGTCGCCCCACGGGCGTCTTGCAGCGCCACCCGCGCCGGCAGGGCCGGGCCGATGCGGGCCACGACGAACGCGGCCGGCGAGCGGCTCCCCCCCGCGATGACGACATCACCCTCGATCTGCCCGATGCCGCCGGCCGTCACCTGAACCGCGGCCTGCGCGCCTGCCGTCACCCAGACGGCGCCATCGGTCACCAGCAACAGCGACGGCGCCGAGCCGGCGGGGATCGCCGTCTCCTCGTTGCGCTCCAGGACATCGCGGATCAGATCGACGTCGAACGCCTCGCCGGGAGGCGCGGCAAACGGGAGGCCCGTGGCCAGGCTGACGCCTGATTCCGCGAGGTCGCCGGTCGGGCGCAGTGCGATCTCGACGTATTCGGCGCTCTTCTTCTCCGCGCTGATCACGGCGCCGGGCTCGCGGCCAGCGACCCACACCGCTTCTCCGGGCGCCAGCCGCGCCAGGATGGCGCCCTCGGCATCGGTCAGCGCAATAGCGCCGTCGTGGGCGAGCACGAATGCCGGGGACCGCTCCTCGGGCGTGGCGCGGTGAGGAGGGAGCGCCCGGAACGTGGCAGCGCTCCAGGCGACCTCGTGTGCCGGCATCGCCGTCACGCCGTGGGCGATCACCTGGGCATGCCGCGTCGCCGGAGACGGCGCATTCGGCTGGGACAGCTCCTCCTGCGCAAGGATCGACAGGGACGACGGCAGCGCGATGAGCACCGCGGCCACAAGGAGCAACGTCAGGGGCAGGCGCAACACGACCTCGAACCTTGCGTTGGGGCGATGTCGGCGCGGGGGTGTCGATGGTACGCGAAGACGAAGGAGGCGGGAGCGATACGGGACGTCGGCAAGGCCGCGAGCCGCCGCAGATCGTTCTCCCGCCTCCGTCAGCCGCACCCCTCCACGTAGCTCACGCGCCGGATGGGGCGGACGGCATAGAGCCGCGCCGGCTCATCGTGCGGATCGAGGCGGATGTGCTGGTGGGCGTGCCAGAGGTGCGTCTCGCCGGTGAGGAGGTCCTCGACCTGGAACGGCTCGTCCGGCGACATGCCCCACTCCTCCACCGGCAGGTGCAGCCAGGTCTCGTGGGCGTCGAAGGGATCCATGTTGACGACGACCAGGACGCGGTCCTCGCCGTCCGGGGTCGCCTTGCCATAGGCGGTGATGTTCTCGTCGTCGGACGGATAGAAACGGAGGTTGTCGTAGAGCTGCAAGGCGGGGTGGGCGCGGCGGATGGCGTTGAGCCGGGTGATGTAGGAGACGATGTTGCCGGGGCGATCCCAGTCCCAGACCTTGTATTCGTACTTCTCGGAGTTGAGGTACTCCTCGCGGCCGGGGACGGGGGTGTTCTCGCACAGCTCGTAGCTGGAGTAGATGCCGTAGACGGAGGAGAGGGTGACGGCGAGGGCAAAGCGCATCTTGAAGGCGGGACGCCCCCCTTCCTGCAGGATGAAGGGGAGGATGTCGTGGGTGTTGGGGAAGAGGTTGCCCCGGTAGTACTCCTTCATCTCGCTCTGGGTCAGCTCGGTGAAGTACTCCTCCAGCTCCCGCTTGAAGTTGCGCCAGGTGAAGTAGGTGTAGCTCTGGGTGAAGCCGGCCTTGGCCAGCAGCTTCATCACCTTGGGGCGGGTGAAGGCCTCGCTGAGGAAGATGACGTCCGGGTGGTCGTGCTGGACGTCGGCGATCAGCCACTCCCAGAAGGCGAAGCTCTTGGTGTGCGGGTTGTCCACACGAAACGTCTTCACTCCCTGCTCGACCCAGAACAGAATCACCCGGCGCTGCTCCAGCCACAGCTCGCGCCAGGCGGGGGTGTCGAAGTTGAGGGGGTAGATGTCCTGGTACTTCTTGGGCGGGTTCTCCGCGTAGTGGATCGTCCCGTCTGGGCGGATGGTGAACCACTCGGGGTGCTCTGTGGCCCAGGGGTGATCGGGCGAGGCTTGCAGGGCGATGTCGAGGGCCACTTCCATGCCGAGCGATCCAGCCCTGGCGACGAAGGCGCGAAAATCATCCAGCGTGCCGAGACCCGGCTCGATGGCGTCGTGGCCGCCCTCCTCGCTGCCGATGGCGTAGGGGACGCCGGGGTCGGACTCGCCCGCGCCGAGGGTGTTGTTCTTCCCCTTGCGAAAGGAGCGGCCGATGGGGTGGATGGGGGTCAGGTAGACGACGTCGAACCCCATCTCGGCGATGGCCGGCAGGCGGTTCGCGGCTTCGGCGAGGGTCGCGCCGCGCGTGGGATCGGTCCCGGCCGAGCGGGGGAACATCTCGTACCAGGCGGCGAAGCGGGCCGCGGGGCGGTCGACGACGACCTCCAGCTCCGTGTCGTAGACCGCCCTGCCGCGCCGGGAGCGCACGCGGCGCATGGCGGCCTCGACCTCGGGCGCGAGGAGGATGCGCACCGTCGCCGCCTGAACGCCCTCGCCGTCGATGGCGGCGATGCCCTGCTCCAGGATCTCGCGGTCGTCGGCATCGGCGCGGGGCAGCGCCTCGGCGATGATGGCGCGCCCCTCCAGCAGTTCGAGCGCCACGTCCTGCCCGGCGCCGAGCTTCTTGCCGATCTCGTCGGCCCAGGTGGCCCAGCGGTCGGGAAAAGCCTCGATGGTGTAGACGTAGCGCGTGTTGTCGGGGACCAGGAAGCAGCCGGCCCAGCGGTCGTTGTCGACGTAGCGCATCTCGGCCTCGCGCCACTCCTCCTCGTCGGTGCGCCGGTACTTGAGGACGGCCGCGATCTTGTCGTGCCCCTCCTTGAAGATGTCGGCGCTGACTTCGAGGATGTCGCCCTGCACCCGCTTGACCGGGTAGCGCCCGGCGTCGATCTCCGGCTGCACCCGCTCGATGATGACCGGGCTGGGCGGATCGAGGGTGTCCGGCAACGGGACGGAGGGGAGCGTCTGGAGGTCGGGGATTGCCATGGGGCCTCCTCGCTGTGGTAGTTATCGGGTCATGCGGATGTGGCGTTGCGCCACGCCATATGAGCGTACGAGCAGGGAGCGTGCCGGGGCAACGCAAAGAGGCGCCAATTGAAACGGACGAGAACGAATCCGTTCACGGAACGCATGCACTGAAACAACTACGAATTTCTACCCCGGTTGCTTTGCCAAGGCTGAACCCAATGTCTGACCCGTGAGCCTCTGATACGTTTCAATCGCTTGAACCTCGCTCAGGGACGCGATCACGTCAGCCACAGTTCTGAGCTTCAATGAATCGTTCGAGCCTGCTATCTCAATCTCGTTTTGAAAGAACTCGGGAAACATGCGCCAGGCTCTCCTGTCATCAGAAACAGCGGCATTTGCATAGATCTCGACCAAGGTCCGAATTACCCTTCGTTGGCCAAACCGCTGGGACGCCAAGGACTGGCTGTCGATGACGTAGTGCCACGTCAATCCCTTTAGGGTTTCCACCTCCCGTCGCGCCCACGGTTTGACCTCTACGCACTGAGCGCCCCATCCGCGGTTCTCAAACGTCATCGCGCCCATATACTGACTAATCAGCGTAGATGTGAACTGACGAACACTCGCTCGTTGACTTCGGGTGCCAATGTATGGTCCTTCAAATGGGGCGATACGCAAGAGTCGCTCTAGCAGAGAGAGTAACTGATCCCTTGTAGATGATGGCGCAACAT
>CALMZR010000021.1 GCA_937870845.1 uncultured Chloroflexota bacterium
CTTCACCGATCCGCTGGCGTGGGAGGAGTTTCGCGTGGAGTAGTCGCGAACGCCCCTCACCCCAACCCCTCTCCCCGTGCGCGGGGAGAGGGGCTTTTTGTCGCCAGCCGAGGGTATGCGGGGTTAGCGAGCCGTCCGTGTAGCTGAGGATTGCGCGGCACGATTCAAGGGCGTCAAGCAACCGCTTGCGTGTCTCGATCGGCATAGACATGCTGGCGTGTGGCCTCGACGGACTGGCGAAAGTACGGATTGCGGATCATGTTTTCGGTCAGGAGGTCGACGGGGCGGCCAAAGAGGGTTTCCAGGGCGTCGGCGAAATCGAGGTAGCGGTCGGCGTAGCCGGGGACGCGGGTGTTTGCGAAGGTGGCGATGAAGTCGAGGTCGCTGGATGCGGGGTCGAAGTCGCCGGTGGCGGCGGAGCCGAAGAGGTCGAGGCGAAGCACGCCGTAGTGGCGGCAGAGGGCGGCGATGGCGGCGTGGTGCTTGGTGACGATGTCGATCATGGTCGCGTTTCTCGCAACGATTGTGGCGTTCGGCTCGTAGGGCCAGCAATCCACGGTTCATTTTACAGGGGACGGGGATGGCGGCGGCAATGGCCGCGCTGACCGCGGCTGCTTACGCGATGGTGAGATCCGCGCCGTAGAGAATGAGGCCGAGCTTGCGGGCGACGGCGCGGGAGGGGAGGTTGTCCCAGGCGGTGCTGTAGAGGGGGGTGCGGCCTTGGGCGCGGACGGCGCGGGACCAGGCGGCGGCGGCGGCGGGGGCGTAGCCACGGCCGCGAAAAGGTTCGAGGGTTTCGAGACCGGCTTCGGCGGCGTGGGGGGTGTTGCGGGAGCTGAAGCAGAGGGAGGCGAGGCGGCCGTCGTGGAGGATGGCCATGCAGGGGAGTCGGTGGGGGAGGTCGGCGGCGAGGGTGGGGAAGATGGGGCGGATGAGGTCGGCGTTGGTAAGCGTGATGGCGATGACGTCGTGGCCGGGGGTGGGGATGTGGTCAGGGAAATGCCAGGCGGGGCCGGTTGCGGTTTCCGTGACGGGGGCGTGGCGGGAGAGGATGGCGTGCAGGGCGGGGAGGCAGTGGGGCGGCTGGGCGAGGTCGGGAGCGATCGGTTCGGCGCGGAGGAGGGGGGCGAGGGTGCGGACGATCTCATCCGGCAGATCGTGGCGGAAGCGCCAGGTGTTGCCGGAGCGCGTGCGGCCGAGGTAGAGGCGGGGGGCGGGCGGGGGGTCGGGCTCGTTGACGGCGAGGAGGCGGTGTTCGGCGTCGAGGAGGAAGAGGGCGTCGATGTGGAGGGCCATGAGGGCGGGGGCGTCCATGGGTGACGGGTTACTGACGGGTTACGGGTGTCGGGTGTCGGGGGTCGGGTGTGGGGGCGTGGTCGCGGTCGTGGTGCTTCTGAGGCTGGGGGCCGAGATTCCTCGCTGCGCTCGGAATGACACCCTGGCTGGGCGGGGGCTTCGTGGCGGCGTCTGGTTTGGAGTGGGAGCGGTCAGGCGCCGGGGCCCTGGGTGGCGACGATGGCGTCGGCGAGGGCGGTGAGGGTAGGGACGGTGGGGATGTCGGTTCCGTTGTGGCGGGCGTAGCGGTCGAGGAGGACGGCGTTCATGCCGACGCCCTGGGCGCCGACGACGTCCGATTTGGGCTGGTCGCCGACGTGGAGGGCGAACTCGGGGTCGATGCCGAGGGGGTCAAGGGCGGCGCGGTAGGTGCGGGGGTCGGGTTTTTCGTAGCCGACGAGGGCGGAGGTGACGATGAGGTCCATCAACGGGGCGAAGGCGAAGTGGGTGCAGACGATGGTGACGTCGGCGTCGGCGTTGGAGATGACGGCGGTCATGATGCGGTTGCGGCGGAGTTTTCTCAAGGCGGGGAGGACGTCGTCGAAGAGGCGGTAGTGGTGGTGGTCGGGGACCTCGTCGAACTCGGACATGTAGGCTTCGCGCATGGCCTTGACCGTGTCGGGGTCGTGGGGGAGGCCGGCGGCCGCGAGCCAGCGGCGCATCAGCTCGAGGCGGAAGGCTTCGCGCTCGGGTTGGGTGCGGTCGCGGATGGGGAGGCGGCCGTTCTCGATGGTGAAGTAGTCCTCGGCGAGGCGGTCGGCGTTGCGGAGGGTCTCGGGGTCGGCGGCGATGCCCTGGGTACGGGCGGCCGCGGCGAGGCGCTCCCAGCGGGGTGGGTTGAGCTCGATGAGGGTGTCGTAGAGGTCGAAGGTGACGAGGTCGAGGGGGCCGTTTGGGGCAAAGGTAGTCATGGAGGAGAGGGTAGCATGGGGGGCGGGTGTCGGGGTGTCGGGGTAACAGGAGGGGCTGGCGTGTCATTCCGAGCGAAGCGAGGAATCTCGGGGTTCAGGGAACGTAGTTTCGCCTGAGCTGAGATTCCTCCTTCGTCGGAATGACACCGGGTGGGTGGGGCGGGCCGGTTAGGCGGTGGAGCCGGGGGCGCTGGAATTGGAGCTGCCCGGCATGACGCCCTGGGATTTGGCTTCTTCCATGGCGGCGTTGCCGACGTCCTGGGCGATCTTCTGGGCTTCGTTCAGCTTTTCGCCGGCGACCTCCTTGACGCTGCCGATGACGCTGTCGCGGGTCTCACCCATGAGCTGGTGCTCTTTTTCGGTCTCGGGGATGGCCATGCCGGCGACGGCCCCGATGCCGAGGCCGAGGGCGGCGGCGGCGATGGGGTTGGCTTGCAGCGTCTGCCAGAAACCCTGGGCCTGCTGCTGAACCTGGCCGGAGGCAGCGCCGAGGCGGTGCTGCATCTGCTCGGCAGTGTCGCCAAGCTGGTGCTGCATCTGGCCGGCGCGGTCCTGGACCTGGCTGGCCATCTGGCCCGCCATCTGCTGCGCCTGTTGGGTGGTCGACTGGCTTTGCGAGCCGCGGGCGCCGTAGGCGTCATAGGGGTACGCGCCATAGCCGGTGGGCTGAGAGGCCCAGTTTCCGCTGCCAAAGCCGGAGCGTTGGTTCGAGTCGCCGCGGTGCATCAGCATCCAGCCGATGCCGGCGGCGGCCAGGGCGGCCGGGATGGGATTCGCTTTGATCGTGCTGAACATGTCGTTCCCCATGGTGTGCGCCCCCTCGCGGGTGGTCGCGGTCATGCGCTCGACGCGGCCGATGGTGGCGTCGTGGACGGCGGCGCTCGCCTGCCCAGCCAGCTCGCGAACGGCGCCCTTGGCCTCCTCGATGGCGTAGTGGGCGACCTCTTTCGCTTCGGCGGAGAGGCGCTCCGGCTCCAGGCGCTCCTGGATGGCGTCGATCGTCCCGGTCATCTCCTCGCGGGTCTGCTCGATGTCGCGGGCGATGACGTCGGGATCGTCCTCGGCGCCGAAGGCGCCGCGGGCCACCGGGGCGTCGCCCGGAGTGCGCGTGGTGTTCAGCTCATCTGCTCTTGCACCCATGCCTTGTCCTCCTTGAGAGTTTCGACGGTTCTGGTCGGGGCCAGGTTGTCCGGCTTCAACGATTCACGGCCGCGCAGGAGCATGATCGCGCCGATGGCGATGACCACCACGCCCACGACGAGCGCCGACAGCCAGGGGTCGAGCCCGGCGTCGATGAGGCCATAGACGATGGCCAGCAGCACGAAGATGAGGCCGGCGTAGGCCACGAGGCCGCCGGCGGCCAGCATGGCGACGCCGCGGCCGGCCTCCTTGGCGCTGTGGGTCAGCTCGGCCTTGGCGAGCTGCACTTCCTGGCGGACGAGGGTGCTGGTCTCGCGCGTGAGATCGGAGAAGAGGTCGCCGAGCGAGCGCTCGTCGCGAAGCTGCGCCATCATGAGCCCCCCGAACCGGAGTCGAAGGCGGAGCGGGTCTGCCAGTCGCCGCCGGCGCCCGAACCGGACCCAGCCGTGCGGGAGAGGTCGGCCGAGCCGAGGCCGGTGCTGGACGATCCGTAGCCGAGGTCGGACTGGGCGCTGGAGGGCGCCGCGCCGTAGCCGCCGCCATCGAAACCGCCGCTGGCGTACCCGGTCCCGAACGACTCGCCGTACGCCCCCGAGCGGTCGCCGTCGGCGCCGGAGCCGGACCAGCTCGTGCCTCGGTTGGCGCCTTGCGAGGAGCTCTTCAGGAAGCGGGCCCCGAGGAAGCCGACGGCGATGGCCCCGGCGAGGAATACGGCGGGTTGGCGGCGGGCGTAGCGCCCGGCGCTGTCGAGGATCTGGCCGATGTCCTGCTGGCCGAGGGTTTGGGCCAGGGAATCGAGCTGGCCGGCGGCGCTGTCGATGTAGCCGGCCATCGCGGCGTCGTCCTGCTCGCGGACCTGGCGGCTCGCTTCGTGCAGGGCGCTGGCGAGCGTGCCGAGGGTGCTGGCGGCGCGCTCCTTCTGGGAGGCGAGCTGGGTGGCAGCTTGCTGGCGGGCCTGCTCGACCACTTTCCCGGCCTGCTCCTGCGCCTGTCCGGCGGCCTCCTTGCCCTGGGACTCCAGGTCGGCGCCGCCGCGTCCGCCCGAGCCGGAGCCCGACCGATTTGCCGTCCCCTGACCGCCGCCGCTGTTGGCGCCCTGGCTGCCGCTCTGGGCGCCCGACTTCTCGCTGCCGGTAGACTTGTGCGATTGAGCCATTGACCACTCCTTACGGTGAATGTGAAAGCAGACGGAACGCCTCGAGCAGCGTCCGCGCGGACAAGCCGGGTCCGGCGGCGCGCTGAGAGCGCGAACCGAATCGGATCGGCGGTTTCCCATATTGCATAAGCCGTGCCCGCGGTGAGGATCGCGCCGGGATAGCCGATGGCGTACGCTAGGATGCGGGGCGGGTGTGCGAGCCGTTTGCCCGGCGAGGGGGGCGATGCACCGGTTCTTCGGCAGGCTGTGGCGGCAACGGATCGACTGGGAGCTCGATGCGCCTCGGGGGGCGGATGAGGGGCTGGCGTCGGCGCTGGAGAAGGTCGAGAACCGGTTGCTGAC
>CALMZR010000022.1 GCA_937870845.1 uncultured Chloroflexota bacterium
TAGACGGCGGGCGGGTTGTGGCCGGCGAGGGCGACGGCGGCGCCGCCGGCGACCAGGGCCAGCAGGATCGAGAGCGCCGGCACCAGGATCGCGGCCAGGCGCGACGGGGCCGGCAGCCGCTCGAGGCGCCACCCGCTCCGTTCAGCCATCGGCCTGCTCCCCCACCCCGGCCGGTTCGGTCTCGGCCACGCCGGCCATCAGGAGGCCGATCCGCGCGCGGTCGGCGCCGTGAGCCGGCAATTCGCCGACGATCCGGCCTTCGTAGAGGACGGCGATCCGGTCGGAGAGGGCCAAGAGCTCGTCCAGATCTTCGCCGATCAGGAGGGTGGCGGCGCCGCGGGCCCGCTGGGCGCGGAGGCTGGCGTGGATCGCCTCGGTGGCGCCGACGTCGACGCCGCGGGTGGGGTGGACGGCGACGATGAGGCGCGGTTCGCCGGCCAGCTCGCGGCCGAGGAGAAGCTTTTGCTGGTTGCCGCCGGAGAGCGTGCGCAGCTTGGCCCAGCGGCCCGGCGTCTTGACGTCGTGCAGGTTGATGAGGCGATCGGTAAAGGCGGTCACCGCTTTGGTGGAGAGGAAGGGGCCGCTGCAGAGCGGGGGCCGGTCGTAGTCGCGCAGGATGGCGTTCTCGCTCAGGTCCATGCCGCCGATGAGGCCGGTGGCCAGGCGGTCCTCGGGGACGTGCGCCACCCCGGCGCGGGCGATCTCGGCGGCCGGGCGGTTGGTCATCGATTTGCCGCAGATGTGGATCGATCCGGAGGTGACGCGGCGGAGACCGGTGACGATCTCGGCCAGCTCGGTCTGGCCGTTGCCGGCGACCCCAGCGATGCCGAGCGTTTCGCCGGCGCGCACGTCGAGGTCGACGTCGCGAAGCGCGGGCAGCCCTTTCTCACCGAGGGCGGAGACGCCGCGGAGTTCGAGCACCATTTCCTTCGGGGCGACGGCCTCGTGCGGCTCGTCGGCTGGGTGCTCGACGAGGGCGGCCAGTTCCCGGCCGACCATCTGGCGGGCGAGCGTACGCCGGTCGCTCTCGGCGGCGGTGGTCGTGGCGACGATCTGGCCGCGGCGGAGGATGCTGATGCGGTCGGCGACCTCCAGCACCTCGTCGAGCTTGTGCGAGATGAAGACGACGCAGAAGCCCTGGGCCGCCATGTCGCGCAGGGTGCGCAGGAGGCTATGCACTTCCTGCGGGGTGAGGACGGCGGTCGGTTCATCAAAGACGAGGATGCGGGCGCCGAGGTAGAGGAGGCGCAGGATTTCGACGCGCTGCTGCTCGCCCACGGAGAGCTGCCAGATCTTGGCGCGGGGATCGACGCCGAGACCGTAGCGCTCGCTCAGCTCGGCCAGCTCGCGCTCGACGCGGGCGGTCTCGAGATTGACGCGGGAGCGGCGTTCCCCGAGCAGCACGTTCTCGGCGACGGTGAAGGGCTCGACCAGCATGAAGTGCTGGTAGACCATGCCGATGCCGTGGCCGATGGCGTCGCGCGGGGAGCGGAACCTTACCGGCTCCCCGTCGATCTCGACGACGCCGCTGTCCGGCCGGTAGAGCCCGGCAAGGATGCTCATCAGGGTCGACTTGCCCGCGCCGTTCTCCCCGACCAGGGCATGGACCTCGCCCCAGGCGGCGTCGAAATCGACGTTGTCGTTGGCGACCACCGGCCCGAATCGCTTGGAGATGGCGCGCATGGCGATGGCCGCGGGTGTCGGGGTGTCGGGGTGTCGGGGTGACAGGGAGGACGAAGGTGACGGGGTGACGGGGTTTCGGGGTGTCGGGTGAGCCCCAGCCGATTGCGCCGTCACGTCCACACCACCCCTGTCACCCTGTCACCCAGGCGCCCTGTCACCTACGACGGAATTTCGCCCTCGACGCCCTCGACGAACCAGTTCATGCCGAGGAGCTCCTCGTCGGTCATCGATTCGCCTTCGGGGACGCGGATCTCACCGCTCTGGTCGGCGATGGGGCCGGTGAAGATGGTGTAGATGGTTTCCTCGCCGCTTTCGAAGCGGGCGATCTCCTCCTCGGCGGCCGCGCGGACGTCGTCGGGGACGAAGTCGGCGATGGGGGCCAGGTCGACGACGCCGTCCTGCCACCCGCCCCAGAACTGGTTGCTCTCCCAGGTCCCGGCCATGACCTGCTCGACGACGTCGATGTAGTAGGGGCCCCAGTTCCAGATGGCGGAGGTGAGGACGGCCTCGGGGGCCTGGGAGGACATGTCGGCGTTGTAGCCGACGCCGTAGACGCCACGGTCCTGGGCGGCTTGCTGCGGGCCGGGGGTGTCCTGGTGCTGGGCGATGACGTCGGCGCCGGCGTCGAGGAGCGCTTCGGCCGCGGCCCGCTCCTGCTGCGGGTTGAACCAGGTGTTGGTCCAGACGACGCGCACGGTGGCGTCCGGGTTGACCTCGCGCACGCCGAGGGTGAAGGCGTTGATGCCACGGATGACCTCGGGGATGGGGAAGGCGGCGACGTAGCCGATGAGGTTCGACTCGGTCATGGCCCCGGCGATCTGGCCGGAGACGAAGCGGGGCTCCTCGATCTTGCCGAAGCCGGTGCCGACGTTGTCGGCGGTCTTGAACCCGGAGATGTGGATGAAGGTGGTGTCGGGGAAGTCCTGGGCGACGTTGATGGTCGGGTCCATGTAGCCGAAGGAGGTGGTGAAGATGACGTCGTAGCCGTCCTGGGCGAACTGGCGGATGACGCGCTCGGCGTCGGCCGGGTTCTCCGGCACCATCTCCTGGAACGCGGTCTCGACGTTCGGCAGAGCCTCTTCGAGGGCCAGCCGGCCCTGGTCGTGGGAGTAGGACCAGCCGAGGTCGGCGGCCGAGCTGACGTAGACGAAGGCGACCTTGAACGGCTCGCCCTCCGGCGTGGCGTCCTGGGCGGCGACGCTCACGAGCGATGGAAGCAGGCCGCCGGTCAGCAGGATCGCTGCCAGCAACGCGAACAGACTGCGTCGGACCATACCGCTCCTCCTCTTGCGTTCGAGTGTCGCGCGCCTCGTGAGCGCGTCTCTGGGAACCGGGGGCATTATTGCATCTTCGGCGGATCAGGCGCGGTCGAAGACGATTTCTTGCGCTCCCTGCCAGAGGCACAGCTCGCCGATGGCGCGGAGGTTCGCGGAGCCTTCGACGATGGTGAGGAAGTGGTTGCCGGCGAGCTGGCCCATTTTGGAGGCGAAGCAGCAGGCGCCGTAGGGGAAGAGGATTTCGGTCTCGCTGAAGCCGCCGGGGTAGAGGAGGATGTGGCCGGGGGCAGGGTAGCTGGTGGCGTTCTCGAAGCCGACGCCGAAGTCGAGGTCGCCGAGCGGGATCCAGGACGATTCGCCGCTCCAGCGGGTCTGGATGAGCTTGCCGCGGAAGGGGAGGTGGTGCAGGAAGGCGGCGCAGGTCTTGGGGGCGGCGTCTTGTTCGAGGCGGGCGGTGAACTCGTAGGGGCCGGCGACGATCTTCAGGTGCTGGCTCACGCTGGCGCTCTCCTCCACGTTTCTCTCTCGGCATACGCAATGCGAGAGTGTATGCCGGATACGCCTATGCAAAGGAGAGGACCATGCAACTTCAGGAGGCGGGACGAGCTTTGGCGCCAACGTCATGGAAGGCGTTGGCGATCGGCGCCCTGGCGGTTGGCGCGGCCGCGTTCGGGGCAATGGCGATCGGGGCTCTGGCGATTGGCCGGCTGGCCGTGAAGAAAGGGAAGGTCGGTCGCCTCGAGATCGACGACCTCACCGTGGGACGGCTGACGGTGCGTGAGTTGGTCGTCGAGCGGGATCCTAACGACGCCTGATGCGGGGCGATCCCACATCGAGCATGACCGCTTTCGCATCGCGGTCGGTTCACGGCGGCGGGGTGCTCTCGACCATGGACCCGACTAACCGGGTCGATTCGTGCTCCGAAAGCGCCGTCAGCACCCGCTCCGGCGTGAACGGCTGCTCGGTCAGCCAGACGCCGACGGCGTCGTGGATGGCGCTGGCGACGGCGGGGAGGAAGGGGACGAGGGGCATCTCCGCCACGCCGCGGGCGCCGAAGGGGCCTTGCGTGTCGGCGAGCTCCATGACGACGGGCACGATCTCGTCGGGCATGTCGAGGGCGGTGGGGAGGAGGTAGGTGCTGAGATGGGGGGTGAGGATGACGCCGTCGCGGGTCTTGAGGTCTTCGAGGAGGGCGTAGCCGATGGCCTGGGCCAGGCAGCCTTCGATCTGGCCTTCGACCTGCTGCATGTTGATGGCGCGGCCGACGTCGTGGACGCTGACGACTTTGCAAATCCGGACTAATCCGGTGAGGGTGTTGACCTCGACTTCGACGGCCTGGGCGGCGTAGCCGTAGCAGTAGTTGGGGATGCCGGAGCCGTCGTCCTCGGCGAGCATGGTGGTGGCGTTGGGGCGGAACTGGACGGTGGCGTCGACGCGCTCGTCGTCGCTTTCGTGGTAGCGGCGGAGGGCTTCGGCGGCTGCGTCGTGGACGGCGCGCCCGGCCATCAGGGTCAGGCGGGAGGCGGAGGCGCTGCCGGCGTTGGGGGCGTCCGATGAGTCGTCGGCGATCATGGCGATGCGATCGGGGGGCAGGGCGAGGACTTCGGCGGCGATCTGGCGCAGGGCCAGGTGGGAGCCCTGGCCGACGTCGGCGGCGCCGACGCGGACGACGGCGCTCTCCGGTTCGCCGCGGCCGATGACCTCGACGGTGGCGGTCGATTGCTCGGGGTAGCCGAAGGAGTAGCCGAGGTTCTTCATGCCGGCGGCGATGCCGATGCCGCGCTTGAGCCAGGGGCGTCGAGATTCACCGAGAGCACCAGAATCGCCGTGTGTCGTTCCGACGAAGGAGGGCTCCCAAGAATCATCTCGGCTCTGCATCGAACGTGCTTCCTGGGGACGCGAGATTCCTCGCTTCGCTCGGAATGACACCTCGGGACCGTCGAGCCATCGAGCGGAATAGCTGGTTGCGCCGAAACGGGAGATCGCTTCCTCGATGCAACGTTCCAACACCGGGAGGGCGCTGACGCCGGCGGGGAGGGGTTGCTGGGTCGGCTCGATGTCGCCTTCGCGGTAGATGTTGCGGCGGCGCAGCTCGACGGGGTCGATGCCGAGGGCGTGGGCGAGGCGAGTCATCATGACCTCGGAGGCGAATTGCGCTTGGGGGGCGCCGAAGCCGCGGAAGGCGCCGGAGGGGACGTTGTTGGTGTAGACGACCGTGCCCGCGACGTCGACGTTGGGGACGTGGTAGACGCCGGAGGCGAAGAGGGTCGCGACCTTCGTTACCTCGGCGCTGGTGGAGGCGTAGGCGCCGCCGTCGGCCAGCAGCACGGCTTGCACCGCGGTGATTTTCCCCTGGCGCGTGGCGCCCCAGCGGCAGGAGATGCGGAACGGGTGCCGCTTGTGGTGGGCGAGGATCGACTCCTCGCGGCTCCAGACGATGCCGACGCGCCGGCGAATTTTCCAGGCGGCGAGGGCGAGGAGGTGCTGCACGGAGAGGTCTTCGCGGCCGCCGAAGGCGCCCCCGATGGCGGCGTAGCGGATGACGACCTGCTCTTCCGGCAGCCCGAGCATCTGGGCGATCTGCTTGCGGTCCTCGTGCAGCCACTGGCCGGCGGTTTCCACAACGACCCGGTCTTCGGCGTCGACCCAGGCGACGCCGGCCTCGGGCTGGAGGAAGGCGTGCTCCTGCCAGGTGGTGGCGAACTCGCCGTCGAGGATGACGTCGGCGGCGGCGAAGCCGGCCGCGACGTTGCCTTTGCGGATGGGGATGCGGGTGAGCTGGTTCGTGCCGCGTGATGCGTGGACGAGGGGGGCATCAGGAGCCAGCGCCAAGCGGGGATTGGTGACGGCGGGGAGGTCTTCGTAGGTGGCGGTGACCTTCGCCGCGCCGGCCCTGGCCGCGGCGTGGGAGTCGGCGACGACGAGGGCGACCTTGTCCCCGGCGAAGCGGACCACGTCGCCGCAGAGCACGGGTTGGTCGTGGTCGATGAGGCCGAAGGCGTTGTAGGGGACGTCGGCAGCGGTGAATACGGCGACGACGCCGGGGACGGCGCGAGCGGCCGCCGTGTCGATGGCGTGGATGCGGGCGTGCGGTCGGCCGGCGTAGACGACCTGCAGATGGAGCGTGCCCGGCGCGAAGAGGTCGCCGGGGTAGCGGGTCTCGCCGGTGACCTTGCCGAGGGCGTCGTGGCGGGGCAGGGGTTGGCCGATGACGGAGGCGCGGGTCATGGGTGCGCCTCGGCCGCGCCGCGGACAGCGTCGAAGATCTTTTTGTAGCCGGTGCAGCGGCAGATGTTGCCGCTGAGGGCAGTCTGGATCGCGGGGAGATCGGGCGCGGGGCGCTCGGCGAGGAGCTTGGCGCCGGCCATGAGCATGCCGGGGATGCAGTAGCCGCACTGGACGGCGCCGCGGTCGACGAACTGATGCTGGAGCGGGTGCAGGCCGTCTGGGCCATTGCCGCCGATGTGCGCGAGCCCCTCGATGGTGACGACGTCGGCGTTGTGGGCCTGGGGCGCGGGGACGAGGCAGGACATGACCGCCTGGCCGTCGAGCCAGACGGTGCAGGCGCCGCATTCGCCTTCGGCGCATCCCTCCTTCGTGCCGGTGAGGGCGGCTTCGTTGCGGAGGGCGTCGAGGAGGGTGCAGCCGGTGGAGGCGGTCAGCTCCAGCGGACGGCCGTTGACGCGGGTACGGATGATGCCCGCGAATGGTTCGCCGGCGGGGGAAAGGCGCTCCTGCTGCGCGGGGTTCGTGTCGAGAAGGACCGGCTCGACCGGCGCGCCGACGCCCTGGTCGCCAGCGGCGAGGTCGATGAGAGTTTGCGTCAGGAGATTGCGCAGCGTTGCCATGCGATAGGCCGCGCTGCCGCGGATGTCGTCGATGGGGGAGACCTCGGCGCAGGCGAGATTTGCGGTCTCGGCGGCGGTTTCGGCGGCGAGGCGCTTGCCGATGAGGAAGGCTTCGGCTGCGCGGGCGCGGACGATCGTCGGGGCCAGGGAGCCGAGGGCGATGCGGGCGGCGGTCACGGTTTCGCCGGCGAAGGTGAGGACGATGGCGGCGTCGATGACGGAGATGGCTTGCGCGCGGCGAAGGCCGAGTTTGACGAAGCGGCCGCGCTGGCCGTCGCGCAGGGCCGGGAAGCGGATGGCGCGGACGAGCTCGTCGGGGGCGAGGGCGGTGCGGCGGACGCCGAGGTAGAAGTCGTCCAGCCGGATCGTGCGCTCGCCGCGGGCGCTGAGGAGGACGAGGTCGGCGTCGAGGGCGATGAGGGGGGTGATGGTGTCGTTGGCGGGGGAGGCGGTGACGAGGTTGCCGGCGACGGTGCCGCGGGTGCGGATCTGGGGGGCGCCGACCTCCCAGCAGGCTTGGGCGAGGGGGCGGGCGCGCTCCCGGCAGAGGGAGGAGGCGATGACGTCGTTGTGGGTGGTGAGGCCGCCGAGGGAGATGACGCCGTCGACAAGACGAATCTGGCGCAGGCCGGGGACGGCGGTGATGTCGATGAGCGTGTCGGTGGGTCGCACGCCGCGGGAGAGCTCGACTATGACGTCGGTGCCGCCGGCGACGATGCGCGCCTTTTCGGCGTGCTCGGCGAGGAGGGCGAGCGCGTCATCGAGTGTTTGTGGTTGAAGATAGGTTTTCCACATCACCTTTGCTCTGCCGGGGTCGGTTTCACCAAACAGCCTCGCGGCGCGTCAACCGGCTCGCCGTCGATCGCGATCGTCTCTCCGCGCAGGATGGTCCGCTGCGGTTTGCCGGCGAACGCCATGCTTGCGAAGGGGCTATGGCGATGGCGGTAGCGCAATTGTTCCGGGGCAAGGGTATACCGTTCGCCCAGATCGACCAAGACGAGGTCGGCGTCGCAGCCGATGGCGATGCGTCCCTTGCCGGCCATCCGTAGACGCTGCGCCGGTTGCTCGGCCAGCAGGGCGGCGACCGATGCCAAAGGAAGTCCTCGCTCAATGTGCCCGGCGAAAAGGAGGGCGCCGAGGAGCGATTGGCAGCCGGAGATGCCGCCCCAGATAGCGAAGAAATCGTCGCCGGTTTTCATCTCGGGCGGCGCCGGCGAGTGGTCGGAGGCCACGACGTGGATGTCTCCGTCGAAAAGGGCTTGCCAGAGCGCGTCTACGTCCGAGCGCGGGCGCAGGGGCGGGGCGCACTTGGCGACGGCGCCGAGCCGCTCCAGATCGTCCTCGGTGAAGAGGAGGTAGTGGGGGCAGGTCTCCGCCGTGACGTCGACGCCGCGGGCGCGCGCCTCGGCGATGAGGGCGACGCCGCGGCCGGTGCTGACGTGGACCACGTGCAGGGCGCAGCCGGTTTCCTCGGCGAGGTGGATGGCGCGGGCGATGGCTTCGGTCTCGGCGATGGCCGGCCGCGAACTGAGGTAGTCGCGCGGTCCCGTGCGGCCTTCGGCGACGGCCCGCACGGCGAGGGCCGACGTGATGGCGTCGCTTTCGGCGTGGACGGCGACGGGCAATCCCGATGCGGCCGCGGTTTGCATGCCTTGCAGCAGTGTGGCGTCGTCGGCGGCGGGGAAATCGGCGATGCCGGAGTTGGCCATGAAGGCCTTGAAGCCGATGACGCCGCGCTGCGTTAGCTCCTGCATGCGGTCAAGGTTGAGCGGAGTGAGGCCGCCCCAGAGGGCGAAGTCGACGTATGAGCCGGCCTGGGCCGCCGCGCGCTTGGTGTCGAAGGCGGGGCCGTCGAGGGTTGGGGGGTGGGCGTTGAGGGGCATCTCGGCCACGGTGGTCGTGCCACCGACGGCGCAGGCCGCCGAGCCGGTGGCCCAGCCTTCCCACTCGGTGCGGCCGGGTTCGTTGAAGTGGACGTGGATGTCGACCGCGCCGGGGAGGACGTGCAGACCGCGAGCGTCAATCTCTTCTCTTGACACGCCTTCCATGTCGGGCGCAATGGCGGCGATCGTCTCGCCCGCGATGGCGATGTCGGCCCGAGCAACGCCCTCGCCGGTCACGACGAGGCCGCCGCGGACGATGCGGTCGTACCGGGTCATGACCGTCCCTCGTGGGCGAGGGACGCGAGAAAGTGGTCGAGGACATCGATGGCGACGGCGACGTCATCGACCGTCACCGATTCCGCCGGCTGGTGGCTAATGCCGCCCGCGCAGCGGACGAAGAGCATGGCCACCGGGACGACGGCGGACATGGTGACCGCGTCGTGGCCCGCGCCGGACGGGAGATGCTCGACGGGATGGCCGGTTGCCGCGACCGCGTGGCCGAGGCGGGCGATGAGCGCCGGGTCGCAGGGGACGGCGGGGTGGTCTCGCGCGATGCGCCACTCGAGATCCAGCGCGCGCGCGGCGGCGATGGCGCTGGCCCGTGCATGCAGGGTTTCAACGGCGATTGCGCGAACCGCATCCTCGGGGTGCCGGACGTCGAGCGACAGGCTTACCCGGCCGGGGATGACGTTGCTGGCGCCCGGCTCGGCGTCGATCGTGCCGATGGTGGCCAACAGGCCGCGGGTCTGGCGGGCGAGCGTTTCCGCCGCCAGGACGAGCTCGGCGGCGGCGGGGAGGGGGTCGCGGCGCAGGTGCATGGCGACCGTGCCCGCGTGGCCCGCCTCGCCGGTCAGCGATAGCAGGATGCGGGTCTGGCCGGAGATGGCGGTGACGACGCCGACGGGGGCCGCGACCGATTCCAGGTAGGGGCCTTGCTCGATGTGGACTTCGACGTAGGCGAAGGCGTCGCCGGGATTGAGCGCCATCGAGGCCAATCCTGCGGGGTTGCCGCCGAAGAGGGTCATGGCCTCGCGCAGGGTGACGCCGTTGGCGTCGGTGAGGTCGAGGAAAGCGGGGTCGAAGGCGCCGGCGAGGGCGCAGCTGCCGAGGTAGGTGGTTTGAAAGCGCAGTCCCTCCTCATCGGCGAACGCGAGGAGGTCGATCGGAAACGGGGCGCGGCCGGTGGTCAGGCGCAGCCGGTCGATCG
This sequence comes from uncultured Chloroflexota bacterium, assembly GCA_937870845.1. Classification (GTDB taxonomy): domain Bacteria; phylum Chloroflexota; class Chloroflexia; order Thermomicrobiales; family UBA6265; genus JACCXM01. Next base: position 9,899 of record CALMZR010000022.1, read on the forward strand.
CTTCGATAGAGACGAGGATGCCGAGCAGACCGTCGTAGCGGCCGGCGTCGCGCACGCTGTCGAAGTGGCTGCCAAGGAGCAGGGCGGGCACGTCGGGGATGCTGCCGTTGAGCTGGCCGCAGAGGTCGCCGACGGCGTCGATGCGGGTCTCCATGCCCGCGTCGAGCATCCATTGGGCGAGCGACTGGCGGGCCCCGATGGCCGCCGGGGCGCCGTAGGGGCGGGTGATGCGGCCCGGTTCTTCGGTGAACGCCGCGAGGGCGTCGCAGCGGGCCATGACGCGGGCGGCGCGCTCCGGCAGGGTGAGTGGCGGGGCGGCGGCGACGCTAGCTGCCACGGTAGGTGGAGTAGGCCCAGGGGGAGGCGAGCAGGGGGACGTGGTAGTTGGCGTCGGGGTCGGCGATGCCGAAGCGGACGGGCACCTTGTCGAGGAAGGGGATGTCGGCGTTGGCGCGGCCGACGGCGGCGAAGTAGTCGCCGACGCTGAAGACGAGTTCGTAGATGCCGGGTTGGA
>CALMZR010000023.1 GCA_937870845.1 uncultured Chloroflexota bacterium
GTCAAGGACGAGCCCGCGGCGAGCCGGTTCCAGAGCGGCCTCTTCAACGTCGCCGGACGGCCGAAGCTCGCGGCGCTCGCGTTCCCGCTGCCGATCGCGCAGGCGGGCCGCAGCGGCGGCAAGCTCGTGCTCTGGGGCCAGGTGCGCCCGCGAGCGGGCGCGCAGCGCTTCCGGGTGCAGGTTCGCTCCGGGGGCGCGTGGCGCTGGAGCGGCGGCTACCGGACGACGAGCGCCCGGGGCTTCTTCAGCGCCGCCGTGGTCGCCGCGCCCGGGACGCGGGTGCGCGTCTACTCGCCGCAGGACCGCGCCTACAGCGCGTCCGTCCCCGTCCGCTAGCGCAGGATCACGTAGAGCACGATCAGGGCGCCGATCGCGAGCGCGAGCCAGGCGAGGCGCATGACGCGGAACGCGCGGGCCTCGCCGGGCCCCGGGCCGGGCTCGGGCGTGTACGGGTCGAGCGGCGAGGCCGGCTGGCGCGGCAGCTCGTCGTCGCCCTCGAGCACCTGCGGCTCGTGCTGCACCTCTCGCTCGGTCATGCCCCTCTTATGTGCCCGCAGCTACGTTCTCAACCATGCGCGCCCCTCCGGTCATTCGCGGCGGCTTCCGGCCGCGGCTCGCGTTCCTCGTCCTCGGGCTCTTCCTCTGCTCGGTCGGGATCGTCTTCTTCCTCGAGTCGGAGCTCGGGCTGCCGCCCTGGGACGTCCTCCACCAGGGCCTGGCGGAGCAGACCGGGCTCTCCTTCGGCGTCGCCAACCTCGTCGTCTCCGTGCTCGTGCTCGTGCTGGCCTGGCGGCTGCGGGCGCGGATCGGCCTCGGCACGCTGCTGAACGCGGTCCTGATCGGCACGTTCGTGATCGTGCTCATGTCCTTCGACGCGGTCGACGCGCTCTCGGACGAGGGCCTCGGCGTGCGGGTCGGGCTGATCGCCCTCGCACTCGCCTGCTTCGGCGCCGGCTCGGCGTTCTACATCTGCGCCTCCATGGGGGCGGGCCCGCGCGACTCGCTGATGCTGGTCGCCTCGGCGCGGCTCGGGGTGCGGATCGGCGTCGCCAGGACCGGGCTCGAGGTCGCGGCGCTCGTCGCCGGCTTCGCGCTCGGCGGCACGGCGGGGGTCGGGACGCTCGTCTTCGCGCTCGGGATCGGGCCGGCCGTCGAGGCGTCGTTCTGGCTGCTCGAGCGCACGCCCCTCGCGGGCGGCGCAGTAGCATCGGCCCCGGCATGAACGCAAAGGGTCTGATCGCGGCGGGCGGCGAGGCGACGCGGCTCGGCGAGCTGACGCGCGTCGTCAACAAGCACCTGCTCCCGGTCGGCGCCTGGCCGATGATCTACTACCCGCTCCAGCTGCTCCAGCTCGCCGGGGTCGAGCACGTCCTGATCGTCACCGGCCAGGGCCACGCGGGCCAGCTGATCGACCTGCTCGGGAACGGCCGGATGGGCCGGCGCGGCGGCGACGGGCCGCTGTTCGACCTGGATCTGACCTACAAGGTGCAGGTCGAGGCGGGCGGGATCGCCCAGGAGGTGGGTGACGAAAAAAACGGCAACCACCAGGCCGACCAGGATGAACACCGAGTGGAAGACGCGCCGGATCAGGTACCGTGCAATGGCAGCTCGCTCCTGACGAACACGAGTTCGGACAGGGACGGCACGGCGGCGACGATCGCCGGAACGGAAGCACCGTCGCGAGGTCAACGTGGGACCGGGGGCGGGCGCCGTTCACACCCGCCCCCGATCGGTCACGAGTCCTAACGCCCGCTAGGCGGTGAGCGTCATCTCCTTCAGCAGCATGAAGGCGTCCAGGCGCGGCTCCCACTGGAGATTGGCGGCAAGCCCGTAGTTGAGCGGCATGTAGATCACGGGGACAGAGGCGTAGGCGTCGTAGTACATCTTCGTCACCGCGGCCAGCGCCGGACCCCGCTCCTCGCCCGTCAACGGGATCGCCTTGTTCAGGGCTTCATCGAGCGCGGGATCGCAGTACATGGAGGCCCCGCCGTCGCATCGGTAGTACGACGAAGCCGTGGCGCTCACGTCCATGATCTCGTTGCCGTGGGGATTGGTGGTGATCCAGCCCCGCGTCTCCGAGACATCCTTGATGTTCTTGGAATACTCCGGGTTGTAGAGCGCCGGTTCGATGACCTCGCTCTTGGCGTTGAGTCCGATCTCCCGAAGCTGGGACGCGACGTACTCCGCCAACTCGTCGTTGCGCAGGTAGATGCCCTCGCGGGTGACGACGGTGATCTCCGCGTCGACCGGCACACCGGCGGCGTTCGCCTCCGCGACGAGTTGCTTGGCCTTCTCCAGATCGTACGGGTATGGCTGGAGATCGGGGTTGTACCCGGTCGCGGAGGGCCCGACGAGCTGCGACGCCGGCTCGCCGCCGCCGAAGAGTTGATCGGCGATCGCCTGCTTGTCGACGGCGAACGCGATCGCTTGCCGGACGCGAATGTCCTGCATCGCGACGTGGTTGGTATCGAGGCGGAGGAAGATGGTCTCGACGCTGGAGACCGACTTGCAGTTGGGCGTCGTCGCGCAGTCCTCCGGCGCCAGGAAGCGACCGATCTGGGCCTCCCCGGCGACGACCTGCGCCGCGCGCACGGTCGACTCGGCGCGGAAGACGAATTCCGCGTCCTTGATGGTCACCGTGCCCCGGGCATCGGGAGAACCGAGACCCCACCAATCGGGATTGGCGGTGATGCGGATGTACTGGCCACGGTTCCACTCGACGAAGGAGTAGGGACCGGTGCCGATCGGCTCGGTCACCAGCGAGTCCGGCCGCTCCTGGACCTGCTTCATGTTTGGGATCGGCGAGAAGTAGAGGCGCGCGGGCAGGATCGGGTCCGGCTCGACCGTGGCGACATCGACGGTGTACTCGTCGACGGCCGTCGCGGTCATATCAGGTCCGATGAATTGGTAGATCTCGAACCCGTTTTCTTTCGACCACGTGTAGTTGATGCCGAAGGCGGCGACTTCGGCGTTGAAAGGATCGCCGTTGTGGAAGGTGACGCCCTGCCGCAAGGTGAAGCGCCAGGTCCGCTCGTCGGTCTGCTCCCAGCTCGTGGCGAGTTCGCCGACCAGCTCGTTGGTTTTGGGGTCGCGATTGAGGAGCGCCTCCTGCACGTTGCGGAGAATCGGATGTCCGTCCGTGCTGTAGGCCTTCCAGTTTTCCAGCGTGTCCGGCTCGACCGACATCGAAACGACCAGCTTGCCGGTCGGCTCGGCCGCCTGCGCCGACGCCCGGCGATCGAACGATCCGAGCGCGACGCCGAGCACCGACGTCGAGACGCCGAGCGCGGTCGCTCGCGCGATGAACTGCCGCCGGGAGTAGCCGCGTTTGGCCGCCTCGTCGATGAGGCGATCGAGTGCCGTCAGGTTTCGCTTCTCCATTGAGCGTTCCTCCTGTAAACGGTACGACGACATCCTGTGCCGGGACAGGACCGACGACCACGACGATTGCCGACGAACGGAACTGCCGTCACCGTACCGCCGACCGCCGACAGTGTCAAGACCTGCTTCGGGCAAAACGCCTAGCGCGGACCGCCATTTCCGGCCGAACCGCCCTGACCGGAGTCTGAGCTACAACCGATCAGGCGATCAGGACGACCACCGATTCCCGCTCGATTGCGACCGGATACGTCTCCGCCTGGAGCGTTTCGACCTCGACTGGATACGCCTTGACGCGCGTCCGGTTCGGATCGAAGACGGAACGGCCGGTGGCGAGATCGAACTCCCAGCCGTGCCAGGGACAACGCAGAATCTCGCCTTCCCGTTCGTAATTGATCGCTCCCGGCAGTTCGGCGGTAATCAACCCGATCGTCGGGCCGAGGCAGAGCGGCCCGCCCTGATGCGGACAGCTATTCCGCACCGCAAGAAACCGCCCGCCGACGTTGAACACGCCGATCGTCCGCCCCGCGACTTCGACGATCTTGCGGCTTCCCGGCGGTATCTCTCGTGTAGTGGCGACGACGTGGCGCATTCGTGGCTCCGGTGGACGATAGGCGTCAGGCGTCAGGCGTTATGGGCACGAACCCTCACCCCCGGCCCCTCTCCCGGTGCGCGGGAGAGGGGAGAACGGCGTGCCCCTGACGCCTGACGCCTCACAACCCGTATAGCTCCCGCGCGTTCCCCGCGAAGATGCGCTGTTTCAACGCAGCCGGAAGTCGCGGAAACGCCTGTTGCGGCGAGTCGAAGTCCCAATGTGGGTAGTCGCTGGCGAACATGAGCATGCGGTCGGCGCCCATCATCTCGAAGAGTTGGAGGAGGTGCTGGTCATTGTCCGGTTCCTCGATCGGTTGGGTGGTGATCCGGAAATGCTCCTTGATCACCTCGCTCGGTTGGCGCGTCAGCCAGGGGCATTCGGAGCGGAGGGCTTTCCAGTTCTTGTCGAGGCGCCACATGACATGG
>CALMZR010000024.1 GCA_937870845.1 uncultured Chloroflexota bacterium
ACGGTTTCTGCCCGACCGCTATATCGAGGGAACATGTCCTCACTGTGGGTTTGCCGATGCCCGCGGCGATCAATGCGACAACTGCGGCCGCACCTTGGATCCAATCGACCTGATCGATCCCCGTTCCAAGCTCTCCGGCGCCGCGCCAATTCAGCGGGACACCACCCACTTCTTTCTCGATTTGCCGAAGCTCCAGGAACGGTTGGAAGCGTGGGTGGCGGCCGAGGGCGGGCACTGGAGGCCGGCGGTGCTTGGCTTTGTGCAGGGGTGGTTCCGGGAAGGTTTGCGCCCGCGGGCCATTACCCGCGACCTCGATTGGGGCGTGCCGATTCCGCTCGCGGGCTACGACGACAAACGCATCTATGTCTGGTTCGATGCGGTCATCGGCTATCTCTCGGCATCGATCGCCTGGGCTGAGCAGCGGGGCGAGCCGGACGCCTGGAAGCGATGGTGGAGCCTGGACGTGGAGGGCCGCCCGCCGGGCCGGTCGTACTACTTCGTGGGCAAGGACAATGTGCCGTTTCATGCCATCATCTGGCCGGCGATGCTGATGGGCTACGGCGGCCTCGCCCTGCCCTACGACGTGCCGGCCAACGAGTTCCTGACCCTCGACGGCCAGAAGCTCTCCTCGTCGCGGACCTACACCGCCCGCCTGCCCTCCCTGCCGGAGGCGCTCGACCTCTTCGACGCCGACGCCCTCCGCTTTTTCCTGACGATCAACGCGCCGGAGAGCCGCGACACCGATTTCTCCTGGGACGAGTTCCAGCGCCGCAACAACGACGAGCTGGTCGCCACGTACGGTAACGCCGTGCATCGGCTGCTTGCCTTCACCCAATCGCGGTTCAACGGGGTCGTGCCGCAGCCTGGGAAGCTGGCGGAGGAGGACGAGGCGATTCTGGAGCGCGCGAGGGGGGCGTTTGCGACGGTCGGGGAGCAGATCGAAGCCGTCCGGCTGCGCGACGGCCTGCTCTCGATCATGGCGCTCGCCGGCGCGCTCAACCGCTACCTCGACGAGGCGGCGCCGTGGAAGACGCTCAAGACCGACCCCGAGCGGGCCGCGACCGCGCTCTGGACCGCGTCGCAGGTCATCAGCGCCCTGCGTGTGCTGAGCGCGCCGTATCTCCCCTTCTCGGCGCAGCGGCTGCACGCGTTTCTTGGCGACGAGGGCGACGTTCACGCCCTGCCGTGGGCGTTCCGCGAACTGCCCGCGGGCCGGGTGTTGCCGGCCCCGGAGCCGCTTTTCCGCAAGCTCGACGACGACGAGCTGGCCTCGCTGATCGAGCGGCTGGGGGCCGGGACCGAGGAGCCGGTGTAGTTGGCGCCTGACCGCCAACCGCTCGAGGTCCGGCGCTTGTCGCATGACGTCATCATGGTGCGGGAGGCGGATCATCGGGAAGCGGTGACTTTCTACTTGGTTGTGGGCAGCCGCGAGGTTGCGGTCATCGACACTGGGCTCGGCGGCGGGGATCTTCGTGGGCTGGTCGACCGGTTTTCGATTTCTCGGCCGTTGGTGCTGCAGACCCATCTTCACTGGGACCACATCGGCGCCAGCCGATGCTTTTCGGACGTGCGCGCCCACCCGGCGGAGATGCGCCTGCCGCGGGTCGGCTGGCCGTGGGAGCCGCCCGCCGAGCCCGAGGCCGGTGATGGCGCCGATCGGCCAGAGCGGGAACGATGGGCTCCCGGCGCCGGGTTGCGGATCACGGGATCGCTTCACCACGGAGACCAAATCGACCTCGGGGGGCGCTCGCTGGAGGTGATTCATACGCCAGGGCATTCACCGGGAAGCGCGTCGTTTCTGGACCGCGCCGCCCGAGCCCTCTTTAGCGGCGACCTGTGTTACTTGGGCCAGATGCTCCTCTTCGTCCCGGCAAGCGACCTGACCGACGTTCGAGGCTCGTTGCAGACGCTGGCGGACCTCGCCGGTGAAGTCGACGCGATCTATCCCGCGCACGGTCCCGCGCCGCTGGGCGGCGCGGACGTGCTCGCCATTCGCGACGCCTTCGAGATGGTCTGGCACGGGAAAGGGCCTGACTGGCACGGTTCATACGAAGGACATCGCGTCGCGATCCACGACTTCAGGCGGTTCGCGTTCCTCACGCCGCCTGCCTGAACCTGTACGTACACTCTGACCGGTCGTATACTGATGCCATGGATCCGCCGCTCCACACCCCGTGGGGCGGCGGGCTCATTTTCGGGAGGCGGGAAGGCAGGCCCATGAACGCGGTGCGGCTCGATGCGGCGCCATCTCCGGCAAGAGCCGAGGCGGACGTGCGCGAGGACGAGCGCCGTCGCCTGGCGCGGGAGCTGCACGATGGGCCGGCGCAGTCGCTGGCGGGGGCGTTGTTCGGCGTCGACCTGGCTTTGGCCGCGGTTGGGCGGACTCCGTCCACGGCGCGAGAGGAGCTGCTGGCGGCGCGCGGTCTGGTGCGCGACGCGCTGGACGACGTCAGGGCGCTGATGGCTGGTCTGCGTCCACGGTTGCTCGAAGAGCGAGGGCTCGCGCCGGCGCTGCTCGCGATGGCGGCCATGCCGCCCCTGTGGGGAACGGAGGTGATCGTCGACGTCGCCGGGTTGGGGGAAAGGGACCGCTTGCCCCCGGACGTCGAGTTGGGTTTGTACCGGATCGCGCAGGAGGCGGTCAGCAATGCGCGCCGCCACGGCGCGGCCAGCCGGGTGCGCGTGTCGCTGGAGGTGCAGCCGACGGTCGCCGAATTGACGATCGCCGACGATGGTCGAGGGTGGAGCGGCCATCCATCGACGTTGGGATCGAACCGCGGGGAAGGACTACCGGGGATGCGCGAGCGGGCGCAGATGCTCGGGGGATCATTGCGTGTGGAGGCGGCGCCCGAGCAGGGCGTCCGCGTCATCGTCGCGGCGCCGTTGGGAAGCGGCGCCGCGAACTCAGGGGAGGGGCGAGGGTGAACAGGATTGGGATTCTGGTCGTCGACGACCATCCGCTCTTTCGGCGCGGGATCCGGATGGGGTTGGAGGCGGAGCGCGATTTCCTCATCGTGGCCGAGACGGCCGATGGGCCGGCGGCGTTGCAGGCGGCGGACCAGTTTGCCCCGGATGTCGTGCTGCTCGACATCAGCCTGCCGACGATGTCGGGGTTCGACGTGGCGCGCGCCATGAAGCGCCGGCATCCGCGCAGCGCCGTGGTGATCCTGACCATGCACGAGGACGACGGCCACCTCTTCGCCGCCATCCGCTCCGGCGCCGACGCCTTCGCCGCCAAGTCGATCGAGATCGACGAGCTGGCGCTGCTGATCAGGCATCTCGCGACCGCCGACGACGAATCGGCCGCGCCGACGTTCGTGGCCGCGCGGCTGCTCGACGAGGTCCGCAGCGGCTCTCGCCGCGGCGCCGTGGAGGGGGGAGACTACTCGCCGCTGAGCCCGCGCGAAGTGGAAATCCTCGGCTTCGTTTCGCAGGGGCTGAGCAACAAGGAGATCGCGGGCATCCTGGCGATCTCGGATCAGACGGTGAAGAACAACATCACCTCGATCCTGCGCAAGCTGCAGGTGAATGACCGCACGCAGGCGGTCATCTACGCGTTGCGCCACGGCTGGATCGACCTGGGTGTGGAGGAGGCGGGCTGACGCCTCGCGGGCGACGAGTGTCAGCCCGACCTTTGCGCGGACTCTCGCGGCTCCCCTGAACGCCCGTTTCGCGGCGCCGAGATTCCTCCTTCGTCGGAATGACGCGTTGTGGGCTCTGCTTCGCGCCAGGCGCCGATGCGCCGGAATCGCTCGTACCGCGCGGCGCGGAGCCGCTCGATGGCGCCGGCATCGTGCGGCGGAAACTCGGCTGTCAGCTCGCGCAGATGGCGGGCCAGCGCGGCGCCGGTGCCCTGGATCGCGTCCTTGGGGCGCTCGTGCGCGGGGGAGGCTTCCGGCACGACTTCGTCGATGATGCCGAAGGCCGCGAGGTCGGCGGCGGTGATGCGCATCGTCTCGGCGGCCTCGGCGGCGCGGCCGGCGTCTTTCCAGAGGATGGCGGCGCACGCTTCGGGCGAGGCGACGGCGTAGATGGTGTTCTCGAGCATCAGCAGGCGGTCGGCGACGCCGATGGCCAGGGCGCCGCCCGATCCCCCCTCGCCGATGACGACGGCCACCGACGGCACGCCGAGATCGGCCATGGTCAACAGGCTCTCGGCGATGGCCGTGCCCTGCCCCCGTTCCTCAGAGCCGATCCCTGGCTCGGCGCCTGGCGTATCGATGAAGGTGATGAGGGGGAAGCCGAACTTCTCAGCGTGGCGCATCAGCCGCTCTGCCTTGCGATAGCCTTCGGGCCTGGCCATGCCGAAGTTGCGGGCGATGTTCTCTTTGGTGTCGTTCCCTTTCTGGTGGCCGAGGACCATCACGGTCTGGCCGTCGAAGGTCGCCAGACCGCCGATCAGCGCCCGGTCGTCGCCGAAGGCCCGGTCCCCGTGCAGCTCGACCCAGTCGGTGGTCAGCGCTTCGAGGTAGTCGAGGAAATGCGGTCGCTCGGAATGGCGGGCCAGCTTGACACGATCCCAGGCGGTTGGCGTCGCGGCGACGGCAGAATGTTCGGCCACGTCAATCATGACCGATCGCCGCCGGCTCGCGCAGTTCGTATCCAGGGCCGTCGTGCCGAGCGTCCGACCGGGTGTAGTGGCGGAGGAGGGTGCCCAGCGTCGCCGGGAGCTCGGCGCGGGGGACGATGGCGTCGATCATCCCGTGCTCGAGCAGGAACTCCGCCGAGTGCGATCCCGGCGGTAACGGCCGCCCCAGAAAATGCTCGACGACCCGTGGCCCCGCGAACCCGATCAATGCCCCCGGTTCGGCGACGATGACGTCGCCGAGACTCGCAAACGAAGCGAAGACACCGCCGGTCGTCGGATGCGTCAAGACCGACACGTAGGGAACACCCGCCGCATGGAGTCGCTGGATCGCCGCGGCGGTCTTGGCCATCTGTAACAGTGAGTACATCCCTTCCTGCATCCGCGCCCCGCCGCTGGCGACGATCGACAGCAGCGGGATGCGGCGCTCGCGGGCCAGCTCCGCCGCTCGCACAAGCTTCTCGCCGACGACGAGGCCCATACTGCCGCCCATGAACGCGAAGTCGAGTGCGGCCAGCACGATTTTGTGCCCGTGCAGCCCGGCGGTCCCGGTGATCAGCGCGTCGGCCTGACCCGTCACCCGGCGCTGCTCGTCCAGACGTAGGCGGTAGGGGGCATCGTCCGTGAACGACAGCGGATCGGCCGAGAAGAGTTTGGCGTCGGTCTCCCGAAAACTCCCCTCGTCGACCAGCGCCGCGATCCGCCGTCGACTCCCGATCGCCAGATGCGCCCCACACGCGCTACAAACGCGATAGCGCTCATAACGAGCGTCCTCGACGAGTGAGACCCCACACCGGGGGCAACTCGGCGGGACGTCGTCGCTGGCGACGTCCGGTGGAATCGCGAATGCCGGCGCCGATCGGAAACCGAAGAAGCGTCTCATCGATCCTCTGGTCCGCGACGAAGTGCGAACGTCGATGCACGGATGCGTCGTTGAGCGTACCACGGTCCCAGGCCGGAAGATGAACGAGACGTGTACAATCCGGTCAAAGGATTCTGGACCGGCAACGGCGGCGCCAACCCGACGAGCGGCGCGTCCAATCGCCGGTCCTCACGCATCGGGACGTCATGGACAAGACACACGACGACATCCGCATGGAGATGCTGCGGCGCCTGGCGGAGCAGGCAATGACCGACCTCGACTTTCGCGCCGTCGCCCGGCACGACCTTCTCGGGGCGCTGCGTCAATACGGGTACGATCTCAACGACCGCGAACTCGCCCTGGTCCTGCGCTTCCGCGCCGCGCTCGAAGAAGCCGGCGTCGACCTCTTCCTGACCCAGCGGTTGAGCGAAGCGGACAAAGAGCTCCTCCGCCAGGCGTTGGCCTGAACACCGCCGGATGCTTCTTGACGGAAGACGTCCGTTCAGTCGCCCGTCGTGCCGAACAGGCGGTCACCGGCGTCGCCGAGACCGGGGCGGATGAACTTGTTCTCGTCGAGCTCGCGGTCGAGCGTCGCGACGTGGATGCTGACGTCAGGGTGCTCCTGCTGCATCAAGGCGACGCCCTCCGGCGCCGCGATGATCCCGACGTACTTGATCCACCGCGCGCCGCGCGCCTTCAGCACCGTCGTCGCCGCCGTCGCCGAACCGCCGGTCGCCAGCATCGGGTCGAGCAGGATCATCAGGTCGGTCGGCGGCAGCGCCGGCAAGCGGTTGTAGTAGCTGAT
>CALMZR010000025.1 GCA_937870845.1 uncultured Chloroflexota bacterium
GTAGACGACGAAGAGCTCGCTGCCCCCGGTGTACTCCCAGCGCAGGCGCAGGCTGGCGCTGGTCGTCCGCTGGTCGACGTTGAACTGGACCAGGCTGCTGAGCAGCATCCGCGCCGTCGGCGTCACGGTGAACCGGGTACTCAACAGCCGGGCGGCGAAGTGGCCGTACGGCAGGTCGACGAAGTTGAGCGTCACCGCCGGCTCCAGCGAAAAGCGCGGCAGGACGCCCCAGCGCCCGCTGAACGCCACCTCGGAGCGGGTGCCGTCGTAGAGCGTGCCGGTCGCCGCCGACACCCGGCCCGAGAACCGCCGCTGCTGGCCGAGGGCGTAGCTCAGACGGCCGGTTCCGGCGGTGTAGCCGCCGGCCGGGACGACGACGCCAGGCGCGATGGCGAACCGGTCGGGCAGGCGCTCGTACTCGCGCGAGTATTCGGCGGCCAGCTGATCGCTCGACTGGAAGTCGACGCGGAACAGCGCGGTGGCCTCGCGGCTCTGAACGGTGGCCGCCGCCGCGTCGGTGACGTAGTCGTAGCTCGCCTGCCAGGTCAGCTTGCGGACGACCGCGCTCCGCCGCGGCCGGGGGCTGAAGCGCAGTTGGCCGAACGTGCGGCGCATGTCGGAACGGCGCACGAAGCCGACCTCGGGGCGGAAGTCGCCGTCGATGAGCAGGTGCTCGACGGCGGCGCCGTAGCGGTCGTCGGTGTAATCGAACCGCCCGCGATAGCTGGTGCCGGCGACGCGGCGGCCGCCGGCGTCTGGCGCGTCGGTGCGGGCGTAGTAGCCGGTCAGGTTGACGCTCTTGAAGAAGAGCAGCGTCGCATCGGCGCCCAGGCTGTAGCTGGCATCGCCGCGGCCGCCGGCCGCGCTGGCCGGCCCGGGCCCACGGCGCGTGGCGATCACGCCGGCGTTGCTGCGGCGGAACAGGTTGCGCTTGAGGCGGAGGGCCGAGAAGTTGGTCGAGACCGCGCCGGCGGCGCCGGCGTCATCGGTCTGGAGGTCGAGCGCGCCGATGCTGTACGGACCGGTGCGCCCGGTCAGCCGCAGGCCGCCGAGCACCGGCACGGCCTGGCCCTGGGGGTGGCCGAACGGTTCGCCGCCGCACTGCTCGCCTCCATCGAGGCAGCCCTGGCTGAAGCCGACCTCGAGCCCCGCGACCTGCTGGCCCGCACCATCGACGCGTACCTGCGGGTGGTGGAAGACGACGCCAACGTCTACCGCTACATCTTCTCCGAGGCCGGCGGACTGGGCAGCGAGCAGAAGGGTTTCGTGCAGGCCCTGGCCGGGCGCATCGCCATCGTCATCGGCGAGCGGCTGCGCCAGGTCGGCGCCGACAGCGGCCCGGCCGAGCCATGGGCCTTCGCCCTCATCGGCATGGCCCATTTCGCCGGTGACTGGTGGATCGATCGCCGCACCCTCAGCCGAGAGCGGCTGGTCGACTACCTGGTGCTGCTGTCGTGGGATGGTCTGGCCTCGGTCGCCGATCCTCCTCGCTGACCGGCCGGCGCCCATAGCCGCGAATCGGGGCGATTGACGGGTTAGCCCCCTCGTCTGCAGTGAAAATGGCCACTGCGGACTACGGATTGGCTATTGAACCGCCGCCCCGCCGTCACGTTCACTGGACCCCGATCGCATGTGGTGGTCGTACCACCACGTTGAGCGAGTCACCGAGAGCGAGGCCAGTGGATGAAGGCGGGCATGCAGTGGTTGAGGAAGTCCGGGGCGGTGGGGCTGGCGAGCCTGCTGCTGGCATCGCTGCTGGCGCCTCCGGCGCTGCGGGCAGCGACCCCCGAAGCGGAAGGTCCGCGCTTCGACGTGATCGTCGCCTCCAACCTGTTCGGCGATATCCTCTCTGACCTGGGGAGCGCCCTCGGCGGCAGCCTGGGCATCGCCGCCAGCGCCAACATCGACCCGGAGCGGCGCTGGCCGAGCATGTTCGAGCCGGTCCACGGCAGCGCCCCGGACATCGCCGGTCAGGGCATCGCCAACCCGATCGCCGCCATCTGGACGGCGGCGTTGATGCTCGATCATCTTGGTCTGGCGGAGGAAGCAAGCCGAGTCATGCGCGCCATCGAGGCGACGACCGCGGCCGGGATCGTCACGCCCGATTTGGGCGGGGGGGCGACGACGCGGGAGGTTGGGGAGGCGGTGGCGGCGGAGCTGTAGCGCCGCACGGAGAATGGCCCTCACCCCAACCGCCACCCAGAGGGCGCCCGGCCCATCGCGATGGGAGAGGGGTTTTACGGCTTACGACTTCCGACCCACCACTTCCGACTCGCTCTCCGCCTCGCGCGTCAGCGCAGGCGCTGTGTGCGTCGGTTCCAGGACCTCGTCGATGAGGCCGTACGCCTTGGCCTCCTGGGCGGTCATGTAGTAGTCGCGGTCGCTGTCGCGCTTGACCTTCTCGAAGGGCTGGCCGGTGTGGGCGGAGATGATGGAGAGGCACTTGGCCGAAAGCGTCAGCGTCTCGCGGGCGGCGACCTCGATGTCGGGGATGGCCCCGCTGAAGCCGCCGGAGCCCTGGTGGATGAGGATGCGGGCGTTGGGGAGGGCGAAGCGCTTGCCGGGGGCGCCGGCGGTCAGGAGGACGGCGCCCATGCTGGCCCCGAAGCCCATGCAGAAGGTGGCCACGTCCGGCTTGATCATCTGCATGGTGTCGTAGATGGCGAGGCCGGAGTAGATGACGCCGCCGGGGGAGTTGATGTAGAGCTTGATGTCCTGGTCGGGGTCGTCGTGGGCGAGGAAGAGGAGCTGGGCGATGATGACGTTGGCCACTTCGTCGTCGACGGGCGTGCCGAGGAAGATGATGCGGTCCTTCAGCAGGCGGGAATAGATGTCGAAGGCGCGCTCGCCGCGGTTGGTCGATTCGATGACGGTGGGGATGAGGTTTTGGACGGTGGGGATGTGCATGGATCTGCATACTCCGTGGAATCAACGAGGGTAAGCGAACGGTTCGACATCGTCATTGACGAGTGGGGCAGGGAGTTTACCAGAGCGCCACCGCACGCTATGTCTGAAGGAACGCGGCCGATTTGTACGTTCGACTTACGACTCGCACAGACAACCGAAGGGCGGCGATCAGCGATCCCGCCCTTCAGCGCATTCGTGCCTTGCCGTTGTCAGGGGCCAAGGACACCCCCCCTCGTTATCGAGGGGTAATGGTGGTTTTGCGAAGTATTGAGCCTGCGTGTGACGGGTGGCCTCCTTTCACTCGCTGCGGAAAAGAGGAAGGGGTACCCCAACAACATTTTACGACCGCCGGCGCCGCTTGTCCAGTGGGTGCGCGACCATTCGCCACTGTGTCCAAGGCTGCCGGTTGGAGTCGCTGATGCCCGCGGCGCTTACGCGGCGAAGAGCCGGTCGAGGTCGATCTCCACCCCCGGCAGCGCGGCCAGCGAAACCACGCCGCCCCGGTAGACCGTCTCCCGGTACGAGCCGTCCGGCTGGCGGACCCAGCTCGTCTCGGTTCGCTCATACGGATGAATGCGCCAGATCTCCAGGTCCCCGCGCTGCATGTAGACCGGAATCTTGGTATCGACGTCGTAGTCGCCGGTGGATGCCGGCCAGACTTCGACGACGAGCGGGAGCGGCCCGGGGAAGATCGCCAGCGTGCCTGGCCGGTCCCGGACCTGCGCCATGTACGCCGCCGGGACGACCATGACATCCGGCATCAAAATCGTAGCCGTCGTTCGCCGCACGCGGCTTTCCGCCACGGCGGCAAACTGCCTGCGATCCAACTGATTGCGGAGAACCGTCACGAGCTCCGCGATGGTATCGACGTGCTCCCAGCTCATCCCCGGCTTCTCCACCAACACGCCATCATGCAGCTCCCAGAGTCCCTCGGCCCCGGAGAGCACGAACTGCTCGTAGTCCTGTTCGGTCATGCGTTGGGCGACGGCCATGTGCGTCTCCGGTGGGCTACTGGCTGCTGGCTAATGGCTGTTGGCTCACAATCGCAGGCGGCGGGAGCAAGCATACTCCCGCCGCCAGCAGCTCAGAGCCCATAGCTCAGCGGTTGAACACCCGCGCCGCCAGGGAGGGCCGGGTGGAGTACTTGCCGGTGCGCTCGACCTGCTCGTTCTCCTTGTAGCGGGAGCGGCGGACCAGGTTCACGCCGAGGGCGCGCAGCGGCTCCGGTTCCCAGGGGACCGGTTGGTGGGAGGTCATCGGCAGGCGGGTCAGGTCGGAGTCGGTCTCGGTGAGGAGGTCGGTCAGCACGCGGCCGCTGAGGTTGGCGGTGGCGACGCCCTCGCCGCTGTAGCCGAAGGCGAGCGCCACCCCGGTCTGTGGGTTGAAGCCCATCGTCGGCATACGGTCGCGGGGGACGCCGAGGACGCCGCCCCAGGCGTGGGTGAAGCCGTAGTTCTCCAGGGCCGGGAACCAGACGCGGGCCGCGCGCCGGGCGTGGGCGAAGATGTCGTCGTTGCGGTCCAGATCATCCGTGATGCGCGAGCCGAAGGGGTAGGTCCCGCGGTAGGCCCCGAAGGCGATGCGGCCGTCGGCGGTGTGGTTGAGGTAGCCGGCCATCGTGCCGTGGCCGTAGAGGACTTCGTTCCCCTCCCAGCCGATCTTCTCCCAGACATGCGCCGGCAGCGGCTGGGTGACGACCATGTGCGAGGTCATGGGGATGACGTGGCGGCGCAGCTTCGGCAAGCGCGAGAGGTACGCCTCTCCCGCCATGACGATGGCCCGCCGCGCCCGCACCTCGCCCCGATCGGTCATCAGTTTCGGCGGCGCCCCCCCGGCGTAGTCGAGCACGGTGGTCCGCTCGGCGATGCGGCCGCCGCGGCGCTCCACGGCCCGCGCCAGGCCGCGCGCCAGCCGCGCCGGCTGCACCCGCGCCCCCTCCTTCATCCAGAAGGCGCCGGTCATGTCCTGAATCCGGAGATGGGCCTCGGCCTCGTCCTTGTCGAGCAACGCCACGTGCTTGTCGAGCCCCAAGGAGCGGTAGCCTTCGAACGATTCCTCCAGCAGCGGCAGGTCGTAGTCGGCGCGGGCGATCTCCATGCCGCCGCCGCGTGAGAAGTGGGCGTCGATCCCTTCGTCCGCGAGCACGCGCTCGATGTCGTCGAGGGAGTCGATCATGGCCAGGGCGACGGCGCGGGCGGCGTCGCGGCCGTAGCGTTTGGTCAGGACGGCGGGGTGGAGGGGGAAGTCGGCGACGCACCAGCCGCCGTTGCGCCCGGAGGCCCCGAAGCCGGCGATCTCCTGCTCGACGACCAGCACGTCGAGCGACGGATCGCGCTTCAGGAGTTGGTACGCGGTCCACAACCCGGTGAACCCGGCCCCGACGATGGCGACGTCGACGTCGGCCGATCCGTCGAGGGGCGGACGTGGGGTCAGGTCGTCGCCGCAGGTTTCGAGCCAGAAGCTGTACGAAGTGTAGTCCTTTGCACTCACGATCGTGCGCCCCTCTGCATCCGTGCCGGTTATCTCGTCTGACAGATGAAGTGCTGCAACCGTAGCACGAGGGATGCGTCGGCACCTGCCGAACTCGGAGCGATGGGCCACGTCGCTGGCGCGCATCGCGGCGGGCGCCGCGCCGGGAGCGCGGCTGATGGAGCGAACGGACGAGGGCCTCGACACCGTCGGCGTCGATGAAGTCGTTCCTTCGAGATGGGTCACGATCGAACTACGGGCTCGTTCCCTGCTCTACGCTCAGACAGCGGATTGGCGAGCGATGGCCGTCCAAGGTCATTCATGGACCCGTCGCGCCAGAGGACCACCACCGCGAGCGCGGCGATCTGCTCGGTTTCGCCGCTCGCCGCGAGTTGCTCCAAGGCGAACTCGCGGATCGTCTTCAGCATCCCGAAGCGGCTCTCGGCCTGCGCGGATGTCCGTTGCAGCAGGCTCTTGTCCACCAGCGAGGTGACGAGGTCAAGGGTGTCGTGGGTTATCGTCAGCGAGTGTGTTGCGACACGCGCCCTGGCCATCCTCAATGCAGCAGGCCCGGGTGTCCGCACAACCTGGTAGATCGTTCGTACAGCACTCGGTCGTTACGATGCACGTGTCGCCGCACCGCTTGAAACCGTTGCTACAGCCGCACTGCGCGCAAGCCGAGGCCTTCTTCTTCTTTTTTGCGTCTGCCGACGGCACGAGGACGCCCGCTGCCGCGGTTACCCCGAGGCCGGCGGCGCCCAACACGCCGCGCCGCGCCACGGCGCTGCCCAGCAAGCGGGTCCAGGTGTCGAACGACTCTGCTTCCACGGCTCGAACCTCCACAATGAGAGCGGAATTTCTCGTCGAACTCGACGCTTCGGTTCGGCGCATCATCTCGGAGAAAAGGCGCTCTTGGGCATTGGTCCGCCTACAGCGCAACGTGCCCCGCGTGCCCGTCAATCCGGAACTGGCCGGACAGTTGCAGGCGCCCCGCCTTTGGGTTGGGGTCTTGCCTTCGCCCCCGCGGCGAAGGCGCCGCGGGGGGCACGGATGTCGGAAAGCGCTTTCAATGCTGAGCCTGAGGAGCACGTCGCGCCTCCGCAATTCGCGCAGCAGGCGCGCTACGGAGACCGGATTTTTCCGGGTACTGCGGTATCGACAATCGGCGGAGACGGGTTCAGACAAGCCGATCCCGCATGGCGATGGCTACGGCGGCGGTGCGGGAGGGGGCGTCGAGCTTGGCGCGGATGGCCTCGACGTGGCTGGAGACGGTGCGCCGGCCGATGGCGAGCGCGGCGGCGATCTCCTTGTCCGTCATCCCGGAGGCCAGCAACCGCAGGACATCGTGCTCGCGGGGGTCAAGCCAGCGGGGGTGACGAGTTCTCTCGGCGTGGGGGCGACGTGGTCGCCCCGCGCGGCGGCATCGACCGAATGCGCCAGCGAGGATACCTCCGCGATCGCCTCATCCAGCGAGAGGGCGGCGCCGGCCGCCCACATGGCGGCGAAGCGCGACGGCCCCAAGGTGGCGCGAGCCGTCGCCAGCGCCCGCTCATGGTCCTGCGGGGCGACCTGATGATGGTCGCCTGGGATGTGCGTGATCCCGACCGCCAGGCGCACGACGTCCGCCGCGGCGTAGAGCCGCACCGCCAATTCCAGGCGGCCGAGCGCGACGGCCGCGGCGGCTGCCCCATCGAGGCGCCCGCCGGCGAACGGCCGATCGCCGAACGCGCGGCAGACCATTGCCGCCTCGGCGTAACAGGCCACCATGCGGTCCCACTCATCGCGTTGCGCCGCCAGCATCCCGAGGGCGCAGAGCCCATTGGCGATGCTGACCTCGTCTCCTTCGGCGCGCGCCGACGCCAGCAGGCGCTCGTACAGCGCGATCGCCCGGTCGTTCTGGCCGCGCGCCAACGCCGCCCGCGCCAGCAGCCAGAGCGCGCCGTGGCAACTAAATCCCTGCGGGATTGCCGCGCAACTCGAAAGCACCTCCTCGCCGCGGGCTGCCGCCAGGTCGAAGTCTTCCCGATAGAGGGCGACGTACCCCTGGTGGAGCCGGGTGTAGGCCAGCGCCCCGGCATCGCCCAGGGTCCGGGCCATCGCCTCGGCCTCGTCGAGCAGGCGTTCCGCCCGCGCCAAATCGCGCCGCTGCCACTGCATCATGCTCAGCCCGACCAGGGCTGTGACCCGTGCTGCCGTCGGCGTGTCGGCGTCGGCCGCCAGCGCCCGCTCCAGCCACATCTCGCCCTCGGCGATGTGGCTGTGGCGCAGCCAGAACTCGGCCAGTTGCCCCGTCAGGCGCTGAGAAGCCTCCACTTCGCCGTGCTCGAGCAGCCACCTCAACGCGGCGCGAAGATTTGGCGCCTCGGCCTCGAGCGCGGCCAGCCCGCGCCCCTGCGACAACCGGCCGGCGCCCCGCATCGACGCGGCGCACTGGATGCACCACGCCGCGTGCTGGTCGGCAACGACGTCCGCCTCCCCACTCTCGGCCAACCGCTCCAGGCTAGAGCGTGTTATGGACTTTGGGCCGCGACGGTGACGAGACGATGCAGCATCAGGCAGGCAAAGGCGACAAAATGCAAGCCCGCGACCGTTTCCGGCAAACGTTCGTAATCTTTGGCCAGGCGGCGGAAGCGCGCCGCCCAGGCGAAGGAGCGCTCCACCACCCAGCGGCGGGGCAGCAGCACGAAGCCCTTCTTGGCCTCGTCGAGCTTGATGACCTCCAGGCGGATGCCGTGCGCGGCGGCCGCGGCGGCGGGTTTCTCGCCCGAGTAGCCCTGATCGACGAAGCCGAGTTCCACGGTCTGCCCGGTCACGGTCTGGACGTCTGCGGCCAGCGCCGCGACCTGCTCGCGGTCGCCGGTATCGGCCGGGGTGACGTGCAACGCCAGCAACTCGCCCAAGGTGTCCACGGCCGCATGAATCTTGGAGCCGGTGCGCTTCTTGGGCCCGTCGTACCCCGCACGATGCCCGCTCTCCGGGGTGCTTTGCCGCGTGGCGCTGTCGATGATGACGGCCGTGGGCTGGTCGGCGCGACCCGCGCTCCAGCGCAACATGGCGCGCAGGTCGTGGACGATGGCCTCGAAGCAGCCCGCCGCAATCCAGCGTTGCGTCTGCTGGTAGACCGCCTCCCAGCGCGGGAAGTCGTGCGGCAGCATCCGCCACGACGCGCCGGCGCGCACCATCCAGCGCAGCGCGTTGAAGACCTCGCGCAGGTCATGGCGGCGTTGCGGGGCGTCCTCGCTCATCAGGCTCAGGTAGGGCGCCACGAAGGCCCACTCCTCGTCACTGACGTCCGTCGGGTACGGTTTGCGGGAGAGAACTTGCTTTTCCATCTCCCAAGCTTACCAAGTCCATAACACGCACTAGGCGGCGACCGCCCCGGCCCGGCTGCGGGAGCAGTGGAAGAGCCGCACCGTGGGCGTGCTCACCGTCCAGACCCA
>CALMZR010000026.1 GCA_937870845.1 uncultured Chloroflexota bacterium
GAACCTGGTACGAGCGAGCGAGCCCTTCCGCATCTTCGGCGCTACGAGCACGGAATCCGAGCAGATCGAGAAAGACCCGGTCTTTGCCAGAAGGATGCCCAGGGACCAACACGTATTCTCGAAACTTTCGCGGATCGACGAATACTGGCGCTTCCCGCAGAGCATCGTCCCACCACGATTCGTCGTCCAACGCGCCCTACGGTTCCTCCAGGCTATCCCGCCGAATATCCATGTGCTCCAGCGCCAACCCCGTCCCGACTGCCACGCACGAGCGCGGATCGTCGGCTTGGGTGCAGATACCCTGGCTCAGATCTGCACGCGATCCGAAGAGGGAACCAACAGCTCGGGCGCCGCCTCGACATCTTCAGGCTTGAGCCCAAACCAGGCGATCGTCGTCCCATCGGGCCGGGAGAATTCCACGATATAGCCCGTGTCGAAGACCTCCAGAATGACCCCGATGGCGCCTCGTCCCACGCCTTCGCTCTTGAGGAAGCGATCGGTGGTCAAGCGAACTGGGGTGAACTCGGCAAGCGCCATGGTTTCAACCTTTCAACGCCTTGCGCACGAATCCACTGAATGGCGTTGTCAGACGCAAGACATCATCACGAAGGAGCCACCCACTGCGGAGCGCAACCCCGCGCACGACGACGGTCATTGTATAGCGATCCCCGAACTCGACGGCTCCAGCGAAGATGACGTCATCGGCTACGATCCGCTCATGCGCCTGCTCCTCATATAGACGAGCGAGTTCCCAGGCATCGACCACGCTGCGTGGACGAAATCCGAGCGTTTGCAGAAAAATGTGGTCCTTGCCGCCAGGATAATCTGGAGTCAGCACGTAGTCCCGGAACTTCCGCGGGTCCGCGATGATACGAGCGCGCCGGAGGGCTTCGAGACGAGATACCGCATCGTCCACCGCCCGCTCTACGGCTCCTCCAGGCTGTCCCGCAAAATATCCATGTGCTCCAGCGCCAACCCCGTCCCCACCGCCACGCACGAGAGCGGATCGTCCGCCACGTAGCAGGGCACCCCGGTCACTTCCATCAATAGGTCGGGCAGGTGGCGCAGCATGGCTCCGCCGCCGGTGAGGATCATCCCCTTGTCGATGATGTCGGAGGAGAGCTCCGGCGGCGTCTCTTCCAGCACCGCCCGCACCGCCCCGATGATCGCCTCCAGCGGCTCGGTGATGGCGTCGGTCACCTCGTTGGCGTGGATCTGGATCGTGCGCGGCAGTCCGGCCACCTCGTCCCGGCCGCGGACCTCCATGCGCACGTCCTCTTCCACCGGCATGGCGCTGCCGATGGCAATTTTGACTTCCTCCGCCGTCCGCTCCCCGACGCGCAGGTTGTACTTGCGCTTGATGTAGTTGGCGATCGCCTCGTCGAAGCGGTTGCCGCCGACGCGCAGCGAGCGGGCCACCACGATCCCGTTGAGGGAGATCACCGCCACCTCGGTCGTGCCGCCGCCGATGTCGATGATCATGTTGCCCGAGGGGTCGGCCACCGGCACCCGCGCCCCGATCGCCGCCGCCAGCGGTTCGGAGATGAGGAACGCCTTGCGCGCCCCGGCCGCCAGCGCCGCGTCGCGCACCGCGCGCCGCTCGACGCCGGTGACGCCCGCCGGGACGCAGATCATCACCTCCGGCCGGATCAGCGAGAAGCGGCCACAGCTCTTGTTGATGAAGTAGCGCAGCATCTCCTGGGTGACGACGTAATCGGCGATCACTCCGTCGCGCATCGGCCGCACGACCTCGATCGTCTCGCGCGGCTCGCGCCCCAGCATGTTGCGCGCTTCCAGCCCGACCGCCTTGACTTTGCCGTCCTTGGCGGAGATGGCGACCACCGACGGCTCGTTGATGACGATGCCGCGGCCACGGAGAAAAACGAGGACGTTGGCCGTCCCGAGGTCGATGCCGATCTGTTTGGGCAAGCGGTTACGCTCCGGTCGCTGCGGAGAAAGTCCCGGGCCTCACGGCGACACGCGCAACCGTACCCGGTATGCCGAATGGCGCGGATAGTACCATAGCGATCTACGACATCCGTTCCTGGGGAGTACACCCACGTGGATGCATCCAGCGGCCACCCGCCACTCCGCCCCGACGGCGGCAAGCCCCCCGAGCGCAAAGGCTCCCCGCGGCCCACGCCCGAGGGTAGGCGCAAGCGGCCGGCCGAGCAGCGCTACGCCGGCTGGGGCGACGGCCTCCACCGTGCTTTCTGCGCCTTGGCCACGCACGCTCTGCCGACAACGTTCCCCGTCGCTTCCCATACGGGCGTGGCGACCATCGCCCCGGCCGTCGTCGCCCGCCGGCCCGACGCCCTCCTCCTCTGCACCTTCACCCACTGTGGCCCGCACGTCTGGCCCGATGGCGAGGTCGTGGACGACGCGCAGGGAGACGCAGCCGCGGACGCAATCGGCGCAGCGACATTCGTTGAATGAACCGGGAAGCAATGGGCGCAAGTCCCCAAGACAAACGCTGACGGTCCGGGGAGGGAAGGGGGAGCCGGACCGCCAGTCGGGGGGTCAGCCGGGGAGTTGGGCCCCGCACTGACACAAATATTCTATGCCAACCAGTCACCGTATGCAAGCAACATCCGCCGTTTCCAGCGGCTAACGGGCCACGTCCGTACGTCCCAGTGTTGCCGGGACGACGTTCGCCGCCAGCCACCGCCGCAACCCTTCGGCGTGCTCCTCGAAATCGGCGGCCCGCCCCCGTAGCCACTCCTCGGTGCGCGGGTCGTCCGGCAACGCCGCCGCGGCCACGCCGAAGGTCGCGCTCGCCTTGGCCAGCTCGTCCAACGTGCGCGCCCAGTCCTGCCGCGCCCGCACCGCCACGCTCGCCCCGTTGAATCGGTCCACGTCGTAGACCGCGTCGGGCCGCGTCGGATCGGCGGCGATCAGGCGCAGGCGCCGCGCCCCCTCCCACTCCCAGCCCGTGCAATGCGCGACGACCTCGCGGATCGACCACGCCCCGCAGGCCCCCGGCCGCTCCCGCAGCTCGACCGGGACGCCTTCGACCAGGGCGAAAAAGTCGCTCGCGGCCCGCCGCCAGCGGCCGAGCACGTCCGCTTCCTCGACCGCTGAAGGCGCCGCGGCCGCGTGAGGCGCCTCGGCCGGCACGTGCCAGGATCGGCCCATCTCGATCGGCGGCATATCCACGGGCGCGGCCGCCCGCGGCGGCGCGGTCGCCGCCATCCCCAGCACCACGGCGCGGCAGGCCAGGGCGTCGGCGGCGGCGCGGTGCCCGCCCGGCTCCGCGCCGAAGGTCAGCACCGCCCGCTCCAGCTTCTGAAACCGGTACCAGCGCCTGCCCGGATCCCAGCTCCCGTGGAACCCGGCGTAGCGCTTCATAGCGCACTCCCAGTCCGCCTCCGGCGCGTCCAGGGCGTATTGCTCGCACGCCTGCGTCACCATCTGTTTGTCGAAGGTCACGTTGTAGACGACGATCCGCCGCCCGGCCAGAATGTCCAGAACGTCGTTGTAGACGTCACACCACTCGGGCGCGTCCTCGACGTCGGCGTTGGTGATGCCGTGGACGGCGATGGCGTCGACCGGGATCGGCCGCGTCGGCCGCACCAGGGTCTCGTACAGCAGCTGCCCTGTCGCCCCGACCACCGCGATGTCGACGATCTCGGCCCGCTTGCCGAATCCCGTCGTCTCCGTATCGAGGTAGACCACCCGCGGGTCGCCGGCCGCCCCCATCGCCCAGGCGATCGCCTTGGCCCGCGCCGCATCCCACCGCTCCTGGGCGTGCGCGTCCGCGACGGCCGCCTCCGCGCCAGGCGGCTCCCATCGCCACGCCGCCGCCCGCCGGAGTCCTCTCCGGTTCCCCCGCAACGAAACTGCCTTTCCAGCCCACCGGCAGCAGGGCGCCGGCGGGATCTCCCAGGAGAGGATGCTAGCATGGTCCCGCACTGTGTCGAAATAGCCCCCGGAGCCGCCGCGCGATGACCGACGCTGAATCGATCGATCCCACCCTGGAAAGCTTCATCCGGCGCATGCCCAAAGCCGAGATCCATCTTCACCTCGAAGGCTCGGTGCGCCCGGCCACCCTCCTGGAGCTGGCCAGGCGCAACGGCGTCGCCCCGCCCGCGCCCGACGAGGCTGGCCTACGCGAGTTCTTCCGGTTTCGCGACTTCCCCCACTTCATCGAGGTCTACATCGCTGTCTGCTCCTGCCTGCGCACCCCGGACGACTTCGCCACGATCGTGCGCGAGGTCGGCGAGGACGCCGCGGCCCAGAACATTCGCTACCTCGAAATCCACTTCAACCCGGAGACGAACGTCCGCAAGCGCGGTCTCGACTTCCACCAGATGCTGGCCGGCATGAACCGCGGCCGCGCCGAGGCGCGCGACCGCTGGGGCGTCGAGATGCGCTGGATCGCCGACGGCGTCCGCGACAGCGAAACCAGCCCATGGTCCGTCACCCAGACCGTCGATTGGATCGCTTCCTTATCGCCGGGTGACGGCGTCGTCGCCCTCGGCCTCGGCGGCAACGAGGTCGGCTACCCCCCGACCCCCTTCGCCCGGGATTTCGCTCGCGCCCGCGCCGCCGGCCTGCACACCGTCGCCCACGCCGGGGAGACGACCGGCCCCCAGACCATCTGCGACTCGCTCGATCTGCTGGGCGTCGAGCGCATCGGCCACGGCGTGCGCGCGGCGGACAACCCCGACCTCGTCGCCCGTCTCGCCCGCGACCGCGTCCCTCTGGAGCTGTGCCCGACCAGCAACGTCTGCACCGGCGTCGTCCCCGATTTCGCCGCGCACCCCTTCCGCGCCTTCGACGAGGCCGGCATCCCCGTCACCGTCAACTCCGATGATCCGCCCCTCTTCGGCACGACCCTGACCGATGAGTTCCTCGTCCTGGCCCGCTGCTGGGGCTACGACGCCGACGGCATCCAGCGGATCGCCCTCAACGCCGTCGATGTGGCATTTCTCCCGCCGGATGAGCGCGCGGCCATGAGATCGGCGTTTGAGGCGGAATTCGGCGAGCTACGCCAGGAACTCGGGCTGCCCGCGGCTCCGGCGTGATCTGCTCCAGACCGGCGACCTGAGAGGGTCGGCAACGGCGCGATTCCGCCGTTGCCCTCGCCCCGCCTCTTGGCCGCTATGGCGTGTCACGCGCGTTGCCAAGTTGGCCGCTTTCGACCGTGAAATACACCACCGCCGCATTGTTGAGCTCGCGCTCCCCGCCGCCCTCGTTGAGCAGGTTTCCCGGATCGGCGGTCGAGCGCAGGGCGTACTCGCCATCCGCGAGCGGTCCATCTTGCAGAACCACCCACTGGTCGGGGAGATTCCAGGCGTAGACGTCGCTATAGCCAGGCGTGATCCCCTGCGGCTCTTTGAGTTCGCAGACCGTGTACTGACGGGGATGAGAGCCCTCCACGAGCTCGCTGTCGACGAGGCAAAAGCTGACTTTCGGGCTTTCGCCAATCAACTCACAATCGCCCGCGGCGCCGCACTCGAGTAACTCGTACTTGGCGAAATCGGCGAAGTGATAATGGCCATGGTCGGCGTGGAAGATGATGCGGCCGTGGACTCGCCGCCGGGCCGAGCGCCGGCCGTCCACCGGGGCATCGTACAGATTCTGGTACAATACCTTGTCCCGCCGACGCTTCTTGCGCTTCTTGGGCGAGGGCGCCTCGAGTTCGATCGGCCCGTCGCCCGCGTTCCAGACTTCGTTGGTGAAGCGCAAGACGTGGGTTCCATCGACAAGCTGAGCGAACCGGAGTTC
Source organism: uncultured Chloroflexota bacterium (assembly GCA_937870845.1). GTDB lineage: Bacteria > Chloroflexota > Chloroflexia > Thermomicrobiales > UBA6265 > JACCXM01. The sequence goes on from CALMZR010000026.1 coordinate 5,731, forward strand.
GACCAACTGCTGAGTCCGAAGATCGGGGTAGAGCGCCGGGCCGGCAGCGACATCCGATCGCCGACGCCTCTGTCGCCGCTCACGGTTTCGCCTGCGTTTCCGAGTGCGCTTGGTTCCGCCAGGCCCGGACTCGGCTCGGGACTACCCCAAGATCCCACCGAGTCCCCAAACGGCGGCTGCCGCCAGCAGCAAGACGCCGCGGCGCGTTGGGGAAGCGAACGACCTCGCCACAGAATCGAAGCGGTCGTCGCCGTTCATGTCACCGTCCTACGGAGAAGGGAGTACGCGGGCACGCCCCGCATCTGGGCTTCATTTCGGCGCGAGTCTACCGCGTTGCAAGTGGGAACCGGGTTGGCCACCGATCCAGGCGCGGCAGGAGGGCCGCCGAGGCGGCCCTCCTGCGATCGAACAGTCGTTGCTCGCGTGCGCTTGAGCGCTTCTGGCTACGCGGGGCTGCAGGTTCGCGGCGCTGTTAGCAGCGCCATCCCCCTGGACGGGGCCCTAGCCCCGGTTGCGCCGGTTGCGCGGCGGCTTGCGCCGGTTGCGGCGGCAGCGGCGGTGGCC
>CALMZR010000027.1 GCA_937870845.1 uncultured Chloroflexota bacterium
CCTCCGGCTTTACCTCGCAGGGCGACGTCCTCGTCCAGACGCGCGTCGCGGCCGATCTCCTCGGCGCCACCAAGATGGATCGCCCCGAGGACTTCGAGACCAACCCGACGACGGGCAAGGTCTACCTGGTGCTGACCAACAACAACCAGCGCACGCTGGACCAGGCCGACGCCGCCAATCCCCGGCCGAACAACCTGGCCGGCCACATCATCGAGATCGCCGAGGCCGGTAACGACCACGCGGCCACGACGTTCACCTGGGACATCTTCATCCTGGCCGGCGATCCCTCCCAGAGCGGCACGTGGTACGGCGGCTACGCGGGAGACCTGCCCATCAGCCCCTTCGCCGCGCCGGACAACCTCACGTTTGACGACGAGGGCAACATCTGGATCTCGACCGACGGCATGCCGAACAGTCTGCCTGGCAACGACGGCCTCTTCGCCGCCGCCACCGAGGGCGAGGAGCGGGGCCGCTCGATGCAGTTCTTCAGCACCGTTCCCGGCGCCGAGTGCTCGGGCCCCGTCTTCAACCCGGACAACTCTGCGCTCTGGGTCTCCGTTCAACACCCCGGCGAAGGCGGCACCCTGGAAGCCCCGGTCAGCCTCTGGCCGGATGGGGAGGTTGCCCCGCGGCCAAGCGTCGTCCTGATCACGCCGGCTGACCCGAGCATGCGCGTGGGCCGCGTGCATCCCAGCGTGTAGCTGCCGCCGTTCCGGACTGACCTTCGTTGCGCGAAGCGGCGCCTTGCCGCCCGGCACGGCGCCGCTCGCGTTCGCATGGAGCCACATGCCGTGACCGTGACCGCGGGGCACGTGACAACCGGGCGAACACCCCGTGGTTGTCGCTGGAGCCCGAGCGAGGACCCCTTCACCCGCGCGGTGCGGAGACCACCCTCCCCAATGGCCCAACGCCCCCGGCACGAATCTTGAAGGGACCAAATCACGGGCGAGCCGCCGGTCGCCGTAGATATCACTCATCGGTCGTCAGTTCATCGTTCCGAAACGCTCGAATCAGCACCGGGGCGGCCTCGTTGGCCTTTACCCGCGACCGACGGCTCGCTCTTCAACGTGGGTGACAGCTGACGGGTGTCGGGGAACGGGTAAACCGACGATCGGCGTCCTCTAAGCCGACACCCGATCCCCGACACCCGTCACCCGCGGCCCGTGCTAGGATGCCCGGCAGCGGATGAGGTCGCGACTGCGCTTGGGGGAAGTGCGCCGGGATGGACGACACGGGCATCAGGGAAGACACGGGGCGGTGGAAGTGGTGGGCGGCCCTCGCCGTTCTCCTCATCGGTCTCGTCTTCGTTGGTATCGGCTACGGCCTCTACCAGCTCGGCGGCGCCGACCAGGCGCCCCTGGAGCGGCTGCGCGACATCGTCATCATCTTCCTGGCCTTCCAGCTCCTGCTCGTCACCGTCGTCCTGGCCGGCATCGCCGCCGGTCTGGTCTTCCTCATCCTCGTGCTGAAGGACCAGGTCATCCCGCTCCTGCACGAGCTGACCGAAACCGTCAAGCGGTTGCGCGGCACGACCGAGTTCGTCACCGAAGAAGCCGTCAAGCCGATCGTCACCGCCGCCGGCCAGATCGCCAAGATGCGCGCCATGGCCCGCGCCGTGACGGGGCAGGACCGCAAGCGGCGAGGGTGACAGGGTGACGGGGTGACGGGGTGACAGGGTGACAGGGGACGAGCGTTGGCCGTAGGGGTGATGCCTGCATCGCCCGGTCGGCCGCAGGGCGACGGCATCCGCCCCGCAGCACCGAATCTCGGCAGATGACAAAGGGGGAGCCGGTCTGGCCGGCTCCCCCTTCTGTGCGCGGCTGACGAGTGAAACTCCGTTCACTTTCCAGCGTGGTTCTTGGGTCGCAACCGGCTCCCCCTTCTGTGCGCGGCTGACGAGTGAAACTCCCGATCACCCCCCCAGCGCCGCGATCGCCTCGATCACGGGCTGCGCTTCTTCGGTCAGGGTGGCCGCCACTTCGTCGAAGACCGCCTGCGGCTCCTCGTGGTTGATGACGATCCGTTCCAGCCCGGCCCCGATGATCTGGTCGCCGTTCGGGATGAAGACCCGCGCCGAGTCCTGCGGCTGCGTCAGCGGCAACTGCTCGACCGCGGTGCGGAAGTTCGGGTTCTCTGCGAAGAACGCCTGCATCTCCTCGCTTTCGATCGCCGATTTGCGCACCGGCATGTAGCCGGTGTTCTGCGACCAGAACGCCGTCGTCTCCGGCGAGGTGGCGAACTTCACATACTGGAACGCCGCCTCCTGCTTCTCCGGCGGCGATCCGGCCATCACCGCCAACCCGGCGCCGCCGGTGGAGCACCCGAACTGCTTGGCCTTCGGCAGGAACGCGGTACGGAAATCGAACTTGTCCCCGACGTTCTGGGTGATCCCGCGCAGGCTCCCCGTCGAGGCCATCACCGAGGCCGTCAGCCCGTTGGCGAAATCGGCCTCGTTGTCGGCCGGCAATGTCGCCCAGCCGTCCATCGTCGAGGAGCGGTAGAACTCCCCGGCCTCGACCCCGTTCGGATCGTTGATGAGGATGTTGAACTCCGGGTCGGAGTAGGCGCCCTCGAACTGCCAGATCACCGCTTGGAAAAGCCAGGCGATGTAGCTCGCCCCGGTCGGATGCGAGAACGCCGCCCGCGTGATCGTGTCCCCATCCCGCTGCACCAGTTCCGGCGCGACCTCGACCAGATCGGACCAGAACTCCGGCGCCTCCTCCAGGCCGACCTCGGCGAACGCATCGGCGTTGTAATAGAAGAGGGGGGTCGAGCGCGCGAACGGGAGCCAGAACGACGTGCCGTCGCGCACCCCCTCGTTGTAGAGCGAATCGACGTAATCGGCGGTGTCGACCTCGTTGGCGGCGATGAGGTCGTTGAGCGGGGCCAAGGCGTTGGCCAGGTAGAAGCGGAACCACCAGACGTCCGACAGCAGCGAGACGTCCGGCGCCTGCCGCGCCTGCAACGCCGCGGTCAGCTTCTGCGCCGTCTCCTCGTAGTTGCCCTGGAACTGGTAGTTGACGACGACGTCGCTTTGGGACTCGTTGAACATGTCGACGACGGCCTGCTCGGCCTCGCCGAGGACGTCGGAGAACGAGCCCCAGTAGAGGACCTCGATGGGGCCGTTCTGCTTCAGCACGGCGGGCGCGGCGAAGGCCGTGCTGCGCTTGCTCATCGGGGCGAGGGTTGCCGCCCCGGCCGCCGCGGCGGTCCCCTTCACCAGTCCTCTTCGCGAGATCTTCCCGGTCATTGCCTTTTCCTCCTCGACTCGCTGACGGCCGACGCGGGCGATGCAGGCATCGCCCCTACAGGGTGATCACGACGATCGGCTCACCTCCGACTTTCGACGTTCGGCTCACGACTCGCACGGGATTTGGGTGAAGGGCGCATCGAACCCTCACCCCCAACCCCCCTCTCCCTGTGCGCAGGGCGAGGGGGGCTTTGCCTCGCAGCCGGCGAAACTGCCGGTTGCTCAACCGGATACGGAGGAAGGGAAAGCAAGCGGCGCGGGGGTGCGCTGGGTGCGCTGCCTCTCGGGTTGGCTTCGAGGTTTGCCGCGGCTGTCGGGGATGCCCGGACGAGCAAGCTGTCACTCCCTGCGCGCACGGGCATCATGGCCCGTATCGTCCCGGATCACCGGCGATCAGGGACTAAAGGGTGATGAAGTTCTATCACAGGTTGGGCGATGGCGCCTGGCGACGACCTGCCCTCACCCCCCAACCGCCGCCCAGGGGGCGCCCGGCCCCGTGCGCCCCTCACCCCAACCCCTCTCCCCGTGCGCGGGGAGAGGGGCTTCGCCGCCCCGGCAGCCGAACTCGCGGTGGGATAGCCCCCGATGCCTTCCCCTGTCGACCGTCGAGCCTGGAGGGGGGCGACGGCGACGGGAGGAGCCCTGCGGGATGCCGCGGAAGGCTGCCGAAGGGGGCCAAGGGGGCTAAGGGGGCTAAGGGGACGGGACACAGGAGGCGTGGCTTCGCGGCCGACGTGCGCTATGACGGTCGGAGAGAGAGCAGCCACGGGCCTCCTGGCGACTGCGCCTTGCGGGCGATGACGCCCTCCGCTTTGCGGGCCAGCTTGAGCGTGCGGGGGGCGATGCCGAGGACGGCGGCTTCCTGCTGGATCTCTTTGGCCGGGCGGGGGCCGCTGGCGAGGGCATCGCGCAACCAGTGGCGGGCGTCGTCGAGGGCGGAGCGGGTCTCGGGGGTTTCGGCGGCGGCCTGGAGGAGGGAGGAGGCGGTGAGGGGGGATTCGCCTTCCCAGACGACGCGCGCAACGCCGAGGCGGGGGACCGATTCGAGGCGGAAGGCGAGCGAGGGGGGCGGCTGGCCGAGGTTGCCTTTGGTGGCGGCGAGGATGCGGCGCCGGGGATCGTCCGGGTCCGGGGCGAGGAGAAGGCCGCAGCGGGCGGCGCCGATGATGCCGATGCTGCCGCCGCCGCGGTAGAGGGGATTGGCGCTGGTTGATTTGTTGAGGTGGCGGACGACGACGATGGCGGCGCCGGTGCGCTCGCCGAGGGTTTTGAGGGCGGCGAGGGCGCGGCGGACGTCCTGGTCGCTGTTGGCGTTGTGGCGGCGGTGGAGGTAGGCCATGAGGGGATCGACGATGACGAGGGCGGTTTCGGTGTGGAGGACGACGCCTTCGAGGACGGGGACGTCGCCGGGGATGACGAAGGGGCGGCCGAACTCGGTATCGTCAGGGACGGCGAGGAAGGAGATGACGCGGTTGGGGTCGCCGCCGGCGGCGTCGATGCGGGGGCGGATGGTGTCGTGGAGGTCGTCTTCGGCGGAGAGGATCATCACGGTGCGGGGTGGGCCGGGCTGGCCGCCGGGGAGGGGTTCGCCGCGGGTGAGGCGGGCGGCGAGCTCGCAGAGGAGGGTGGATTTGCCGAGGCCGGGGTCGCCGTCGAGGACGGTGATCTTGCCGAGGGCGAGGCGGCCGGGGGAGAGCCAGCGGACAGGCTCGGGGTCGACGTCGCTGAGGCGGAGGACGTTGCCGATGGGCAACCGGCTGGACGGATCGGGGGCGTGCCGGGGGTGACCGGGGGTGGCCTGGCCGATGGCGGCGATGATCTCGTCGGCGATGCGCTCGGCGGAGGCGAGGGATGGCTTGGGCGGGGGCGCAGGCGCGGCATCGATGGAGCGGGGCGGGACTCGGGTTGGGGCAGCAGGTTTCTGGGCCATTGGCGGTGAACCTCCGGCCGCAGAATAGAACATTTGTTCGTTTGGATCAAGGGTGCTGGGACGCGCCCCGCGCCGGCCCCTCACCCCGCAGGCAGGGCGAGGGGGAGCGGCCCCATCGAGCGCGATTTCGGGTCGTGAACCAGGCCGGGCCATCGGCGACGAGGTCCGCTTGTGCGAGAGACTTCGCCCCGGCGCTGCTAGCTAGGTTTCCAGCTCACACTCGTTGGTGTCTTCGTTGCAGGTGAAGCCCTCGCAGCAGTCCCGATCCTTGCTGCAGAAATTCCCCGCAAGGTTGCAGCAGACGGTGTTCTGCGATCCGGGCGTCACGTTGTCGCAGATGCCGGTCCCGCAGCACTCGCTGCCGTCCGTGCACTTGGTTCCCAGCTTCTTGCAGCAGCTTCCTTCCTGGCAGGCGAGGCCGCGGCAGCACTTCTTGCCGGGCGGGTTGCAGCTCGCGCCGACGGTCTTCTTGCAGCGGCGCTTTTTCTTGCCGTCCTTTTTGGCTCTGGTTTCTTCGGCGCCGAGCAATGCGGCGAGGCCGAGGGCGCCGAGAGCGGAGGCGCCGGCGGACCTCACGACCTTGCGGCGCGAGGCATCGGCGGAGACGAGGCGGGCGAGGCGGTCGAAGGTCAAATCGTCCATGGCTCCCTCCGTGCAGTATGGAAAGACGCACGCCGCCGTGCGTCGCCCGAAACGATCTTATCACCGCTGCGCGCACTTTGCCGGCAGCCGCTCCAGCGGGCCAGGCGGTCCTCGCCCCAATCGGTTCGAGCGCAAGGCGCGAATGGCCGCTCTCGGGCGGAGACCGGGAGTCGCGTTCACTCGTATTTCGAGGCGCCGGAGCACGATGTTCCCTGGCAACAGGGATCGGGTTCCCCCGGATCGACGCCGCACACGGCGCCTGGCGGGAGGCAGCAGCGGAGGCCGGCGAGTTCGGGGTCGGCGGAGGCGTTGCAGGTGAGGATGCCGCAGACGAGGGCGTCGCAGCAGCGCCTGGCCCTTCGTGACTTGCGGCAGGGCGCCGGGCTTGACGCACCGTCGCTTGCGGCGCTGCCTGGCCGCGGCGTGCGGGCCGATGTCGACGGGGTCACCGTCTACCTGGGCAATCGCCGCCTGATGCAGGAAATCGGCGCAGCCACCGGCGCGCTGGAAGAACTGGCACGATTGCACGAGAACGCACCCTGGGGGGCGAACAATGCGATCAGGTCCGATTGTTGGGTGTGTCTTCGTATTGGCTGGCTGCGCCGCCGATCAGGGGCGGCCGGCGCCACCCTACGCCACCTCGCCGACGGTTCACTTCGTACCGCATGGGCAGGAGGGCCCGCTACTGCTTTGCATGGCCCAGGATGGTCAGTGGACCCGGGGACCATGGTCCACCGAGGGTCGCCAGTGCCCCGCCCCGGCGAGGTTCGTCGCGGTCACGCTCTGCGCGTGGGAGCAGAGGCCCGCACGAGAGCCGCCAGAAGCCCGGGTGGTAGCGGCGGCGGACCAGTCCCTCATCGGCGACACCTACGAAGGGATCCCGATCTGTGTGGCGCCGCCACCGTTCTAGCGGATCGTTCTGTCAGCGCGGCTCAGAAATACTCGGCGTTGGCCGGGCACTGAGCCGCGAGGCGGCGGGCGGTGATGCTGGCCGGCAGATAGGGCGTGCCGCGCACCAGCTGGGCCCCGCCGCGGAAGGTGAAG
>CALMZR010000028.1 GCA_937870845.1 uncultured Chloroflexota bacterium
ACCGCAAAACCCATCCCAGCGCCTTCCAACTCTGGCTCGACCCCAGCCTGGGAGGCTTAACTTGATGCGTATGGGGCACGGCATGCCGTGCCCCTACCGGCGATGATCGGATGCCGCCGGGTCACTGGATGACGCCCCTAATACATCCGCTTCTTGTCCAGCAGCGGCCCCATCTGGTCAAGCTCCCCCGCCAGGTAGTGCCCCAGGTTGCGGATGAAGATGTCCGTCAGCTTGGCGTTCTCGCTGTCGACGGTGCTGGCCGAGTGGGGATTGATCAGCACGTTCGGCAGCTCCCAGAAGGGCGAGTCGGGCGGCAGCGGCTCCTCGCGAAAGACGTCGAGCGCGGCGAAGGCGATCCGGCCGTCGCGCAATCCCCGCTCCAGCGCCGCGTCATCGACGATCGTGCCGCGGCCGATGTTGACGAAGACCGCGCCCGGCTTCAGCGCGGCCATCTCGTCCGGCCCCAGGAGATCGACCGTCTCCGGTGTCTGCGGGGCGCAGATCACCAGGCAGTCCGCCTCGGCCAGCATCTCCAGCAGGTTCAAGCGGCCATAGACGCGATCGACGCCGAGCGCCTCGGCGCGGGCGGGATCGGCGTCGCGGGCCAGAGCCACGGCGCGCATGCCGAAGGCGCGGGCGATGCGCGCGATCTCGCGGCCGATCCGTCCCGGGCCGATGATGGCCATGGTCTTGCCCGCCAGCTCGTCGCCCGAGAAGCGGTTCCAGGCCTTGACCCGCTGATCGCGCTGGAGCTGGGCGATCTTCTTGGTGTGGAACAGGAGTGCGGCAAAGACGAACTCGGTCAGCGGCTGGGCGTGGATGCCGCTGGCCGTGGTCACGATCAGGTCGGAATCCTGCAACCCAAGCCGGTGCACGAGCGGGCCGACCCCGGCCGACGAGGTCTGCACCCAGCGCAGCTTCGGGGCCAGATCCAGCAGCGGAAACCGCTCGTGCTGCGGGAAGTCGAACAACACCTCCGCCTCCCGCAGCAGCCCGTGCCACTCCCTCTCCTGCTCGGGCGTACGCCGGAATGCCGGGTCGCCGTGATCCCCGATGTAGCGCAGCGCCGGCATCAGGTCCGGGCGGAAGACGAGGTCGACCCGATCCGGGTACGCGCCCGCCATGCGCTCGACGTGTTCGGGCTCCAGGGGAGAGGTCACCATCACGACGATACGATCGCTTCCGGCCACGGAGCCTCCTGTCTTCGGGTTACGGCCGATACGCCAGCGTGTGCAGGGCGCGGGCGAGGACCTCGATGCCGGCCGCGGCGTCCTCGGCCGCCGTGAACTCGTCCGGGCTGTGGCTGATGCCGCTGCGGGAGCGAACGAAGATCATGGCGATGCGGGCGATCTCCGCCATCTGCATCGCGTCGTGGACGGCCCCGGAGGTCATCGTCATCGCCGGCACGCCCGCCGCCTCGGCCGCCGCCGCGATGACGGCGACGGTTTCCGGGTCGCAGCGCACCGGTCCCCGGTCGCTATCGACGCGCAAGGAGAGCCGCAGGTCGCGGCGCTCGGCGACTTCCTGGATCAGCGCCTCGTGCCGGGCCAGCAGCGTCTCCCGCTGCTCCGGCAGCGGCGACCGCGCATCGACGGTGAAGGCGACCTGCCGCGGGATGACGGCCCGCTCGTTCGGCGAGACGTTCACCCGGCCGACCGTTGTCACGCAGGGGCGGCCCATGCGGTGCGCCGTGTCGACGACCCCGCCGATGATCTCCGCGGCCCCGGCCATCGGGTCGCGGCGCATGTCCATCGGCGTCGTCCCGGCGTGGTTCGCCGCGCCCTCCAGGGTCACGAGATACTGCCGATACCCGGTGATCGCCTCCACGACGCCGACCGGGAAATTCTCGCGCTCCAGGAACGGCCCCTGCTCGATGTGCAATTCGACGAAGGTCCCAATGTCTTCGCGCTTGGCCTCGGGGATGCGGGCGGCGTCGAGGCCCGCGTCGCGCATCGCCTCGGCCATGGTCACCCCGTCGTAGCCGCGCAGCCGCTTCGGTTCCTCGGCGGCGATGCGGCCGATGATGGCGCGCGATCCCCAGAAATTGGCCGTGGGAAAGCGAGAAGCCTCCTCCTCGACCAACGAGACCGCCGCCAGCGTCCGCTCCGGCTGCCCGAATCGCTCCCGCAACTCCGAGAGCGCCATGATGCCGGCGATCACCCCGAGCGCGCCGTCGAACCGTCCGCCGGGATTCTGGCTGTCGACGTGCGAGCCGGTGACGACCATCGCTGCCTCGCGGTCCCGGCCGTCGAGATACGCCCAGATGTTGCCGACCGCGTCGCGCTCGACGCGTAGCCCGGCCTCCGCCATCCAGGCGGCGACCTGGTCCTGCGCGGCGACCCACTCCGGGCTGTAGACGAGGCGGGCGACGCCGGTTTCGCCATGCGCGCCGTGCCCGGCCAGCGCGGCGATGGCGCTTTCGATGCGCTCGGGATCGATCCAGCGTGCGGCCATCAGTCTCCCTTCCCGTAGCCTCGCGGCAGAAACCGCCCCGACCCAGGCTTCGCGGTGATGCGGTCGTCTCCGCGCCGGGCGTCGTCGAAGATCGTCTCGCCACGTCGGATCGTGCGCGCGACGCGGCCCGTGATGCTCTTGCCCTCGTAGGGCGTCCATTTCTGCTTGTGGAGCGCGTCCTCGACCGAGACCGTCCAGGTCGCCTCTGGATCGAGCAGGGCAATGTCCGCGTCCGCTCCCACCGCCAGCGTCCCTTTGCGCGGATAGAGGCCGAAGATGCGCGCCGGATTGGACGAGATCAACGAGACGAACCGCTCCGGCGCCATTCCGCGCCGGACCACCGCCTCGGAGAAGAACCCCGGCAGCAACGTCTGCACCCCGGAGAGTCCCAGCGGCGCCTGGAAGATGTCGCTGCGGCCGGCCTCCTTGCTCTCGACCGTGTAGGGGCAATGGTCGGAGCAGATCAGATCGATCGTCCCGTCCAGCACGTATGCCCAGATGGCGTCGACCTCGGACTGGTCGCGCAAGGCCGGCGCGCAGCGGGCGAACCCGGCCAGCCGCTCCAGGTCGTCGGTATTGAGCATCAGGTACTGCGGGCAGGTCTCGCACGTGACGCGGACGCCGCGCCGCTTGGCAGCCTTGATGAGCGCCAGCGCCCCGGCCGAGGCGGCGTGGCAGATGTGGACGTGGCAGCCGGTCTCCTCGGCCAGCAGTAACGCCGTATTGACCGCGACCGTCTCCACCAGCGGCGGCCGCGATTCCGCGTGCGCCAGCGCGTCCTTGCGCCCCGCTTGCGCCATCCTGTTGAGGCCGTCGTTCAGAAGCTGATGGTCTTCGGCGTGAAGACCGTACGGCAGCCCGAGTCGCGCCGCCTCCCGCATGCCCCACAGCAGTTGCGCGTGGTCGACCGCCGGGAAGAACGGCGACGAGGAGGCCATGAACGATTTGAACGCCGCGGCGCCCTCTGCCGCCATCCCTTCCAGATCGGCGGCCGACTGCGCCGGCGGCCCGATGATCCCGCCCCACAGCGCCACGTCGACGATGGCGTGCTCCTCGACGCAGCGGCGCTTCTCCCGAAAGTGGTCGGGCGTCGTCGTGGTGGGGTGGGCCTGGGGCATCTCGACGACGGCGGTCAGGCCGCCGGCCGCCGCGCCCGCCGATCCCGTGGCGAACCCCTCCAGCAGGCGCGGATCCGGCTCCTCGAAGTGGGTGTGGACGTCGATGCCGCCGGGCATCACCCACAGCCCCGTGGCGTCGATCCGCTCGTCGGCCGCCCAATCCGTTGCGTCAGTGGCGAGCGCGGCGATCGCTCCGTCGCTGATGACGACGTCCGCGGGGTAGCCTCCGCCCGCGGTGACCACGGTCCCATTCTCGATCACGGTGTCGGCGCGCTGCATGCGTTTTCTTCCTCGGCGCTACCGGCGAATCTCGTGGCCGTACGATACCCGGCTCCGCGTGCGCGGCCAACCGGCCCGGATCTGCGGCGATCCACGCTAGTTGTGTGCATGTCGCCCAATCCATCCGGGCCAGACCCGACATCATGCACGACGTTTTCGCGGGCGCGGCGCCGCTAGACTCGAATCAGCACGGTCGATTCGGACGTTTGGCATCAAGGAGAGCGCGAGTGCATCTCACGCCGCGCGAGCAAGACAAGCTGCTCCTCTACCTCGCCGCCCAGCTCGCGCGGGCGCGGCAGGCGCGCGGGTTGAAACTGAACTACCCGGAGGCGGTGGCGATCCTCTCCGCCGAGCTGGCGGAAGGGGCGCGCGACGGCCGCTCCGTCGCCGACCTGATGGCCTACGGGAAAACGATCCTCACCGACGACGACGTGATGCCCGGCGTGGCCGCGATGATCTCCGAGATCCAGGTCGAGGCGACCTTCCCGGACGGCACGAAACTGGTCACGGTGCATCAGCCGATCCCCTCGGGCGGGGAGGAGGCCCCGGGAGCCGTGCTGCCGGCGGACGAGCCGATCGTCGCCAACCAGGGCCGCGACACGATCGAGATCCTGGTCGAGAACACCGGGGATCGTCCGATCCAGGTCGGCTCGCACGCCCATTTCTTCGAGGTCAACCGCGCCCTGCGCTTCGACAGGCGTGCGGCCTGGGGGAAGCATCTCGCCATTCCGTCGGGCACGGCCGTTCGCTTCGAGCCGGGGCAGGACCGCACCGTCTGGCTGGTCACGTTCGGCGGCGCCCGCGAAGTGCATGGCCTGCGCGGCCTGGCGAACGGGCGCGTCGATCGAGCGCCGGGCGAGGATCGCCTTGCTCTCGTCGCCGCTGATCCCGATCCGAGCGAGGGGCAGGCATGACGGTGGAGATTCCGCGTCGGCAGTACGTCGATCTCTACGGGCCGACGACCGGCGACCGGGTGCGGCTCGCCGACACCAATCTGATCCTCGAGGTCGAGCAGGATTTCGCCGCCTACGGCGACGAGATCACTTTCGGCGGCGGCAAGACGATCCGCGACGGAATGGGGCAGTCCGCCCGCGCCGTCGACGTTCTCGACCTGGTGATCACCAACGCGCTCATCGTCGACCACTGGGGGGTCGTCAAAGGCGACATCGGCATCCGCAATGGCCGCATCGTTGGCGTCGGCAAGGCCGGAAACCCCGATGCGCTCGACGGCGTCCATCCCGCGCTGCTGGTCGGCGCAGGCACTGAGGTCATCGCCGCGGAAGGGAAGATCGTCACCGCCGGCGGCATCGACACCCACGTCCACCTCATCTGCCCGCAGCAGGTCGACGAGGCGATCTCCAGCGGCGTCACCACCATGCTCGGCGGCGGGACCGGCCCGGCCACCGGCACGAACGCCACCACCTGCACCCCCGGCCCCTGGAACATCGGCCGCATGCTGCAGGCGGCCGACCGGCTCCCGGTCAACCTTGGCCTCCTCGGGAAGGGCAACTGCGCCACGCACGAACCGCTGCGCATCCAGGTTCGGGCCGGCGCCTGCGCCCTGAAGCTCCACGAAGACTGGGGCACGACGCCGGCCGCGATCGACGCTTGCCTCACCGTCGCCGACGAATTCGACGTCCAGGTCGCCATCCACACCGACACCATCAACGAGTGCGGCTTCGTCGAGGACACCATCGCCGCCATCGCCGGGCGCACGATCCACACTTATCACACCGAGGGCGCCGGCGGCGGGCACGCGCCGGACATCCTGCGCATCGCCTCGTTCCCGAACGTCTTGCCGTCGTCGACGAATCCTACCCGGCCCTACACGGTCAACACCCTTGAAGAGCACCTCGACATGCTGATGGTCTGCCACCACCTCAACCCGCACGTCCTGGAGGACGTCGCCTTCGCCGACTCGCGCATCCGGCCACAGACGATCATGGCCGAGGACATCCTGCACGACCTCGGCGCGCTCGCCATCATGGCCTCCGATTCGCAGGCGATGGGTCGCGCCGGCGAGAATTTCGCCCGCGCCTTTCAGATGGCTCACCACGCCAAGTCTCAGCGCGGTCCGTTGCCCGAGGACAGCGACCGGAACGACAACAACCGCATCCTGCGTTACCTGGCGAAACTGACCACCAACCCGGCGCTGACCCACGGCTGCGCGCACGTCGTCGGCTCGTTGACGCCCGGCAGGCTGGCCGACGTCGTGCTCTGGCCGGTCTGGTCGTTCGGGGCGAAACCGAAGCTGATCGTCAAGGGCGGGATGGTCAACTGGGCGTTGATGGGCGATCCCAACGCCTCGCTCCCCACTCCGCAACCGGTCTACTACCGCCCGATGTTCGGCGCTTACGGTCTCGCCAACCCGCGCGGTTGCGTCACCTTCATGTCGCGGGCCGCGATCGACCTCGGCGTGCCGGAGAAACTCGGTCTTCAACGCCGGGCCGTCGCGGTCAAGGGTTGCCGGACGGTGGCGAAGAAGGATCTCGTGCGGAATGCGCGGACGCCGCGGATTGAGGTCGATCCCGAGACGTATCGGGTGACGGTTGACGGTGACGTGGCAGAGATTGCGCCGGCGGCGCGGTTGCCGTTGACGCAGTTGTATTATTTGGCGTAACGAGATCGACATTATGCCGTTCACGGATGGT
>CALMZR010000029.1 GCA_937870845.1 uncultured Chloroflexota bacterium
CGGCATGCGGTTCGGCGCGGTGGCGCCTGGTTAAAAGAACTAGCGCATGATCTTGCCGCGTTCGACCCGCATGGCCTCCAACCCGATCGGCTCGTAGGGAGCGATCTGCGTACCCGCCGGCAACGTGACGTGCCGGATCGTCACTGCAACGGCTCCTGTCCCGAGCTTCTCCCAATCCGCGGCGGTGGAACGGCTCAGTTCTTCACCCCGAACCGTCGGCGGCAGCTTTGGCGCTGGGGCTCCCGAGCTTTCCATGCCGACGATGGCCACGCCGACGAGCTGCACCGGGTCGTCGCCGACGACGGAGATTGCCGCATCGGCCGTGTACTCGGGATAGATCGCGGCATCGCCGGGTCCGAGGACGACCTCCACGTGTGCGGGGATCGCCTCGAGGGTCGCCACGCCACGCCTTTGCACCTGGATCGGCGCCGCGAAGCTGAGCCGATAGCGTCCGGATTGAACCGCTTCGGCGCCGACGCCGCCGCTGACGGGCCAGCCGGGACAACCACAGGACGGTCCGGCGAGGGCGGTAAGCGTTTCGCCGGGGGGAATGGTGAGTCGGTAGAAAACAACTTCCTTGCTTCCGGCCGGAAGCGTGTCGAGCCCGAACCTCCCTTCGACCAGCACGACATCGTCGACGTTGCCGGCCGCCGCCAGGGCGCGGACCATCACCGGCGTCCAGCGCGGCATACCGGGCGCCTCGGGCGCCTGTTGCCGCGCGGCGACGTACCCGACCGCCAGAGTGAGCAGGAGCAGGGCGACGGTCGCCGCGTGGGAGACGGCGCGTTTGGCGCACTCGTGGATGCCGCGTGGGTTCGGCGGGCGCGGCGCGGGCGCATCGTGGTGCGGCTCGGCCGGAAACGGCGAATCGGACGATGAACGGAGGCGCTGCGAATGCACGGCCATGGCGTGCCCCTCGTTCGATGGTGATTGTACCCTGCCACTTTCGCAACAAGGATAAACATACGAGGCGGAAAACGCCAGGTGTGGCGGGGGCTTGCCCGCGTCGTCTCAAGCCGACAAAGGAGGAGTCTCGCTCCTCAGGAAGCGCCGTTCCATGCCGCCGAGATTCCTCGCTCCGCTTGGAATGACACCAGGTTACGTCCGGAAAGACGCGCCCTCCGTCCGGCGCACGTCACCGCCGTTCGTCGGCCGCAACGATCAGATCGCGCAACTCGGCGGGGGAGAGGCCGGCCACCTGCTGGCCGATGAGGTTTTCGATCTCGCGCGGGCCGTTGATGCCGCGCTCCCGCGCCCAGGGCCAGAAGGCGCTCCAGGAGTAATCGACCAGCTCGGGGTCGGAGGCGGCTGGCGAGGGGGCATCGGCTGCCGTGCTGGGGGGCGAGGCGAGCTCCGGTTGCGGCACGGGTCGGGGTTCCAGTCGCTCGCCGCGCTGGGGGAGCGGGACGGGGCGCGGCATGGGGGCCGGGGGCTGGGCGCGGCGTTCTCTGGCCGGGCTTGGGGCAGGGTCTTCGCTGCGCGCCGGGTCGCCGAACTGGGCGCCGTAGCCGAGGGCGTTGAGGGCGCGGCCGATGGCTTTGGTTTCGGCCTTCTCGATGAAGTCGGGGAAGTCGCTGGCGGTCTCGCTGCCGTAGCCGGTGGCCTTGCCGCCGGTAGGCACGGTGACGGTGGCCTTGAAGATGGCCATCTGCGGGTCGTGCTGGACGAGCTCGGTGACGATCTCGGCGTCGGGATGCTCCTTGCGCAGCCAGAGGAGGCGCCATTTGACGTCGAGGTAGTCGGAGCCGCCGCCGCGGCCGCGGAGCTGCCGGATGTAGGGGGTGGGGTCGAAGTCGCTGCCCTGGCGCGCTGGCCCGTCCTCGCGCAGCGCGTCCCTTTCCTGAGTTGGGCTCGGTTGGCCGTCCCACTCCGGGGTGTCGGCGTCCGCCGCGTCGGTGGTTTGCTCTGGCTGCCGCTGACTGTCGCTCATGGTCGCCCGCTCCATGGTGAAACACCCGGCGCCGACGCGGGGAGGCGCCTGCCAGCTTCCCAGTATACGAATCGAACGTCTGTTCGCAATAGGTGTCAGAAAGTCACGACGCCGGTTGCCAGAGGTGACCCTGCGGCTGGAATGCGGCCCAAGCGAACCAGAAGACGACGGTATGCGGGAGCGGAGAGAGGCGGGCGCCGGCCAGCTCGCCGTCGGTCGCCAATCCGGAGACGCTCCAGGTCGAGCCGGTCTCCTCGTCGGTGAAGTCGTCGCCCGGCCCGGCGGCGAGGGTCAGCGCGCGGCCGTCGAGGTCGCGGCGGAAGACGCCGGCCTGGCCGATGTCGCGGCCCTCGACGACTTCCTGGGTATCGACGGCCGAGTTGACGCCGGGGGCCCAGAGCACGACGAGGTCGGTTTCATCGACCGTGTCGTCGATGACGCGCGTCTCCTGCAGCGCTGGGAAAGGGTAAGCGACGCCCTGATCGCCGAGGACGACGCCGACGACGCGCTCCATGGGCGGGAGGCGGTCGTCGGCCGCGCCGTCGAAGAGGAACGGCTTGCTATCGACGTCGTCGTAGCCGGGGTAGGGGTTGGAGCCGTAGGGGCGGGAGAACCCCGTTTCGCGGGAGAGGACGTCGCCCTCGGGGTAGGTCTGCTTGAACGATTCCCAGCTTACGATCTGGGCCGGGAGAAAGGTCAATCGGGAGCCGGTCAGCTCGCCGACGATGGCCTCGCCGCTGAACTGCTGCCACCACGACTCGGTCTGGCGGTCCCACATGACGAGGTCGCTGTGGCGCAGGTTGCCGGTGGCGCCGAAGTCGTAGACCGTGCCGTCGGGGTCCAGGCGGCGGTCGTAGGCGATGGCGGTGTAGCAGAGGGGGCAGAAGGTGACGGCCACAGGTGTTTCGCCCAGCGTGTCGTTGACGATCTCGTGCCAAAGCAGGATTTGCAGCGGGTAGGCGCGGGCGGCGACGGAGCCGTCCGGTTGCTCCAGAGCGACGGCGATCACCGGCTCCTCGGGGGCCAGCCAAGCGTCGGCGTCGGCTTGCGAGACGTACGTTGGCGCGTCGATCGGTGGGATGCCGTCGCGGGGCGGGCCTCCGGAGCGGAACTCCGAGAGGGGGACGGAGTGCTTGCTGAAGTCGGTCTGCCAGCCGGTGGTGGAGACGTTCAAGGCGTCACCCGGATCGTCTTGGGCCGAGAGGCGGCGTGCGGCGAGCGAGGCGGCGGCAGTCGCCAGGGCGGCGGCGAGCGCCGTGCGGCGGTTGAGGCGGTTGAGGCGGTGTGAAGAACGGGGAAGCATGGCGGAACCCTCCGTGGGTGATGGCGAGAACGGCGGTCACCCTTCGGCGTAGGCGCGCAGGCCGTCTTCGTCGAGGATGCGGATGCGCTTCGGCTCGACGGCGACGAGGCCTTCGGCGCGGAAGCGGCCGAGGGTCTGGCTAACGGTTTCCCGGTAAGAGCCGAGGCGGTCGGCGAAATCCTGGTGGCTGCGCCCGGTCACCGTGCCGAAGGCGTCCGCCTCGCGCAGCAAGAGCGCGGCCAGACGGGCCGGGATGCCGCGGAAGGCGAGCTGCTCCATCTCCTGCTCCCGCTCCAGGAGGCGGTTGCCGAGCACGTCGAGGAGGCGGATGGCGACCTCCGGGTTACGGCGCATGAGGGCCTGCAAATCGGAGCGGCTCATGACGCAGAGGAGACAGTCGGTGTCGGCCTCGGCGTGGCAGCCGTACATGCCCTGTCCCAGCAGCCCCATCTCGCCGAAGCAAGCGCCGGCGCTGAGCGTGGCCACCGTCAGCTTTCGCCCTTCCGGGGTGAGCCGGTAGAGGGAGACACGGCCCTGCTTGAGCAGGAAAATCACCTCACCGGCATCGTCCGGAGTGTAGAAGATGCGGCCGCGGGGACAGGTGACCATGGTCGTGTTGTTGGCGACCCACTGGTGCTCGTCGGGGGAGAGCGGGGCGAGGATGTCGACATGGCGCAGGTAGCCGAGTTTCACCGCGGGGTCGTCGGTTGGCGTCGGGCGGCGGGCGGTTCCGCGGCGCATCAACGAGGCCATCCGATGCGAGAGAGACGGCCCTTCGCTTCCAATCGACATATCGATAGCGCCACGTGCAGCCACGGTTCAGGCTCCTTCAGTCGTCGTGGACGCCGAGGCGCTTCAGCAGCCACTCCGGGTCGGGGTTGCCGAGCGCGATGCGTCGCCCATCGAGCACCCAGGTCGGCGAGGCGACGACCGCCTCCGGCACGCGGGTCTCCGGCGCCGACATGTTCTGCACCACGACTTCGACGCCCGGGACCGCGGCGAGCCTGGCCATCGTGGCCAGGGTTAGGGCGCGACGCCAACCGGGACAACCGGGCAAGGCGTACACCTCCAGGATGCGCGTCGTCCCCTGAGATCGATCGGGTTCAGGAGACACCGGATGGCCCAGTGCAGATTTCAGCATACGGCAGGGGGACGGGTGTCGGGTGTTGGTGGTTGCTGGCTGGCGTCGCGCCTCGATGCCTCCGTCCATCACCCGACACCCGACACCCGACACCTGTCACCCGTCACCCGATACCCTACGTCGCGGGCGTCGCGGCCGCGGCAAATTCGGCCGGATCATAGGTATTCGGGGCCAGCACCGGAGCGGGGCAGTTGACAACGAACCCGTCCGGGTGCGTGTCGGGCGTGCCGGTGAAGAGCTCGACCGTGCCCGCCTCGACCGCGGCCATGATCTCGGCCTCGCTGGTCAGGACCGTGGCCTGCTCCGGATCCTTCCACATCACGACGAAGTGGTCCCAGAACGGGCTCCAGAGCACATCGCCCGCCTTGGCATTGAAGACCGCGGGCTGGAAGCCCATCACTCCCGGACCCGGCAGCCCGTTGCCGAACACATAGATCGGGGCGGTGGCCTTGACGTCGCGCAGGAGCTGCGTCGGGGCGCTGCCGACCACGCCCATCATGGGGGCCATGGGGACGGCCGAGGTGTCGGTGGCGATGTAGCGGCTGCCGGGGTAGCACTGGTGCAGCTTGAACGTCACGGTCCCGTGCTCGAGATCGGGCTCCTCGGTCAACGGGCCGGCGCCGAGCGGCATCGCCAGCTCCGGATCGGCGGCCAGGCCGCCGCCCGGCCAGACGACGAGGGGGTAGTTGACGATGATCCCGGTCGGTTCGAGCGCGACCGTGCCGGCCGCGGCCGCCGCCGCGATCGCCGCCGCCGAGTCGAGAAGCTCGAGGTCGCCGCTGAAGGCGACGTCGACCACCTGGAAGGCCGAGGTGAAGTTCTCTTCAGTCGGCACGGTCGAGAGGACCGGCCGCTGCCCCTCGGCGCCGGCGGTGAACCGGTAGAGCGTGGCGTAGGAGCCTTCGGCGTCGAGCGCGTTCCGCAGCAGCGGCACATACACCAGCTTTTCCGCCTCGGCGAACGCCTGATCCGAGGCGTCGGTGCGGATGAACCAGGCGTCGCCGCCGTCGAACCAGCCGGGGTGGAGTTTGAGCGTGACCGAGCTGAAGGGGCCGTCCCACCGTCCTTCGGGGGTGAGCGTGAAGTCGACGACGTCCCCGACGATGGCCCGCGCTTCGTCGTCGCCCGCCGGGGTTCCCTCCTGGGCGAAAACGGGCCCGAAGCGAGTGGAAGCGAGCGCGGCCCCGAGCCCGATGCCCGCGCCGAGGACGGCGCGTCGGGTTGGCCGCGTGTCTCCGCGGCGTGCGTGCGCGATCATATCCCATCCTTTCCTGTGCAGATGCCGGACGCCTCAAGGAAGCGCCAGGGGATGTCGCCCCGTGCGATCATCGTGCGTGGACGAAGCGAGATGCGCTGTAATCGCGCTTACCCGTTTCTGGGAGAAGGGGCATGACCGACGAACCGATCGTCGCCGAACCGGAGGAGGGCGCCACGCGCATGCCGCCCCGGCCCGCCGCGGAGCTAGACGAGGTGCTCGACATGGTCTGGCCGGAGACGGGGTTGCAGACCGGCTGCCGCGTGTCGCGCCGACCGAAGGACGCCCTGGGCGACGACGACGTAGTCGAGCTGGACATCGATTTCGTGAAGCTGTCGCTCTCGCCGCTGGAGTTCATCCAGCTCGCGGCGTTCCTGCGCATGAGCGTGGACGGGCTGCTCGACCGGCACCCGGGGTTGCAGCGGGCGGTGGTGAATGCGTTCGATATTCCCGATGAGTAGCGCAACGCGAAGACGGGAGATCGTGCCGATCGCGGTGGCGACCGGAATCGCCACCGCGATCTCGGTGGCTTAGCCGCCAGCCGGAGGCGCCTGGTCGCCGCCGCCGGTTCCCGTTT